>NZ_LMDX01000002.1:0-207614 GCF_001425225.1 Ensifer sp. Root127
GTTTTGATGGAACCGGCTGGATGGTGCTTGTTTTTCGAGCAGCCTTTTTGCCGGCCTCAGTGAGCAGCCTTTTTGCCGGCCTCAGTCAGTTCCGCATTGTCGGCCAGGCCGAGATAGTTGTTGGCACAGAAGTTCAGCACCCGCTCGCCCGAGGCAACCTCGATCTCGCCCGCCTGTTTCGAGACGATCACCCGCTCCGACTTGTAGAGACCGGATGATTTCAAGCCATCGAGTTCGGAGCGGAGGTGGGAAAGAAAAGCATTGGTCATGGCGGGCCGCTTTCACTGTGAAAAGGACGTTTCGTGCCAGACGAGTACCACGACAGCTTTCCCGTTGCAGCAAATTCCAGCGGCCAGGCCATGCGCAGAGGCAGTAGTGAGGGAAAACGACAGGGCCTTTCGCAACAGACCCGCTGGTCTGAAATTTTATGTCGCGCCCTTGGCGGTGCGAGACATATTGCTTCGGCCACTCCAGCTTTTGAGCGGTCGAAGATCGAAGCTGGCACCCTTTGTCCCATCAAGCACCATCCATTCGCGCCGCCGACGCAGCGCGGCTGGATTCCTGTGACAAGCACAGGAATGAGGGAGGGGACGTAGTTGCAGCCAGCGTATTCAGAATCTGGTCCCCAACAATCGCGGCAATATTATCCCAAGCTCAGGACAATGAGACGGGATCATTGGTCAGAGGGCATGCAGATAGGGCGAGATATCCTCCCAATCCGGGTTCATGCGTTCGATCAGGTTCAACTTCCACTTTCGAGGCCATTTCTTGATCGTTTTCTCCCGAGTTATCGCCGCGGTCAGCAAATCAAACTCCTCAAACCAGACCAGCGTCTTGACGTATCTCGATGTGAAGCCGGGCGTCAGGTCGTTCTGATGTTCGTAAAGCCGGGTGGCGAGATCCTTCGTCACGCCAACATAAAGCGTGCCTTTCGCTTGGACGCGAGGATGTAGACATAGCCCCTCATGAAAGGGAAATTGGCGATATCGCGCTTATTGCACAAGTAAAAATTGTAGTTGGGTGAAAGAATTTCGACCGCCCGCCACGCCCTCATTCCTGTGCTTGTCACAGGAATCCAGCCGCGCCGCGTCGGCGGCGCGACTTAGCTGGTCTGAGGGCGGAACTCCCCCAACTTCGTACTGCACCAGTGCCGAAAAGATACGAGAATCGGGACAAAGCCCAACCGCGAGAGCTAATCGTCGGGCCTCACCCCTCCAAATACCCGTCGATCACGGCCAGAAATGCCTCGCCGTACCGCTCGCGTTTGCTTTCGCCGATGCCGGGGATGTCGAGCAGCTCGTCGAAGCCGCGCGGGCGCTCCTTGGCGAGCGCGATCAGCGTTGCATCCGGGAAGACGACGTAGGGCGGCACGTTCAGGTCCTTGGCGATGGTGAAGCGCTCGGCGCGCAGCAGTTCGAACAGTTCGAGGTCGGAACCGGCAAGGTCGGCGCGCTCGCGCTGGCTGCCCGATTTCGCCTGCCGCGCCGCCTTGCCCGTCTGCGGGCGGTCCTTGCGAAACAGCACCTGGCGCTCGCGCTTGAACACGGCGCGGGCCTCCGCTTCGAGCTTGACTGCGCCGAAGGCCGTGTGATCGACGCTGACGAGACCGGCGGCCAGCAATTGCCGAAACACCGATTGCCAGGTACGCGCCGGCAGATCCTTGCCGGCGCCGAAGACCGGGATGTCGACATGGCCGAAACGCTCGGTCTTTTCGTTGACGGTCCCCATCAGCACGTCGACGACATGGCCGGTGCCGAAGCGCTCGCCGGTGCGGTAGACGGCGGCGAGCGCCTTGATCGCGGCCTCGGTGCCGTCCCAGGTTTCCACGGGCTTCAGGCAGGTATCGCAATGACCGCAACGACCGGGATGCGCCTCGCCGAAATGCGCGAGGATCGCCTGTCGGCGGCAGCCAGCCGTCTCACAGATCGCCAAAAGCGCATTGAGCTTGCCGCGCTCGATGCGCTTGATTTCGTCCGCCACTGCGCCCTCGTCGATCATCCGGCGGCGCTGCAAGACGTCGGCCATGCCATAGGCCATCCAGACCTCGGACGGTTGGCCGTCACGTCCGGCGCGGCCGGTCTCCTGGTAATAGGCCTCGACCGAGCCCGGCAGATCGAGATGGGCGACATAGCGCACATCCGGCTTGTCGATGCCCATGCCGAAGGCGACGGTTGCGACCAGGCAGAGGCTCTCCTCCTTGAGGAACGCGTCCTGATGGGTGTCGCGCAGCGTCCGGTCCATGCCGGCGTGATAGGGCAGCGCTCGAATGCCCTGCCCGTTCAACCATTCCGCAGTGTCCTCGACCTTTGCCCGCGACAGGCAATAGACGATGCCGGACGATCCGCGGAAGCGGGAGACAAAGCGCAGCAACTGCTGGCGCGGCTGGTCGCGCTCGACAATTTCATAGGCGATGTTCGGTCGGTCGAAGCTGGTGGTAAAGACTTCGGCGCCCTGCAGCGACAAGCGCTCGATAATGTCTTCGCGGGTATGCGGATCGGCCGTCGCCGTCAGCGCGATGCGCGGAACGCCGGGATAGCGCTCGGCAAGCAGGCCGAGGGTGCGATATTCCGGCCGGAAATCATGACCCCACTGCGAAACGCAATGGGCCTCGTCGATGGCGAAAAGCGCAATGCGGGCATTGCCGATGAGATCGGCGAAACCATCGGTGACGATGCGCTCGGGCGTGACGTAGAGGAGGTCAAGCGTGCCATCGGCAATCTGCCGGCGCACGGCCACCGCTTCTTCGCGCGTCAGGGACGAATTGAGTGCCGCCGCATTGACGCCGAGCTGCTTCAACGCCTCGACCTGATCGCGCATCAGCGCGATCAGCGGCGAAACGACGACGCCGAGGCCGGGACGGCAGAGTGCAGGGATCTGGAAGCAGAGCGACTTGCCGGCGCCGGTCGGAAACAGAACGACTGCATCGCCTCCGGCGGCCACATGCTCGACCACCTCCTGCTGCCGGCCGCGAAAGGCGGAGTAGCCATAGACGCGTTTGAGCACATCCAAAGGTGCCGGCGCGGCTCCGTCGAAGAGATGGCCGGCGACGCCCTTGGCGCATTGCGCCCTTTGCCCAATCTCCATCATATCTCCTTTACGGGAATCACCTGATCATCATCGCCCCAAGCGACCGCAATGCCATAGCCTTCCGGTCAACGGAATAGAGCAAGGCAAATCGCGGCGGCTGGACGGGCGGCTTCGGACCTGTTAGCTGAACTCGCCGCCGATGCGACCCTTCCGGTCACCGGCAATCTCGTGGATTGAAAAAACTGGAAAGTAACGATGTCTAGCATTCTGGCGGCAAGCGGCGGCGTCAAGCAGTTAATCTGCATCAACTGGGGGACCAAATACGGCGCGCCCTTCATCAACCGCCTCTATGCCATGGCGGCGCGCAACATCACCCCGCCCTTCACCTTCACCTGCTTCACCGACAATCGCGAGGGTCTGCACCCGGAAATTCTCTGCGAGGATCTGCCGCCGCTGGACATTGGAAAAATGCCCGAGAAGACGCCGGGCATCTGGAACAAATCTCGGCTATGGGGCGCCAAGCTGGGCAACCTCAGCGGACCGGTGCTGTTTCTGGACCTCGATATCGTCATCGTCGGGTCGCTCGACGCCTTCTTCGAGGTCGGAGAACCCGACGATGTGATCCTGGCGCGCAACCAGACGACGCCGTTCGAACGGCTCGGCCAGACCTCGCTGTTTCGCTTCCCGGTCGGCAAGCTGGTGCCGCTGCAGCAGAAGTTCCTGGCCGATCCGCAAGCCGTTGCCAATGAATACCGCTTCGAGCAGCGTTTCGTGACGCGCAACGCGCCGGGCGGCGTAAAACTTTTCCCAAGGCGCTGGGTGCTGCATTTCCGGCAGGACTGCCACTGGCCGCTCCCCCTAAACTACTTCTTCGCGCCGCGCCTGCCGACCGATGCACGCGTGGTGCTTTTCCCCCGCAGCCTGCTGCCGCAGCATGCGATCGACGGACAGTATGGCTATCGCGGCCGCGTGGACACGCCGCTCGGGCATATCCGGCGCCTGTTTTCCGGTGACCGGCGTGAAAAGAATCCAATCCGCTACCTGCGCCACTATATCCGCCCAGCTCCCTGGGTGGCCGAACATTGGCGCGAATAGTCGGCATACTGTTGAGACCGGACCGGATTTCGGCGTGGGCGCGCGACTTTTCGGCGGTCACCGGGCCGCCGGTCCCTTCACGCGGCCGGAGAGCACACCGAAGCCTTCGATGATCGCTTCCTGGTTTTCAAGCCGCGTCACTTCGAACTGTACTTCCTGAAGTGTGCGCAGGAGCTGAGGCACGGCCTCGAGGTCTCCCTCCTCGGTCGCATGCGCCAGTTCCCGCTCCAGCTCGCGCCGCTGCCAATGCAACGCCTTGGAGCGCTGGTGCAGCGCCAGCGCCTGCAGGTAACCCTCGCGCGCATCCTCGGGTGCCGCAGCAGCTGTCGCCGTCCACAGCCGGGCATAGCGGATCTGCTGGTCGATGGCCGCGATCAAGGGCGCAAAGCCTTCGGCTTCCAGCTGTTCCACCAGCCCTTCACGCGTCAGGCGCGGGCCGTTGGCGGCAGCCGCATTGAGCACCGCCGCCCAGCAGCGTTGCAGATCGCGGTGGTCGAACTCGATGGTCGAGATCTCGTCGTATTCGTCAAACAGCAGTTGCGGGTGGTTGACGATGGTGAGCGCCAGCACGCTTTCGCGCAACGAGGGCACCGCCTGCTGGCCGCTGACCAGCGACGAGCGCGCCAGCCGGTCCGAGATTGCCGTCGGACCCGAGGTGTTGGGCTGGCGTCCACCCTGCCCGCCGCGTTGGCCGCCGCCCTGGCGGCCGCCGCGCTCGAATTGCCGCCGCTCGCCGCCGCGACCGGGGCTTGAGGCCTGCAGGAAGGCGTGCAGCCGGTCGCGCATGTCCTGGCCATAGTGGCGCCGCACACTTTCGTCGGCAATGACGGCGGTGACCTGCTTCAGCCTCGCTTCAAGTTCGGCGCGTTTTTCCGGCGTATCGAACGAGCCGCCCTGGATTTCACGTTGCCAGACCATCTCGGCCAGCGACCTTGCATTGGCCAGCACCTGGTCGAAGGGCGCCCGCCCCTCTTGCCGCACCAGATCGTCCGGGTCCTTGCCGTCAGGCAGCATGGCAAAGCGCACCGAGCGGCCGGGTTTCAGATGCGGCAGCGCCAGATCGACGCCGCGGTTGGCAGCGCGGATGCCGGCGCCGTCGCCATCGAAGCAGAGCACCGGCTGCGACGTCATCTTCCAGAGCAGATCGAGCTGGTTTTCGGTGAGTGCTGTTCCAAGCGGCGCAACGGCATTCTCGACGCCCGCCTGGTGGAGCGCGATCACGTCCATATAGCCCTCGACCGCGATGATCGTCGCCGTAGCACTTTCGTTTTGCCCGGCATCACCGGGGCGGCTGCCCCCGGACATTGCACGGCGTGCCCGGGCAAAGTTGTAGAGCACGTTGCCCTTGTGGAAGAGCTCGGTCTCATTCGAATTGAGATACTTCGCCGGCGCATCCGGCGACATGGCGCGGCCGCCGAAGGCGATGACCTTTTCGCGCGACGACAGGATCGGAAACATGATGCGGTCACGGAAGCGGTCGTAGGAAACCGGCACTTCGGGACCATGCACCACCAGGCCGCAGGCCTCTATCTGCTCCTTGCCGATGCCCTTGCCGGCCAAAAATTCCTTCAGCGCATTGCGGCTGTCGGGCGCAAAGCCGAGGCGAAAGGTCTCGATGGTGCGGCCGGTCAGCCCGCGCTCGCGCAGATAGGCGCGCGCCTTGGCGCCATTGGCCGTCTGTAGCTGGTCCTCGAAAAACTGGGTCGCCAGCTCCATCACATCGAGCAGGCTGGTGCGTTCCTTTTCGCGCTTCTCGGCCTGCGGGTCGGGCTGCGGCATGGCAACACCGGCCATGTCGGCGATCTGCTGCACCGCCTCGGGGAAGCTCAGGCCTTCGAGATCGGTGAGGAAGCGGAAGTGGTCGCCGGTAACGCCACAGCCGAAGCAATGGTAGCGGCCCTTGCGGTCCTCGCAGTGGAAGCTCGGAGATTTCTCGCCGTGGAACGGGCAGCAGGCCCAGTAGTCGCCGCGCGAGACATTGGTCTTGCGCCGATCCCAGGTGACGCGTTTGGCGATCACGTCCGAAATCGGCACGCGGTCGCGTATCTCGTCAAGAAAGGACTGTGAAAAGCGCATGGGTACCTCTGGTCAATCCTCCATATAGGCGGCGAAACCGCCGGACGCCACAGCGCTGACCGGCCTTGCCCGCAATTCACAGGCTGTAAAAAGGCAATTGCAAACCCCGCTTGCTGTAGGTCATCGGATGATGCGCGTCTAGCGCGAACATGTTTCTACACCCAGGCCGTGCATCGACCCTGACTCCGACCAAGCACAACAGGATGAATTCGCCTCCCGACCTCGGATCCCGCATCATGGCCATCACCGTCGAAGCACTTGCATCCAGCGCCGGCTTCTTCAACGCCGTGCCCAGCGGCATGGGATGGGATGGCCCGCCGGGTCGCAGCAGCCTCTGGCTGTCGCAGGGTTTCATCCGGGAATATTGGGATTATCAGGCGGAGAAGTTCGCGCTGATCGATCAGGCCCATGAAAGGCTCACCGGCAATTTCAATGCCGCAACGGCGCCCGCCGCAGACGAGCGGGCGCAGTCGGTTACTTCAGCAGGTCCTTGACCAGGCCGGAGGCCTTGGCGAAGTCCATCTGGCCGGGATACCGTTCCTTGAGCGCGTTCATGCACTTGCCCATGTCGCGAAGCCCGTGCGCGCCGGTTTCCTGGATCACCGAAGCACAGAGTTCCTTGACCTTATCCTCTGGCAACTGAGCCGGCAGGAACTGGTTGATGATGACGATTTCCTGCCGCTCCTGCTCGGCAAGCTCCGGCCGGCCGCCCTGGTCGTAGATGCGCGCCGATTCCTCGCGCTGCTTGATCATCTTGGCGAGGATCTGCAGGATCTCGTCGTCGCCGACCGGATCCTTGCCCAGGCCACGGTTGGCAATATCACGATCCTTGATCGCAGCCTGGATCAGCCGCACGGTTGAGGTGCGCCGCGTGTCCTTGGCCTTCAGGGCTTCTTTCAGTACCTCAGCGAACTGGTCGCGCATGTCTTTCTCCATGTCGAAGCCGGCCCGCGGTGCTCTTGCCCGGAACCGGTTCGATGCGTCAATGTTGTCGTCGTCTTAAACCAGTGTGGCAGGTGCAATCAAACGGATTACACAACCGCTTGAATTAAAAGGAATTTTATTTCCAGACAATTCACAGCGGCTGGTTGACCGGGCTTTGCGCTTTGGCTATTTTCCCGCACCTGCACGACATTGGCATGTGAGCACTTTTCGCGGGGATTCCGCGCGTCCATGCCTGAGCACATAAAATGGCGATCAGCCGTCGGGCTTTCAAGCCCCGCCTCGCGCCGCAACGGGATAGGAACGATGACCGCGACACCCGCATGGACCACTGAAAAACCCACCGCTTTGCTCGTTCTTGCCGATGGCACCGTCATCGAAGGCAAGGGCATCGGCGCAACCGGCAAGGTGCAGGCGGAAGTCTGCTTCAACACGGCACTGACCGGCTACCAGGAAATCCTGACGGATCCTTCCTACCTCAGCCAGATCGTCACCTTCACCTTCCCGCACATCGGCAATATCGGCGCCAATGACGAGGACATCGAAGACCTGACGCCGGCAGCCCGCCACGGCGCGGTCGGCGTGATCTTCAAGGCCGATATCACCGAGCCGTCGAACTACCGGTCCGTCAAGCACCTCGATGCCTGGCTGAAAGCCCGCGGCATCATCGGCCTCTGCGGCATCGACACCCGGGCACTCACCGCCTGGATCCGCGAAAACGGCATGCCCAACGCCGTCATCGCCCACGATCCCTCAGGCGTCTTCGACATCGAGACGCTGAAGAAGGAAGCCAAGGCTTGGAGCGGGCTTGAAGGCCTCGATCTTGCCAAGGTCGCGACCTCCGGCCAGTCCTCGCAGTGGACCGAGAAGCCCTGGGTCTGGGACGAAGGCTATTCGACGCTCGGCGATGCCGAGGCCGACTACCACGTCGTCGCCCTCGACTACGGCGTCAAGCGCAACATCCTGCGCCTCTTCACCGGCCTCAACGCCCGCGTCACCGTGATGCCGGCAACGACGAGCGCCGAAGAGGTGCTTGCCCAGAAGCCGGACGGCATCTTCCTCTCCAACGGCCCGGGCGACCCGGCGGCAACCGGCGAATACGCCGTGCCTGTCATCCAGGACCTGCTGAAGAGCGATATCCCGGTGTTCGGTATCTGCCTCGGTCACCAGATGCTGGCGCTGGCGCTTGGCGGCAAGACCGAAAAAATGCACCAGGGCCACCATGGCGCCAACCATCCGGTCAAGGATCACACCACGGGCAAGGTCGAGATCGTCTCGATGAACCACGGCTTCGCGGTCGATTCGAAGTCGCTGCCGGAAGGTGTTGAAGAGACTCACATTTCGCTGTTCGACGGCACCAATTGCGGCCTGCGCGTCGCCGGCAAGCCGGTGTTCTCGGTGCAGCATCACCCGGAAGCCTCGCCGGGCCCGCAGGACAGCCACTACCTCTTCCGCCGGTTCATGAACCTCGTGCGCGAGAAAAAGGGCGAACCGGCGCTTGCCGAGCGCTGAGCGCGCGACCGAGACAGCATAGAGGCCCGCTCCAAGCGGGCCTTTTTCATTTGAACCCTAACTTTCTGCCATCCTTAAAACCAGTAGCGGCCGGCATAGACGCAGGTCATGACCGCGCCGGAGAGGATCACGAACAGCCGCACGACTTGGGCCGGCAGCACCCGCACCAGATGACCGCCGGCATAGCCGCCGATCAGCGCGCCCGACAACATCGTCAGCGTCTCAGGCCATTGCACCATGCCCTTCGCGATGAAGATGACGATCGCCGCGAGGCTGACACAGCTGCCGAGCAGGTTCTTCATCACCTTGACCTTGCGGATGTCGCCCGGCTCTTGCAGCGAAAGCACCGCCGTCAGGAGGATGCCGAGCCCCGCACCAAAGAAACCGCCATAGATCGAAGTGGCAAACAGCGCGGCCATTCCTTCGGTCCTTGATGCTTGTCCCTTCCCGCGATGCGTTACGGTCCACTGGCCGATGCGCGGCGCAAACGCAAAGAGCAGCGTGGCAAGGCCGATGAGCCCGGGAACCGGCAGCACGAAGAGGCGATCGGGAAGCGCAAGCAGAACCAGTGCGCCGATGACGCCGCCAACGACGCAGAGGGCGTGCAGGACCAGCATGCGCCGATCGAAGGTCGGCAGCTTCTCGCGATCGGCAATCGCCGCCAGCAGGTGCCCAGGTGCGATGGCAATGGCATTCGAGGCATTGGCAACAACAGGCGGAAGACCCGCGGCAAGCATCGCCGGGAAGGTGATCAGCGTTGCGCCCCCTGCTAGCGCATTGATGATGCCGCCGGCTATGCCGGCGAGAAACAGAAGAGGCGCGATCAGTCCGTCCATGCCATGCCTTTCGCAATGATGCGAAGAGATCTAGCCTGTGGCCGTGACCACGTCTGGAACGTTTGTGACCGCCCGCATGTTTTCGCCATAGGCGCGTGGTGTGGCGCCGAAGACGCGGCGGAAATGACGGCCGAGATGGCTCTGGTCGGCAAAACCATATTTTGCTGCGATGTCGGCCACCGACGTTTCCGATCGCAGATCGCGCCGGGCCGCGTTCAGGCGGTGCATCAGCCGATAGGCGTGCGGCGACATACCGATCAGCCGCGTGAACCGACGACTGAAACCTTCGCGGCTCAGACCATGACGAACGGCGATCTTGCCGACCGTCATGCTGCTTACACCGATATCGCCAAGCCAGAGATCGTCGCTCGCATGTCCCGGCAACCTGCCACCCGCTTGCAATCGTTCCCCAACGCCGCGGAGCAGCGCGAGCGGATCGGCCTCCCCTTCGGAAAGCCCGAGTTCACGAAGCGAGTATACTGTGGGGCCACAGCCTGCATCCGGCAGGGCAGCGTAGAGGTTGAGGCATTGCGCGCCCTCGGGCTCGGCAGCAAGGCTTCGGTGCGGCATACCGGCGGGAATGTGCAGGCACTGCCCCGCCTCGACCCGGAGTATCACGCTTCCCACCTGAAAGGCGCGACAGCCGGAATGCACCGTCGTCAGCTGGCTTTCGGGGTGGAAATGCATGCCAAGTGCCGGTGCAGGCCCGCCAGCCCAGAAGGCGTACTCGACTTCAGGCGACGCCCGGCCCAGCCAATAAGTCCATTGATGGTTCTCGTGCGGGATCATTCGACAACTCGGGCATCCGTTCGGGCGAAGGATAGGTTGGGGCCGCCCGACGCGCAACGGCAGTGATGCACGCCATCTGGCCAATCATTGCAGCTATGCGGCCGACCCTTGCGCGCCGGGCAGATGCTCGGCGATGAAGTCGACCACCGCGCGCACCGACGGCAGTTGCCCCCGCCGATGCGGCATCAGCAGGGTCGTGGTGACGCTGCCCGCTTCCCAATCGGGCAGGACACGAACGAGGCTGCCCTCCTCGATTTCCGCCCGGCAGAGTTTGCGCGGCAGCGCGGTGATGCCGAGGCCGGAAACGGCGGCCGCACGGAGCACATTGGATTCGTCCGCAAGGAAACGCGGCTCCGGACGGACCCGGACGACCACACCCGCATCATTGCGCATCGTCCATCCCTCGGCGGTCAACGACGCCAGAAGTCCGTCATGACGCGAAAGCTCGCTCGGTTCGCGCGGGGCCCCGCGGCTTTCGAGATAGGCCGGTGCCGCCACCAGCCAGATGGCGTCCGTTGCCACCCGCCGCTGCACAAGACCCGAATCGGGCAAGGGCGCGAAGTGATCGCGCACGGCGATGTCGAAGCCTTCCTGGACGACGTCGACGAAACGGTCGGTCGCGTGCACCATCACGCGCATCTTAGGGTATGCGAGCGCCAACGGCGGTAGAAGGCCTGCCAGCGTCATCTGCGCCGTCGGCACTGAGGCGGTGATCCTGACCGTGCCGCTCGGCTCAGCGAGCCGGCCCTTGACGATGGCTTCGGCCGCATCCGCCTCGATCAGCATCGCCGCGGCATGTCGATAGAAGTCCTCGCCGATCTCGGTCACGGTGAAGCGGCGCGACGTGCGGTTGATCAGCCTGACGCCGAGTGTCTTTTCCAGTTCGGCCACGCGCTTGCTCAGCGTCGATTTCGGCATGTTGAGCGCGCGCGCGGCCGGCGCGAACCCCTTGTGATCGACCACATGGGCAAAGACGATGAAGTCGTTGAGATTGCGCATGGCCATTTTCCGATGTCTACAAATGTGGACGATACATCCACATTTGCCCGTCTTCCGCAATATCGTCCATGAATTTATCTCTTCTCCATCGAACTCACATCGAAGGAAAAGATCATGGGTAGCTATCAGGACAAGAAAGCCGTCGTCATCGGCGGCACGCATGGCATGGGCCTGGCGACAGTCGAACGGCTCGTCAACGGCGGCGCGGAAGTACTCTTGACCGGCAACAATGCGGCCAACCTCGCCAAGATCCAGGAGCGCTTCGGGGCGCGTGTCCATGCGGTAAAATCCGACATCTCCGACCTCGGCGAGATCGCCGTGCTCGGGGCGACCGTCGGCCAAAAGCTGGGGTCGATCGATCTGTTGCACGTCAACGCCGGCACGTCGCTGCTCGAACCGTTCGACCAGGTGACGGAGGCCTCCTACGACCGACAGTTCACCATCAACACCAAGGGCGCCTTCTTCACCGTGCAGCGGCTGGCGCCGCTCATCCGCGACGGCGGCTCCATCGTCTTCACCTCTTCTGTCGCCGATGTCGGCGGTCATGCGGGCATGGCTGTCTATAGCGGCAGCAAGGCGGCACTGATCTCGTTTGCCTCCGTCTTTGCCGCCGAACTGTTGCCACGCGGCATCCGCGTCAACTCGGTCAGCCC
This sequence comes from Ensifer sp. Root127, assembly GCF_001425225.1. NCBI lineage: Bacteria > Pseudomonadati > Pseudomonadota > Alphaproteobacteria > Hyphomicrobiales > Rhizobiaceae > Ensifer > Ensifer sp. Root127. The sequence continues at coordinate 11,930 of NZ_LMDX01000002.1, forward strand.
CGGCTTCATCGACACGCCGACCAAGGGCGTTGCCGGCATCACCGATGCCGAGCGTGCAGAGTTCAAGGCGCTGGGGGACGCGATCACGCCCATGGGCCGCAACGGCACCGCCGACGAAGTGGCCCGCGCCGTGCTGTTCCTCGCCTTCGACGCGACGTTTACCACTGGCGCGAGGCTGACGGTCGATGGCGGTCTCGGCCAGCAATTGTCGCCGGCTGCCTGAAACAAGCCAGAACGGAGAATCGGATGTCCAATTGCATCACCATCATCGGCCTCGGCGCCATGGGCACGGCCCTCGCAAACGCCCTCATCGAAGCAGGCAACGTAACGACGGTCTGGAACCGCACCCAGGCGCGGGCTGACACACTTGTTGCCCGCGGCGCGCGCCGAGCCGGAACGGTGCAGGAAGCCATCGACGTCAGCGACGTGATCGTGCTGTGCCTCACCGATTATACCGCCGCTGAAGCCACGCTTGCCGACGCCGCTCCCTTGCTGGCCGGCAAGACCGTCGTCAACCTCACCGATGGTCGCCCGGACGAGGTCCGGGCGATCGCCGGCCGTCTTGGCGGATACGGTGCGCTCTATCTCGACGGCGGCATCATGGCGACGCCGCCGATGATCGGCTCGTCGCACGCCTTCATTCTCTACAGCGGCAGCGCCGATGCGTTTGAGGGCGCAAAGGAGTAACTGGCTGCCTTTGGCCAGAGCCACTATCTCGGCGAAGATCCTGTTCTCGCCGCGGTCAACGACCTCGCATTGCTGTCGGCGATGTACGGCCTCTTCGGCGGCTATCTGCACGCAACGGCGCTTGCCGGCAGCGTTGGCGTCACGGCAATACAGTTCCTAGCCTTCGTCGAGCCCTGGCTGGCAGCGATGATGACGGCTCTGCCCGACCTTGCCGAGCGGATCGACAGCGGCGACCACGCCCGCGACGTGATGTCGAACCTTGCGATGCAATCGGTGGCGATCACCAATATCGTCGCCGCAAGCCGCAGCCAGGGCATCGATCCGGCGTTCATGGATCCGATCGAAAGACTGGCGCAAAAGCGCCTCGCCGGCGGCTTCGGTGCCGACGAGATCTCCGGCATCATCGAGGGAATGCGGGCAAAATAGGGTTCTGTCGTCCACGGGTGGCAGGCGCCGGCGAAAGCAGCGTCCGCCGCTCGCCTAAACATCGTCATAACCAACCGGCTCGAGCAAAACGGTCCGCGGTCGAAAGGTCGCGGGCCCTCGCTTGCTGTTGACCCGCCGCCGGGCTTCACGCATCCTCGCCGCAACTGGAGGTGACGATGATTACAGGTCCACAGTGCCGCGCCGCCCGGGCTCTGATCGAAATTTCGCGCGAGATGCTGGCGAGCTTTTCAGGCGTCGACGAAGACACGATCCTGAAGTTCGAGCGCAAGCTGGAAAAGCCCGCCGACGCGGTGATCGTGTCGCTGACGCATGCACTCGAAAATGCCGGCGCCATTTTTCTGCCGGAAGGCGAACGCGGCATCGGCGTCTGCCTGAAGTTTACCCGTTCCGAGGCACGTCGCCTCTCCATTCTCGAAAGCGAGGGCGGCGTCGTCGGCGATGACGAGGTTCCGGGGGCTTGAACGAAGGGCAGTTCGACTCTGATTTCAACGCCTTAGCCGCCGCGCTTGAATCAAATTGACCGCCCGTTGAATCCGTTTACGAACAAAAAAGCCCGCCGTTGCCGGCGGGCTTTTCATGAGATGGAATGCCTGAGCTTACTTGCAGGCGCCGCAAAAGCGCTGGATGCGGCGGCATGCTTCTTCCAGCTGCGCTTCCGACGTCGCGTAGGAGATGCGGAAGTTCGGGCCGAGGCCAAAGGCCGAGCCATGCACGACGGCAACGCCTTCGGCTTCGAGCAGCTCGGAGACGAAGTCTTCATCAGTCTCGATGACCTTGCCCGACGGTGCGGTCTTGCCGATCAGGCCGGCGCAGGACGGGTAGACGTAGAAGGCGCCTTCCGGCGTCGGGCACGCAATGCCCTTGGCCTGATTCAGCATCGACACCACGAGATCACGGCGACCTTCGAAGATCTTCTTGTTCTCGGGGATGAAGTCCTGTGTGCCGTTGAGCGCCTCGACGGCAGCCCACTGCGCGATCGAGGTTGCGCCCGAGGTCTGCTGGCCCTGGATCATGTCCATGGCCTTGATCAGCTGCAGCGGGCCGGCGGCGTAGCCGATGCGCCAGCCGGTCATGGCATAGGCCTTGGAGACGCCGTTCATGGTCAGCGTGCGGTCGTAGAGGCCGGGCTCGACTTCGACAGGGGTCGCGAACTTGAAGTCGCCATAGGTCAGGTGCTCGTACATGTCGTCGGTCAGCACCCAGACATGCGGGTGCTTCATCAGGACGTCGGTCAGCGCCTTGAGTTCTGCGTGGCTGTAGGCAGCGCCCGACGGGTTGGACGGCGAGTTGAAGATGAACCACTTGGTCTTCGGCGTGATCGCCTTGTCCAAGTCGGCAGGCTGGAGCTTGAAGTTGTTTTCCTGCGTCGCCGAAACAGTCACCGGCGTGCCGCCGCACAGCGCCACCATCTCCGGGTAGGAAACCCAGTAGGGCGCCGGGATGACGACTTCATCGCCCGCGTTCAGGGTCGCCATGAAGGCGTTGAAAAGAATCTGCTTTCCACCGGTGCCGACGATCGTCTGGGCGGCGGTGTAGTCGAGGTTGTTCTCGCGCTTGAACTTCTTGGCGATCGCTTCGCGCAGTTCCGGAATGCCGGATACCGGCGTGTACTTCGTCTCGCCGCGGTTGATCGCGTCGATCGCAGCCTTCTTGATATTATCAGGCGTGTCGAAATCCGGCTCCCCTGCACCAAGGCCGATCACGTCGCGTCCCTTCGCTTTCAGCTCGCGGGCTTTCTGCGAAACGGCGATGGTGGCGGAAGGCTTTACACGGGAAAGGGCATCGGCAAGGAAGGCCATGATGAAAGGTCCTGATCGTTTCGAGACGCGGTGAGCGCTACGGAACGAAAAAGTCAGGCTCCATAGCGGTTAGGTCTATGTCGAAAGACGCCCGGTCTTGCAAGCGCCAGAGCCTGAAAAACCGCCGGAATGCGGGCAAAATGCGTCACCATGACAAAGTTTCATGAGTGTGATCAGCAATCACGATCGACGCGCTCCGCCTGAGGTGATGGCAGCCCCGGCCAGAACGGTCCGCATACCGACAAGAAACCGGGGCTTCCATCCGATGAAGGCGCGGTCAGTCAGACACGTGCCACGGTCCCGATTTATTCAGAAAAAACAGCGGATTTCGACTTTTTTCGAAAAGCCATATTTTGGCCACAACAACTGTCGCGGAACGCCGCAATTCCGTCCCGCAACAGCCGATTTCCGGGCCTTTCCTTCCATGATCCGAACGCATGGCATGACGGGGGTATGCAATGTTTCTCGACGACGAAATCGCTGAATCACGGACACGGCAAAACGAAGCGCGCTGGGGCATGTATCTGGCGCTCGCAGCGCTCGCCGCCTGCATCGTGATGATCCTCGGCCTGATGACCCAGGCCTCGGCCCAGACAGCAAACGCCAGGCCCGAGCAGATGGCCGGCTATGTCAGGCCCAACGACATGGGCACCGGCGCCCTGCTCTTCCCCTCCAAGGAGCCCGGCTATTTCGTCGAGGCGCCGCGACTGGCGACCGACGTTCAGATCGACGTCAACGGCCCGATCATGCGCACCCGGGTGACGCAACGGTTCCAGAACCCGAGCAAGGGATGGGTCGAAGGCACCTATGTCTTCCCGCTTCCCGATGATTCCGCCGTCGACACGCTGAAGATGCAGATCGGCGACCGCTTCATCGAGGGTCAGATCAAGCCGCGCCAGGCGGCCAAGGAGATCTACGAGCAGGCAAAGGCCGAGGGCAAGAAGGCGGCGCTGCTCGAGCAGCAACGCCCCAACCTCTTCACCAATCAGGTCGCCAATATCGGCCCTGGCGAAACGGTGGTGGTGCAGATCGAATATCAAAGCGGTGTGCGCCAGTCGAACGACGCCTTCACCTTCCGCTTCCCGATGGTGGTCGCCCCTCGCTACAATCCGCAGCCGGTCGTCCAGACCGTCGATCTCGACAGCCGCTCCGGTTATGCCGTCAGCGATCCGGTCCCCGATCGCCAAAAGATCGAGCCGCCGGTGCTTGATCCGCGCGAGAACGCCAGGATCAACCCGGTGACGTTGACGATCAACCTGAAGGCGGGCTTCCCGATCGGCGAAGTGACATCGGCCTTTCACGAGATCGAAACGACCACCCTCGACCAGCTTACTCGCAAGATCACGTTGAAAGCAGGAAGCGTTCCGGCCGACAGGGATTTCGAACTCAGCTGGAAGGCTGTCGCAGGCAAGAGCCCCTATGCTGGCCTCTTCCGCGAGACCGTCGACGGCAAGACCTATCTCCTGTCTTTCGTCACCCCGCCGGTCACTGCGACCGCGACTGACAAACCACTCCGGCGCGAGGTGGTCTTCGTCATCGACAATTCCGGCTCGATGGCCGGCCCGTCGATGGAGCAGGCAAAGGAAAGCCTGGCGCTGGCGATCTCGCGGCTGAAGCCGGAAGACCGGTTCAACGTCATCCGCTTCGACGACACGATGACTGTGCATTTCCCTGGGCTCGTCGAGGCGACACCTGACAAGCGCGAGGACGCGATCTCCTTCGTGCGCGGCCTGACCGCCGACGGCGGCACCGAAATGCTGCCGGCGCTGGAAGCGGCCCTGCGCACGCAGGGACCGGTTGCCGCTGGCGCCCTTCGCCAGGTGGTCTTCCTCACCGATGGCGCCATCGGCAATGAAGGCCAGCTTTTCCAGGAAATCCAGAACAACCGCGGCGACGCGCGCGTCTTCACCGTCGGCATCGGGTCCGCGCCCAACAGCCATTTCATGACCAAGGCGGCTGAGTACGGCCGCGGCACCTTCACGCTGATCGGTTCCGAGAGCCAGGTGGCCGCCCGTATGGGCGAGCTTTTCACCAAGCTCGAGAGCCCTGTTATGACCGACATCTCCGCCACTTTCGAGGGTGCGGCCACGGGCGACATCACCCCGAACCCGATGCCCGATCTCTATCGCGGCGAGCCGGTCGTGCTGACGGCCGAACTCGACGGCGCCGCGCCGGAAGGCAAGCTTCGCATCGTCGGCAAGGCCGGCGACCAGCCCTGGCGCGTCGAGATGGACATCGCCAAGGCGGCAACCGGCGAAGGCGTCGCCAAGCTCTGGGCCCGCCGTAAGATCGACGATCTCGAGGCAAGCGCGGCGACGATCGCCGACCCGGCAACGCTCGACAGGCAGATCGAAACCGTCGCGCTCGCCCATCACCTGGTCTCGCGCGTCACCAGCCTTGTCGCCGTCGATGCGACACCGTCGCGGCCCGCCGGCGAAAACCTGACGGAAACCGCTGTGCCGCTCAACCTGCCGGCCGGCTGGGACTTCGGCAAGGTTTTCGGCGAGAAGTCCGATGCGACAGAAAAGGTCGACGAGCGCGAGGCTTCGGCCGAAAGCCAGACGAAGCTCGCAATGCTGACCGCCGACCGCATGCTGGCGGCACCGACGGCGCGCGCCGCCGGCCTGATTGCCGAAGCCAACAACCAGGTGAACCTGCCGCAGACGGCAACCGAAGCAGACAAGCAGATCCTCATCGGGCTGATGCTGCTCGCCTTTGCCCTTGCTGCCGGCAGCACCTTCGTCTTCTGGCGTGGGCAGATCGCCGCCCTCGTCACATCAGGGGTTCGACGCCATGGCCGCTGACGACGACCTGCCCGGGCCACGCCCGGGCTTCCTCGCCCGTCTTTCGGCGATCGAGACGATCGTGGTCGCGCTCATTGCCCTGTTCGCCCTTGCCGGCCTGATGCTGGTCGGCAAGGGATTTTACATGAAGGCCAAGGCCGAGGTCTCTCAAGTCCTCTTGAAAAAGAGCTTCGAGGCGCAATTGCACGGCGAGGCCAATGGCAGGCCCTGGCCCTGGGCCGACTTCGAAACGACAGCGGAAATCATGGCGCCGCGCATCAACCGCTCGGCGATCGTGCTCAAGGGCGCAAGCGGCCAGGCGCTTGCCTTCGGACCTGCCTGGCTCACAAACACCCCCCTTCCCGGCGACGAAGGCACCTCGGTCATCGCCGCCCACCGCGACACGCATTTCCGCTGGCTGAAGGATGTGTCCGCGGGCGACCTGCTGGTGCTGACCCGCAAGGACGGGCGGCGCTTTCTCTTCCGCGCCGGCGAAGGCCGGGTCGCGCGCTGGGACGAGAGCGGCATCAACGCCTCGGCCAGTGGCCACAAGCTGGCGCTTGCCACCTGCTTCCCTTTCGATGCGATCGAGCCGGGACCGATGCGCTACATCGTGACCGCCGAACTGGTCGGCGAGCAGCATCCGGTGCCGCTGACGACAGGCTCGGTTTCGAAATAAAGCCATTTTGATCCGATTTGACTTGAACGAACCGGGTGACCACTCCAGCTTGGCGTGTGGCGGCATGAACTGATCGGAGATATCGAATGTGGCAGGCGCAGGCATCAAGGCTGGAAACGACCCGGATGGCGGGAACAATTCGCGCGCTGCCGCTCCTCGCCGGCCTTGTTTCGTTTGCCGCCCCGTTTGCTGCCGCAGCACAGGAAACGCGTGAGTTTCCCTCCCAGCATGGCGACGTTCTCGTCGAAACGCTGGCGAGCGGGCTCGAACATCCCTGGTCCGTCGAGGTGCTGCCGGACGGCAGTTACATCGTCAGCGAGCGCGCCGGTCGGCTGCGCATCATCCGCGACGGCAAGGCCTCGGCGCCGCTTTCCGGCGTGCCTGAGGTGGCCGAGCAGGGCCAGGGTGGCCTGCTCGACATCGCCCTTGCCCCCGATTTTGCCACCAGCCGCACGCTCTACCTGACGCTCGCGGCCAGTGGAGACGGCGGTTTCGGAACGGTCCTGGTGCGGGCGGCATTGTCGGCGGATAATTCGGACCTGACCGACGTCAAGGAACTCTTCCGGATGAACAAGCTGACCCGCAACGGCCAGCATTTCGGCTCGCGCATCGCATTCGCGCCTGATGGCAGCCTGTTCTTCGGCATCGGCGACCGCGGCGAGCGCGAGCGCGCCCAGGATCTGCACGATCATGCCGGCGCCATCCTGCACATCAACGCCGACGGCAGCATTCCCGCCGACAACCCCTATCGCGGGGGCACCGAGGGCCTGCCGGAAATCTGGTCCAAGGGGCATCGCAATCCGCAGGGCATCGCCATTGATCCGAAGGACGGCACGCTTCTGACGGCAGAGCACGGCGCGCGCGGCGGCGACGAGGTCAACAACCCGCAATCCGGCCATAACTACGGCTGGCCGGTGATCACCTACGGCAAGGACTATTCCGGCGCCGAGATTGGCGAAGGCACGGCCAAGGACGGCTTCGACCAGCCGATCTACTACTGGGATCCCTCGATTGCGCCAGGCGCGCTCGCGGTCTATCGCGGCAAGATGTTTCCGGAGTGGGATGGCAACCTGCTGGTGGCGGCGCTGAAGTATCAGCTCCTCGCCCGGCTGGAGCGGGACGACACCGGCGCTGTGACCTCCGAGGAACGGCTGTTCGACGGCGAGTTCGGCCGTATCCGCGACATCGTGGTGGCGCCGGACGGCGCACTGCTGATGGTGACGGACGAAGAGGATGGCGCCTTGCTCAGGGTCTCCAAGGCACCGACGCAGTAATACCAACCGGCGCTCGTATAAATCCAAATTCGGGATCAGAGATCGGCGCGAACGTCCTTGCGGAACATAAACTTCAATCCGGACCAGACCGCATCGACGGCGCAGACCTTGGTGTCGACGAGCCCGAGCGGCAGAAAGATCTCGCGCAAGACGTCCTCCGTCAGCGTCGTCGGAACCTTCGATGCGCGCTTCGGCCACGAGATCCACATCATGCCGTCTGCCTTGAGGCTCGCCGCAAGCGGTAGTGCCAGCGCTTCAAGCTTTGCCCTCTCCACGGCGAAGACGTGGATGTAGTCGTGCCGACGTGACGCCGGGCCGTCGACGGCGGTTTCGCACCTGGAGAACCCTGGAAAGCCGGCAATATCGGTCAGATCGTCAGGGACGCCAAGCAACAGCGCTGACTGCCCGCCCCTCATGCCCAGCTTGCGGACAAGCGGCGTTCCCGAATAACCGCTCTCGCCCATCTCCACCGTCCCCATCTCCACCATGCAACCGTCGCCGGCACGCCGCGCAGATCAGCCGGCCGCCGACGATGAGCCTTGCCCGGAAAAATCGCAACTGATAGACGGCGAAGCATCTGAGGAGAGCAATGATGACCCGCGTCCAGGCCAATCTATTCCTGCTGTTTTCCGGCGCCATCTGGGGTGCCGGCTTCGTCGCCCAGTCGACGGCGATGCAGGCGATCGGACCGCTCTGGTTCATCACGCTTCGTTTTGCCATCGCAACCCTGGTCGCGCTGCCGCTCGCCGTCGTTGAAACCAGGCGGGCGCCGCAGCCGTTGACCGGCAGGACCCTTCGCAACTTCGTGTTTGTCGGGCTCGCGCTTTTTGCAGGCGCCGTTACGCAGCAATACGGGTTGCTCACCACCAGCGTCACCAACTCCGGCTTTCTAACCGGGCTTTACGTCGTCTTCGTCCCGGTGCTGACCATCATCTTCCTCCGCCGCAGGCCGCACTGGATCATCTGGCCCGGCGCGCTGATGGCCCTGCTCGGTATCTTCCTTTTGAGTGGTGGCGCTCTGTCGAGCCTGACCGGTGGTGATTATCTGACTGTTGTCTGCGCCCTGTTCTGGGCACTGCAGCTGATGCTTGTCGGCATCTTCGCACCGAGCAGCGGCCGGCCGATGCTGCTGTCGATGACGCAGTTTGCCGTTTGCGCCGTACTCGGCTGCGTCGTCGCTTTGGCGATCGAGCCCCTGAGCATGGAGGCGGTTAAGGGCGCGCTGCCGGAAATCCTCTATGCGGGCATCTTCTCCAGTGGTGTCGCCTTCATCTGCCAGGTCGTCGGCCAGCGCTACACCACGGCACCGCAGGCAGCGATCTTCCTGTCGAGCGAGGCGCTGTTTGCAGCCCTCTTCGGGGTGCTGCTGCTCGGGGAGATCATCACGCCCATCGGCTATGTCGGTTGCGCCATCATCTTTGCCGCCATGCTGGTCGTCGAGATCGTGCCCGAGATCACGAAAGGTGGCCGGAAGGAAGCCGCAGCCTGAGACGAGATAGGCATGCGCGGGGACCTGCAGAACTATAACCCTTGATTTTGGCGGGTACTGAACTGCTGCGTTACTTGTTATTGCCCCGCCCCGCAAAGCTGTTGCTTCACTTTAAAGCGCCGCGATGCAACCTGCCGATTCCCGGTTATTACTTGCAGGATTTCTGCAAAGCGAACCGCCACGGTGCCCGACAGCATCACTTTGGCAAGAAGCTTCAACCATATCAGTCGCTTGACAAATGAATGGACCTGTTTGGCAGCCATCGCGGCGTCGCCGATTGCGGCGAAAAACGGCGCAAAGCACTCAACTTCTCGGCACATTCGTTCAAAAAGCTGTGATTTCAACAGCTTGCGATGCACCTTCAATATCACCTGAAAAATCGGCGACTGACCGAATTTTGAGCAATGGCAAGACGCAATACCACTTCTAAAAAGTTTTGCTTGCCAATTCAAAATAAACCCATCAATCTTACTCTGTTCGGGCAATCTACGAGCATGGGAAGATCTTGAAATAAAAGCGGGCCGGAGACGCAAAAACTCCGGGTGGCCAGACTGGGGGGACGCGAGTTTGCAACCTTTCCGATGGCTGGCTGCGGTAACAGGAACCTTTCCTCAAATATCGAGAACTGCCTGCCCAACGCCCAATCGGGCAAACTGCAATGCTACCCGTCCGTCAAACGGGTGGAGAGAAAAGGACCTGACGCATGGCCGAAACTGGCACTGTTAAATTCTTCAACACCGACAAGGGCTTTGGTTTCATCAAGCCTGACAACGGTGGTGCAGATATCTTCGTACACATCTCCGCTGTCCAGGCTTCCGGCCTGAACGGCCTGTCGGAAAATCAGAAGGTAAGCTTCGACACCGAACCGGATCGCCGCGGCAAAGGCCCGAAGGCGGTCAACCTGCAGATCTCCGGCTAACACCGGTTCTGCTGAAAGATTCAAGTTGAAGCCCGGCAGCGATGCCGGGTTTTTTTGTTCAGGCCCCGTTCAGTTTGGCGTGGTTAACACTCTTTCATCATGAAGGCCGGAAACGCTCCGGACCATGCACAGGATTGAAGCCATGAACAAGTTCATCAAAGCGACGGTTCTCTCGGTCATCGCCGCCGCCTCGGTTCTCCCGACCCTCAGCACGGCTGAGGCTGGTGATTGGAACCGCCGCAGGCACTATGACAACGGTGACGCCGTTGCACTCGGCGCTCTTGGCCTGGCGACCGGCGTGATCATCGGCGGCGCGATTGCTTCGCAGCCGCGTTACAGCGAGCGCGTCTATGTCGACCCGGAGCCCGATTATTACGAGCCGCGCCCGGTCTATCGTCCGCGCCCTGTCTATCGCGCGCGTCCGGTTGTCGTCGACAACTATGGCGGCGGCTACGGCGGCGGCGGCTACGGTTCGCTCGAGCCCTGGACCCCGTCCTGGTATCGTTATTGCTCGCAGCGCTACCGCTCGTTCAACCCGGACAACGGTACGTTCCGCGGCTACGACGGCCGCAGCTACTTCTGCGACGCAGGCTGATTGAAAAGCCGCGATGCGATAAACAAAAAGCGCATGCCTTTTCCCGGGGCATGCGCTTTTTCATTACGGCCTATATTCCCGAACCGGGGCCCGCGTCTTTTCGGGGTCAGAGACCACGCAGATAGGGGTTGGTGCGCCGCTCTTCACCAATCTGTCCACCGGGGCCATGGCCGCAAATGAAGCCGACCTGATCGCCGAGCGGCAGGATCTTGTGGCGGATGGAATCGAGCAATTGCTGATGATTGCCGTCGGGAAGATCGGTGCGACCGATCGAGCCGTGGAACAGCACGTCGCCGACATGGGCAAAATTCTGCACCCGGTTGAAATAGACCACGTGGCCAGGCGCATGGCCGGGGCAATGCAGCACTTCAAACACATGATTGCCGAAGGAGACGGTATCGCCGTCCTCCAGCCATTGGTCGGGTACGACGTTCTCGACCTTCATCGCCAGGCCGAATTTCTCGGCCTGCTCTTCCAGCCGCGACAACAGCGGCAGATCGTCCTTGTGCGGGCCGATGATCGAAAGCCCGAGCGCTTCCTTCAGTTCCTTGGCACCGCCGGCATGGTCGATGTGGCCGTGCGTCAGCCAGATCGCCTTCAGCGTGATGCCGTTCTCCTGGATCGTCTGGAGGATCACATCGACGTCGCCGCCGGGATCGACGATCACGCCTTCCTTGGTTTCAGCATCGAAGAGAACCGTGCAGTTCTGCTGGAAATGAGTAACCGGGATGATGCCCGCCTGTAGCATGCCGTCTGCGCCTCACTTAGATGTCGTTGGCACACCTATAGCGCCAAACGGCATCAGACACAGCGCGAATTAAAGCATGTCGCACAAAAGTGTTCAGCAGTTTTGCGATGACGACATGCGCAAAAACAAGAGCTTAAAGCGCAGCAAGCGAATCCTTGAGCGCCGCGCGTCTTATTAGATGCGCAAAGGTCGCGGTAGCACTTAAATGACTGCATGCTGCCTTAAATCGAATACGATCTAAGGAAACATGCAGTGGAGATCGCGACGCGCTTTAACGCAGGCTGGCAATTTCCGCTGATGGAGACTGAGGTGCGGGGAGCTGCACGGTGGTAAGCAGCAAGGCCGAGACAAGCAGTTCGGCCGCAACGACGATTGCCACCACCGGGCGCAAGCCGTTGATGGCAGGATTTACCGGATTAACAGCTGAATTCGACATTGAACCTCCCTCTCCTGCCCGTGCTCACCTTCTTTGCGCGGGCATATCGCTGATCGTTCCCTCGGGCGCCTGCCCGACATCGACAGGAAAAATACTTTGATCGCGAAACAGTTCCCTCGGCGTAACGCCGGGTTGAACTGCGACAGGGTTAGTATGTCGCATCTTCACATTTCGTGACGTTACCGCGGGAACATCCCCACCATCGCTGCGTTTGCTCATCAGGGATAACGAAGGAGCATGATGATGAAGAACCTTACCAGCACCCTGTTGCGAACTGCCGCGGCTGCGGGTTTCGTACTCGTAGCTGGCACCTCGGCAGCCTTCGCAGCCATGACCGCCACAACCGTCACTGACCTCAATGTCCGCGCTGGCCCGGGCCCGCAATATCCCACCGTTGGCCTGGCAACACGCGGCAGCACCGCAGTCCTTGATGGCTGCATCGAAGGCAGCAAGTGGTGCCGTGTCGACGTCAACGGCCTTCGTGGCTGGGTCTATGCCCAATATCTGACCACCGATCTCGGCGGCGCTGCTGTCGTCGTTCAGGATCGACGCGCCGACCTGGCGGTTCCCGTCGTGACCTATGAGGCGCAGGCCGGCGATCCGCCAATGCCTGCACCCGGTGACGAGTTGCTCGGCCCTGTCGAAGAGGTCGATCCGATCGCGCCGCCGGATACGGTGCGCACCTATATCACCACCAACCCGGGCGAAACCGTCTATCTCGACGGCGAAGTCGTGGTCGGCGCCGAGCTGCCGCAGACAGTCGAAGTGCGCCGCGTGCCGGACTATAGCTACGACTATGTCAGCATCAACGGCCAGCCGGTTCTGGTCGAGCCGACAACACGCCGCATCGTCTACGTCTATCGCTAAACGAAACACGCCTCCACGTGGGCGAATACACAACCAACTCCAGCGGCTTGGCCGCTGGAGTTTTCGTTTGCACTGCAGCGAATCACCAGTCTTTTTTAGCCACGGGCGGCTGAAACGATCCTCGAACACTGCAGTAATTCTGTCATTTTTCGGCTTTCGAAGCTCGAAAAGCGCGGTTTCCGGCATGAAACAGCAACATTTTAGCGAGTAACGCCTTCACAGAAGGCAGCCGTGACTTCCCCAAATTGACAAGAGTCTAAATTCGGCCTCAACCTGTCCTTGCCGGATCATCGGCATTTGGCGGCTCGTCTTCGACGGGCCTGGATACGGAGGGATCAATGGAAGCATTAATGCCAATCATTACCCAATTGATCGCGGGGGCGGCCGGCGGCAACGCGGCCAGCGCAGTGTTGAAGCAAGGGGCATTCAGTGTCGTCGCACGCACGATCGTCGGCGCTATCGGCGGCCTCGGCGGGGGGTTCCTGATCCAGATGCTCGGTGGCGAAGCGGCCGCAACTGGTCTTGCGATGCAGGCACTCGGCGGCCTCGTCGGCGGCGGTGTGTTGAGCGGCATCGTCGGGCAATTCCTCGGAAAACAAGCCTGACGCCTTCCGAACGATATCCGTAGCAAGACAAAAGGCGGCCCTGGGCCGCCTTTTCTGCATTCAGGGATAATCCGGTTACTCGGCTGCCGCTGCAACCGGATAGACTTCCTTCATGTAGTCGTTCATCAGCGTTTCGCAGATGGTTGCCGGCGTGAAGCGATGGGGGCCGATCTCGGAAACAGGCGTGACCTCGGCGGCAGAGCCGGTCAGGAAGCACTCGCTGAAACCGGACAGTTCTTCCGGCATGATCGCCCGTTCGACCACTTGGTAGCCGCGGCGCTTCGCCAGCTCGATCACCGTGCGGCGGGTGATGCCGTCGAGGAAGCAATCCGGCACCGGCGTATGGATGACGCCATCCCTAACGAAGAAGATGTTGGCGCCGGTCGCTTCAGCCACCTGGCCGCGGTAGTCGAGCATCATCGCGTCGGCATAGCCCTTGGCTTCCGCCGCATGCTTGGAGATCGTACAGATCATGTAGAGGCCGGCAGCTTTCGATTTCGACGGCGCCGTCTTCGGATCCGGGCGGCGCCATTCGGCGATATCGAGACGAATGCCCTTCAGCTTTTCGGCCGGGTTGAAATAGCTGCCCCACTGCCAGATGGCGATCGCCACGTTGATGCGGTTGCTCTGGGCCGAAACGCCCATCATCTCGCTGCCGCGCCAGGCGATCGGCCGGACATAGGCTTCGGAGAAGCCCTGACGTTTCAGAAGTTCGACGCTCGCCGCGTCCAGTTCTTCGACGGAATAGGGAATCTTGAAGCCGAGGATTTCGGCGGAGTTGTGAAGGCGCTGGTTGTGTTCGGTCAGCTTGAAAATGCGGCCGCCATAGGCGCGCTCACCCTCGAATACGGCACTTGCATAGTGCAGGCCGTGGGTCAGCACGTGGATCTTGGCGTCCTTCCACGCGACGAACTCGCCGTTGAACCAGATTTCGCCGTCCAACTGATCAAAAGGAACCGCTGCCATGATGTCGTCCTCTGGCGCTTGTGCGCCATTCTTGCTGTTGATTATCTTCCCGCTTTCAGTTTATCGGCAAACTGATTGTGGGAAAATTCAATTTCGAGATTTTGGATTTGCGATCAGTGCGGCGCGGCATATCCTCCTGAGGTATTACCGCCGCCAAATGTCTCGCTTACCGAGCATGGACGCTACCAACGCGGTAAAAATATGTCAATAAAGCTGACATATTTTTCCGATTGTTTCGTAAGTTGCAACTTGGCTGAAAGGAAATGACCGCGTGGCCGGCCAATCCAAAGAAAACACCCGATATGTGGGCGACACGGTCGCGCACGACGATGATACGATCGACTTCGAAATCATCGAGCTGCTTTTCTTCGCCTATCGCGACTTCACCTCCGATCCGGATGCGATCCTGGAAAAGAGCGGCTTCGGCCGCGCCCATCACCGCGTCGTGCACTTTGTCGACCGCGAGCCGGGCATGACCGTGGCAGACCTGCTCGATACGCTGAAGATCACCAAGCAGAGCCTGGCCCGCGTGCTCAAGCAGCTGATCGATTCCGGCTATATCCGGCAGGTCACGGGGCCAGAGGACCGGCGCCAGCGCATGCTCTATACCACCGAGGAAGGCCAGGCGCTTGCCCGTGCGCTTGCCGAGCCACAGTCCCGCCGCATAGCCGATGCATTGGCAAAGACGGGTCCCGGCGCGCGCGAAACCGTCAAGCGCTTCCTTGCCTGCATGAAGAACGGCGCCGGGGACTGAAATGTCGAAAGCCCGCTATCGGCGGGCGACGGGGGAAAGCTAGGCATGACAACAAAAGCGACAGTCTCCGACGATGCAGCCCATCTACTGATCGTCGACGATGACAGGCGTATCCGCGATCTGCTCAACCGCTATCTGGTCGAACAGGGTTTTCGCGTCACGACCGCCGCCGACGCCGATGAAGCGCGACGCAAGCTGGTCGGTCTCGATTTCGACCTGTTGATCGTCGACGTGATGATGCCCGGCGAAAGCGGCATTTCCCTGACGCAGAGCCTGCGCCAGATCAAGACCGTGCCGATCCTGATGCTGACGGCGCTGGCGGAATCGAATTCTCGCATCGAGGGCCTCGAAGCCGGCGCCGACGATTATCTCTCCAAGCCGTTCGAGCCGCGCGAACTGGTGCTGCGCATCAGCAATATCCTGCGGCGCAACCAGCCGGCCCAGGCGCCCAAGATCGATCAGGTGATCTTCGGTCCCTACACCTTCTCCGTGGTACGCAAGGAGCTTCGACGCGGCGCCGATC
Organism: Ensifer sp. Root127; assembly: GCF_001425225.1. Taxonomy (NCBI): domain Bacteria; kingdom Pseudomonadati; phylum Pseudomonadota; class Alphaproteobacteria; order Hyphomicrobiales; family Rhizobiaceae; genus Ensifer; species Ensifer sp. Root127. Next base: position 27,501 of record NZ_LMDX01000002.1, read on the forward strand.
ACATCCGCCTTACCGACCGCGAGCAGGAAATCATGACGCTGTTCTCCCAACGCGCCGGCGAGACGATCCCGCGCCACGAGCTGATCGGCGACGATGCCGAGGTCGGCGAGCGCACCATCGATGTCCAGATCAATCGCCTGAGGCGCAAGATCGAGGACGATCCCTCCAATCCCGTTTGGCTACAGACGGTCCGCGGCATCGGCTATAGATTGAGCGTGGACTAAAGCATGTCGCGCAAAAGTGCGCAGCGGTTTTGCGCGACATGCGCAGAAACAAGAAATTAAAGCGCAAGAAGCGAATCCCGGAGATCGCGACGCGCTTTAGAGTGGCGACCCCGATGAGGGCAGCGGAAACCGATGGCAAGCTTTGACAGTATGCGGCGCGAGGCGGCAAACCCGAGCGACAATCCGTGGAAGCGCGTCACCCGCTGGCTGCGCCGGCGGTTGCCGATGGGCCTCTATGCCCGCTCGCTGCTCATCGTCATCATCCCGATGGTGCTGCTGCAATCGGTGGTCGCCTTCATCTTCATGGAGCGGCACTGGCAACTGGTGACACAGCGCCTCTCGGCAGCCGTGACCGGAGATATCGCGGCAATCGTCGATCTGATCGCCACTTTCCCCGCCGATCGCGACATTTCGGAAATCGTCCGCATCGCCCGCGACCAGCTCAATCTCAGCATTTCCGTCGAACCGGGCGGCGAACTGCCGCCGCCGCGGCCCAAGCCCTTCTTCGAGATCCTCGATCAAATCTTGAGCGAGGAGATCTCCGACCAGGTCCGCCGCCCCTTCTGGATCGACACGGTCGGCAATTCCAACCTTGTCGAAATCCGCATCAAGCTCGACGACGGCCGCATGCTCCGGGTCTATGCCCGCCGCAACCGGGCCTACGCCTCCAACACCCATATCTTCATCGTCTGGATGGTTGCCGCCTCGCTGGTGTTGCTGTCGATCGCCATCCTGTTCCTGCGCGGGCAGATCCGGCCGATCCTGGCGCTGACCAAGGCAGCGGAAAGTTTCGGCAAGGGCCAGAAGATCGACGACTTCGCACCGCGTGGCGCTGATGAAATTCGCCGCGCCGGCCTTGCCTTCATCCAGATGCGCGAGCGCATCGAGCGCCAGATCGAGCAGCGCACGGCCATGCTCACCGGCGTCAGTCATGACCTTCGAACCATCCTGACCCGCTTCCGGCTGCAGCTGGCGCTCGCCGGCAACAACCCCGACCTCGAAAGCCTCAATCAGGATGTCGACGACATGCAGAACATGCTCGAAGGTTACCTCGCCTTTGCCCGTGGGGAGGCTGAGGAAGACGTCGGGCAATTGAAGCTCAGCGACCTGATGACGCGTCTTGCCGCCGAAGCAGAACTGCACGGCAAGACGCTGACGACCTCCGTCGAGGGGGAGGACCAGGTCCGTGTTCGCCCGAACGCCTTCACCCGCCTTATCGCCAACCTGGCATCCAACGCCTATCGCTACGCCAACCGGGTCAAAATCGAGGCACGCCACAGCGCCAAATGGGTGACGATCACGGTCGACGACGACGGGCCCGGCATTCCCGAGCGCTCGCGCGAGGACGTGTTCAAGCCGTTCTTCCGCCTCGACGAGGCGCGCAATCTCGACAGTTCGGGAACCGGCCTCGGCCTCGCGATCGCCCGCGACATCGCCCGCAGCCACGGCGGCAACGTCACGCTTGGCGACAGCCCGCTTGGCGGCCTGCGGGCAACCGTGCGTTTGCCGGCGTGAGCGGGGCGATCTGGTCAGCGCTGCAAATATGGAGGCTCCGGACTTGTCCGACACGCTAGACTGGGACGATTGGGAACAGCGGCTGGCGCTGCACTGGGCGGATTTCGGCCATATGGACGCGGACGCGTTTATCGCACGGCTCGATGTGCTGGCCGCCGAACTTCCGGACGGCGATCCGATCGGCCTCTTCGAGCGTGCATCAGCCCAGGATTCCCTCGGCAACGAAGCAAATGCAGCACCTCTGTATCGGCAGGCGCTTGCCGGTGGCCTCTCCGGCATTCGCCGCCGCCGCGCCACCATCCAGCTTGCAAGCACGCTGCGCAATCTCGGGCAGATCGAAGAGAGCATTGCCTTGCTGGAGGCCGAACGGACAATGCCATCCGACGAACTCGACGATGCGGTCTTAGGCTTTCTGGCGCTCTCGCTCGTCGATGCCGGACGAGCGCAGGAGGCGGCGGGCCTGGCGCTCGGCCGTCTGGCGCGCCATCTGCCCCGCTACAATCGCTCGCTCAAGCGCTACGCCGACGCGTTGCTGTCGGACGCGTGAGCATCCCCAAGCAAGTCGTTTTCCCCGAAAGCGCTGCCCACCTTCGGCCGGTTTATTCTTGAGCGTTTCCGATTTAGACGGAACCGCACAAACGCTCTATCTCTTTGTTTTTACGCATTTCTTGACGGAAAACCGCTTCGCACTTTTCCTGGAATGCTCTAGCGCGAATATATGGAAATCAGGCCGCGCCGCTCGTTGAAGCGGTGCCAGGCATCGATGCGACGCGGATGGCGCGCGCGCATGGCGTCGAGCGGTGCAAGCAACCGGCCCTCACGACCAAGCGACGCATCGAGGATCTCGATGATCCGGCGGTTCGGCCAGGGCTTTCTGGTGATCATCAAAAGCGCCCGAAAAGCCTCGTCCTCGCGGCCGGCGCCGAGCTGGTGGGCGATCAAACCATAGGCAAAAGCGGTCGAACGGCTGACGCCGGCATGGCAATGCACCAGAATGCGGCTCGACCTGTCGTCGGCAGCCGGCCGCATCGCTTCGAACACTTCAAGGACCAGATCCGGGAAATGCTGCGTCGCACCGGCGTTTTCCTGATCGCGCATGCGCACGACGCGGTGGCTCGCCTCGGCGATAACAGGCACGTCGGTATCGGGCAATTCCGGATCGAGCAGCGAGAGAACATGGCTGGCGCGCCAGTCGCGCGCAGCATCAGCCGCGCGCCAAAGGCAGGAGACCTTGACGCGCTCGGGTATCAGATCAACATGGATTGTCATCGGATCACATCAGTTTGCGGCCGTTGGGAATCGCCTTGTCGATGGCGGCCAGCACGATTGCGCCAGCCTCGTCTTCAAAGCCCAGCGTAAGAACCTCGGAACGGACAGGACCGATCTGGCGTGGCGGAAAATTGACCACTGCCATGATCTGCCGGCCGATGAGATCCTCAGGCTGGTAGTGCACCGTGATCTGCGCCGATGACTTTTTTATGCCGATTTCAGGGCCGAAATCGATCTGCAGCTTGTAGGCCGGCTTGCGCGCCTCGGGGAAAACCTCGGCTTCGATGATGGTGCCGACACGAATATCGACGCGTTCGAAATCTGCGAAAGTAATCGTTTCCGACATGACAATGCTCTTGAATTAACCGGCCAGTTCCTCGGCGCGCTGGCGGGCAGCGGCAATGGCCTTGTCGAAAAGTGGCTGCATCCCGTCATCGGCCATCAGCACCGCGAGTGCTGCGGCGGTCGTGCCACCCGGCGAGGTTACGTTCTGGCGCAGCCGCGAAGCGTCGTCGGGGGACTGATAAAGGAGTTCACCAGCCCCCGCGACGGTTTCCCGCGCGAGCCGCATGGCGAGGTCCGCCTTGAGACCGGCCTTGCGCCCGGCCTCCGCCATGCACTCGACGAGGTAGAAGACATAGGCCGGACCGCTTCCGGAAACGGCGGTGACGGCATCGATATCGGCTTCAGTCTCGACCCATTCGACCGGGCCGCTGACCTTCAGGAGATCATGTACCTGGCCGCGCTGCGCGTCGCTGACGCGGGCATTGGCAAAGGCGCCGGTAACACCGCGCCCGATCATCGCCGGCGTGTTGGGCATGGCGCGCACGGTGGCGGTAGCACCCAGATGGCTTTCGATGAAGGCAAGCGTCTTGCCGGCAGCGACTGAAACTATCACCGTGCTTGCACCGACGAGTGTCTTCAGCGGCGGCAGCACCGCCTCCATCACCTGCGGCTTGACGGCGATGAAAATCACCGCAGCCTCGACGCCAGCGGGAGCCGAGGTCGCGTGACTGACGCCATTGTCGGCGATCAGCTTTGCCATCGCCGGCGGCGGGCCGGGATCGATGACGAGAATGTCGGCGCCCTTGACGCCGCTCTTCAGCCAACCGCTGAGCATGGCGCCGCCCATGTTGCCGGCGCCGATGAGAACGATGGGACCGGAAGCGACGGCTGCCATCTCAAGCCTCCCCGACCGTTTCGAACAGCACCGCATCAACGGCGCGCTGCGCATCCATGCCCGACCAGACGACGAACTGGAACGCCTGGAAATAGGACTCGCAGGCATCAAGCGCGCTCGAAAGCAGAACTTCGACCTGCTGATTGGTGGGCTCGGCGCCGCCGGCGAGCAGCAGCGACTGCCGGAAGATCACCACCTCTTCCTGCCGCCACAGATCGAAATGCCCCATGAGCACCTGACCGTTGATGTGCGACAGAAGACGGATGACTTCGTTGACGCGGCTGTCGGGAACCTTGATGTCGAAGGCACAGGCAAGATGCAGCGCCTCGAACTCTTCCATCCACGAGAAGGAAACGTGGTAGTCCGCCCACTTGCCCTCCACGGTCATGGCGATCTCGTCCTCGCCCGACCGTTCGAATGACCAGTCATTGGTGGCGGCCACAAACTCGATCATATCGACCGGGTTGGACTGACGCTCGATTTCCATTTCCAAAAGGCTCATGCATCACCCTAGTAGGCGCGACACAGGCGCGCGTTATCACGTTTACAAGACGCAACTCTGCAAACCTGGCACTGAATAAGAACACACTATGATTGCTGAACTCACATCCATCCTGGCTGACTTACCCTGCCTGGAGCTTGCGTGGTCCGTTTCGAATCATCATTTAAAATCAGTGTATAATGGCGGAGTCTGGCTGCCAGCCCCCCGGCCGAAAAATAGCCGGGTACAACCACTTGCGTGTTGCCATTTCGATTCAGCGCGGGTGGTTAAGCGACTCTGGCATAAGGGTTTTTTGCCAGTGTCCACAGGTGGAAAACTTTTCAGGTTTTATTAACCTCCCTGTGCGGCGTTTCACACCGCCAAGGAGTAACGACAGCAAAACGCCCGCAGAATCGATCCGCGGGCGAAGTAGAAACGTTGAAAAGCCGTTATTTCGCAAGAATCGCGTTACTTGCCACTTTCGGCGAGACGCGCTTCCAGAGCCTCGATACGCGCCAGAAGCGCATCGTTTTCGTCGCGCGCCTTGATCGCCATTTCCTTCACGGCTTCGAACTCCTCGCGCTTGACGACATCGAGCGAATTCATCGCGCGCTCGGCCTGGGCGCGAAACGCGGTCTCGACCTCGCGACGCACACCCTGGGCCGCCCCTGCGGCATCGGTCATCAACTTGGCAAAATCATCCATGATGCGGTTGGCGCCTGTGCTCATCGTTCTGATCTCCATATTCAGCCGCCGCCTCGCACTGCGATGCGGTCCTGGTTTTCAGGTAGGGTCAGGCGCGAACGGATGCAAGAAAAATCACCAAACTGTGGCTGGCCGTCGGCCGCAAGCGGCCTTGACCCCGCCGGATTCGATCGCCATGTTCCGGCAAAACAACCGGTCCGGAACGAGAAGACATTTTGGAAACCATCGCGACCCGCCTCGCCATTCTCCCCTTCCCTCAAATCGATCCCGTGATCTTCCAGATCGGTCCGCTCGCTGTCCACTGGTACGGACTGGCCTATGTCGCCGGTATCCTCATCGGCTGGTACTACGCGCGCCGCCTCGTGCAGAACACGTCGCTCTGGCGCAATGGCGAACCCGCGGCAACCCTGGCGCAGCTCGACGACTTCCTGCTCTGGGCCGCCGGCGGCATCGTGCTTGGCGGCCGCATCGGCTACATCCTCTTCTATGATCTGGGCTCCGTTCTCGAAAACCCGATCCGCGCGCTCGAGATCTGGAATGGCGGCATGTCGTTCCACGGCGGCTTCCTCGGCACGACCATCGCCATGATCGTCTTTGCGCGCAGGAACGGCATCGCCATCTGGAGCATGTTCGATATCGTCGCGACCGTGGTGCCAACCGGCCTGTTCTTCGGCCGCATCGCCAACTTCATCAATGGCGAACTCTGGGGCCGGCTGTCGTCCATGCCCTGGGCAATGGTGTTTCCGACCGGCGGCCCCTTTGCCCGCCACCCGAGCCAACTCTATGAGGCGGCACTCGAGGGTCTCGTGCTGCTCACCGTCATCGCCTGGTTCATTTATCGCCGCCATGCGCTGAAATCGCCGGGTCTTGTCACCGGCATCTTTGTGCTCGGTTATGCCGCAAGCCGCATTTTCGTCGAATTCTTCCGCGAACCGGACGCGCAGATCGGCTATCTCGCCGGCGGTTGGTTGACCATGGGCATGCTGCTTTCGCTGCCGATGGCGCTTGCCGGCATCTGGGCCATCGCCCGGGCGTGCCGGGCCGCCGTCGCTGCTGCATAATTGGACGGGCGCATGACGACACCACTCGCGGACAAGATAAAGACGCTGATCAGGACCAACGGACCGATCAGCGTCACCGACTATTTCTCGCTCTGCCTCGCGGATCCGGAGCACGGATACTATCGCGTTCGCGAACCCTTCGGCAAAGCGGGCGACTTCACCACGGCGCCTGAAATCAGCCAGCTCTTCGGCGAGATGATCGGCATCTTCCTGGTTCATGCCTGGCAGCAGCATGGCGCGCCGGAGCAGCCCGTGATCGTCGAGATCGGCCCCGGCCGCGGCACGATGATGTCCGACGTCCTACGGGTCGTCAGGCGCCTGTCCCCCGAACTCTATGCCACCGCCAGCGTCCATCTCGTCGAAACGAGTGATCGCCTGCGCAAGATCCAGGCGGAAACACTGGCCGCCCATGGCGAGAAGGTGGAATGGCACACCAGTTTCGAAACGCTGCCGGAGGGTTTTGTGCTCCTGGCGGCCAACGAGCTTTTCGATGCCATCCCGATCCGCCAGTTCGTGCGAACGCCGCAAGGGTTTCGCGAACGCATGGTCGGCCTCGACGCTGAGGACGAGCTGACATTTGCCGCGGGGATTGCCGGCATCGACCCGACACTGTTGCCGACGCCCGCACAAGCAGTTGCCGAAGGCACGATCTTCGAGATCGCGCCTGCCCGCGACGCAGTCATGGCCGCCCTTTGCGAACGGCTGAAGATCGGCGGCGGCACCGCCGTCATCATCGACTACGGGCACCTGGCGACGAACTACGGCGACACGCTGCAAGCGCTGCTCGACCATCAGTACGATCCGCCACTTGCCAACCCTGGACGCGCCGACCTGACCAGCCATGTCGACTTCGAGCAACTGGCGCGGCGCGCGCAGAACGACGGCGTGCAGATCAATGGGCTTGCTCACCAGGGCGATTTCCTGATCGGCCTTGGTCTTCTGGAGCGCGCCGCGGCGCTGGGCCGCGAGAAGGATGCAATGATCCAGGAAGGCATCCGCCAGGACGTCGAAAGGCTTGCCGGATCCGGCGAAGGCAAGATGGGCGAACTTTTCAAGGTGCTCGCCGTCAGCAGCCCGCCAATCGCGCTTCCGCCGTTTCGCAAACCCAAGGCATGATTGCTTCGGGCGTGGCCGGCCAAGGGTGAAAATCATATAGAGGGCCTGGGGTGTTCCTGCGCCCCTTGAGCCTTGGGATTGGCGCCTTGCGCCATCGGCCCTAAGCCCGCGCCGAACGGCACCCCTGTCGTTCGGCAATTGACAGCCCCGCCATCGCGGGTCAACATCGCGCTGGCAAATCAGCCGCCAGCCACCGGGCCACACGTGCCCCCAACCCCATTGAAACTCACGTCAAAGCAAAGGGCGAAAACACCGATGCAGCATGATGCCGCGCTTTCCCCCGTGCAAAGCTCGCTCTTTAGCGACAAGGCCGGTCCGGCGATCGCACATGGTTATTTCACCCGCCAAGGCGGCGTTTCCGAAGGCATCTATCGCGGACTGAATGTTGGTCTCGGCTCGAATGACGACAAGGAGCGGGTCGGTGAGAACCGCGCTCGTGTCAGCCGCTGGTTCGGCGCCGCTCCGGAACAGCTTGCCACCGTCCATCAGGTCCATTCCCCCGACGCCATCGTCGTGGACGCAAGCTACGACGGCAGCCGACCTACGGCCGACGCCCTGGTGACGGCGACGCCCGGCATCGTGCTTGGCGTTCTGTCGGCCGATTGCGGACCTATTCTGTTTGCCGATGCCGACGCCGGTGTTATCGGCGCGACCCATGCCGGTTGGAAGGGCGCGCTCGGCGGCGTGCTCGAAAGCACGATCGAGGCGATGCTGACGCTCGGCGCCAGCCGCGAACGCATCGTCGCCTGTCTCGGACCTTCGATCAGCCGGCGCAACTACGAAGTCGGCGCCGAGTTCGTCGATCGGTTCCTGGCGACCGATGGCAGCTATGCGCAATTCTTCAACCCATCCGAACGCGACGGCCACGCCATGTTCGATCTGCCGGGCCTGACCATCGCACGCCTTACCGCAGCCGGCGTTACTGCCGAAAACCTCGACATCTGCACCTATGCAGACGAGGATCGCTTCTTCTCCTACCGCCGCACCACGCATCGGCAGGAGCCGGACTACGGCCGGCAGATATCCGCAATTTGCATACGGGAGACCTGACATGGCGCTTCAATTTGCCCAGGAGGAATATGCCGCCCGCCTTGAGCGGCTGACCGCGAAGATGCGCGAAGACAAGCTCGACGCGGTTCTGCTCTTTGCCCAGGAAAGCATGTACTGGCTGACCGGCTACGACACCTTCGGCTACTGCTTCTTCCAGACGCTGGTGGTCAAGAAGGACGGTTCAATGGTGCTTTTGACGCGCTCGGCCGACCTGCGCCAGGCCCGTCACACCTCCAATATCGAGCGCATCGAGATCTGGGTCGACCGTGTCAACGCCGACCCGACGATGGACCTGAAGAACCTCTTGAGCGAAATGGACCTGCTCGGCAGCCGCATCGGCGTCGAATACGACACCCATGGCATGACCGGCCGCACCGCACGCCTTGTCGACAACCAGCTTTCGACCTTCGGCGAGCTCGTCGATGCCTCGCTGCTCGTCAGCCGGCTGCGCCTGATCAAGAGCCCGGCCGAAATCGCCCATGTGGAAAAGGCCGCAAGCCTTGCCGATGACGCGCTCGACGCCGCGCTGCCGCTGATCGGCCCCGGCGGCAACGAAGCTGACATCCTTGCCGCGATGCAGGGAGCGATCCTTGCCGGCGGCGGCGACTACCCCGCCAACGAGTTCATCATCGGGTCGGGCGCCGACGCGCTGCTCTGCCGCTACAAGGCCGGCCGCCGGTTGCTCGACAGCCAGGATCAGCTGACGCTGGAATGGGCGGGCGTCAGCGCCCATTATCACGCCGCCATGATGCGCACCGTCGTGATCGGCGAACCGACCAACCGCCACCGCGAGCTTTACAGCGCCTGCCGTGAGACCATCCAGGCGATCGAGATGGTGCTGCGCCCCGGCAACACCTTCGGCACGGTCTTCGACGTGCACGCCAAGATCATGGACGAGCGCGGCCTGGCCCGGCACCGCTTGAACACCTGCGGTTATTCGCTGGGCGCGCGCTTCTCGCCGTCCTGGATGGAGCACCAGATGTTCCATGTCGGCAACCCGCAGGAGATCGAGCCTGACATGTCGCTGTTCGTGCACATGATCATCATGGATTCCGACAGCGGCACGGCCATGACGCTCGGCCAGACCTACATCACAACCACCGATACGCCGCGTGCTCTTTCCCGTTATGGGCTGGACTTCATTTCTGCTTAGGGAAATCCGCCTACACTCGCGCTGAAATGGCAGACAACAGGAGATGACTTCACAGAACTGCCGCGAAGGAAAGACGGACGGTTTGAACGATGCGAAAGCTTATCACGCCCATCGCAAGCCTTGGCCTTGTAGCGGCCCTGGCAAGTTGTAACAGCACGGACGCGCTGATACCGCAGGTCGATGTCGGCGGCGGAACGTTCCGCTCGCCGCCGGTGACGCAGTCCGACCTCGAATCGATGTCGACGCAGACCGCCGTCGTTCCGGTGCAAAGCTCGCCGGTGCAGCGGACCCGGGCCTTCGCCTCCCAGCCGGCACCTGCCAGCATGCCGACGGAATATGCGACCGGCGACAGCACCTACACCGATCCCGCCGGCTCGCTTGAGGCGCAGGCAAGTCGCCTGGCTTCCGGTGTGGAACCGGTGCAGAACACGACGATGCTCGCCGAGCCGGCGCCTGTGGAAACATCCGAACCTGTTGCCGAAGAGGTTCAGCAGCAGCAGCCGGCCGTTGCCTCCGTGCCTTCCGCAAGCACGGCGACGAGCGGGACGATCCGCTTCCTGCCGATCATCGGCGCGCCTGTCGCCGCCGTCACGCCGCTGTCGAAACAGCTCGGCGCCGAGGCGCGCAGCCATGGCCTGACGATCAAGGGTTCGGCCGATGCCAGCAGCGAACATATCCTCAAGGGCTACTTCTCGGCCCTGAAGGACAATGGCAAGACCACGATCGTCTACGTCTGGGATGTGCTCGACGGCAGCGGCAATCGGCTGCACCGCATTCAGGGGCAGGACTCAGTTGCCACTGTCGGTGCCGATCTCTGGGAGGGCATTCCGGCCGAAACCATGCAGGCAATCGCCACCAAAACCATCAGCGCCTACCTCGAATGGCGGCAATCCAGACCCGGTTGATACAAAGTTTTTAGGATAATGCGCTTCGCGGCGCAGCATTCCCCTTGCATTCAAGTTCAGTGTCGCTAAAAAGCGGCCGATCAGCTCTGAACGGCGGCCATCCGCAATGAATGTCCGCGATTGGAATGGCTCTCGGAATCTGCGCGGAAAATGCCGCTCCCGGAAATGAACCCGGACGGTAGCCGCGCCAGCTCAAGGCGGTCCGTCAATGAAGGTTTTCGCAGGCAATTCGAACCGGCTGCTGGCCGAAGCGATCTGCAACTATCTCAACCTGCCTCTTGGAAAAGCGACCGTAAGGCGGTTTGCCGATCAGGAGATTTTCGTCGAGATCGGCGAAAACGTGCGCGGCGAGGATGTCTTCATCATCCAGTCGACCTCGTTCCCCACCAACGATCACCTGATGGAACTGCTCATCATGATCGACGCGGTGCGCCGCTCCTCGGCCCGCCGCATCACCGCGGTGCTGCCCTATTTCGGCTACGCCCGCCAGGACCGTAAGCCCGGTCCGCGCACGCCGATCTCGGCCAAGCTGGTTTCCAACCTGATCACCGAGGCCGGCGCCGATCGCGTGCTGACCCTCGATCTTCACGCCGGCCAGATCCAGGGCTTCTTCGACATTCCGACCGACAACCTCTATGCGATCCCGATCCTCGCCCGCGACGTCAAGGAAAACTACGACCTGAAGAACGTCATGGTCGTTTCGCCCGACGTCGGCGGCGTGGTACGCGCCCGTGCGCTCGCCAAGCGTCTCGACTGTCTGCTTGCCATCGTCGACAAGCGCCGCGACCGCCCGGGTGAATCCGAAGTGATGAACGTCATCGGTGACGTGAAGGGCAAGGACTGCCTGCTGATCGACGACATCGTCGATTCCGGCGGCACGCTCTGCAACGCGGCCGAAGCGCTGTTGAAGAACGGCGCAACGAGCGTTACCGCCTATATCACCCACGGCGTGCTTTCCGGCGGCGCGGTTGCCCGCGTCACCTCGTCGATGCTTAAGGAACTTGTCATCACCGACTCGATCCAGCCGACGACGGCGGTTCAGTCGGCGCACAACATCCGCGTCATCACCACGGCAACTCTGCTCGGCGAGGCGATCAACCGCACCAGCCAGGAAGAATCGGTTTCGAGCCTCTTCGACTGAGAGAGGCTCGGCCGCCCGCAAAAGCATCCGTCTTCGTCAAGCGGGATTTGGCGCCCATTTTCTGTCGTTCCTGAAAAGCGCGTTGCGTTTAGGCAGCCCTATGCAACGCGCTTCCAAGGCTCGATTTCACGCATGTCGTTGTCGCAAGACGGCTGTGCACTCTTGTGCGACATGCCTTAGCGCATAATTCTTTCGTTAAATCGAAAACGGTCTAGCGAAAGAATTATGCAGTAAATCAAAGCGCTACAGCAATCTTTGCGCGTCTAGTTGGAGGCGCGGCGCTGTAGCAACGGCCCCCGAGAGTTGTCATCTTCCATCCCAAGGGGTAACATCTGCCCGCTGTTGCTGACACCTTTCTCTGCAGACAGCATTGTTCATCAATGACGTGCTTCTGATCGAACAGAAGCCTTTTTGATTCTTAGAAGAACATAATCGGAACGTTACTTCCATGCAGCGCCACGCAAATGGCGGCTCCCCGATCTATCCCGATCACCCCGGATAATTTTGGAGGAAAAGATGAGTAACTGTACGCTAACCCTCATTCTTGCAGGCGGCCTCGCCTTGTCTGGTTGCCAATCTGCTACGTACTCTCGGACGAGCACCGGCGATTTCGGCTGCCTTGCCGGGACCGTCAGCGGCGCAATCCTTGGCGGGTTCGCCGGCTCGGCCATCGGCGCAGGCACCGGTCAGCTCTGGGCTGTCGGCGGCGGCGCCACCCTTGGCGGTGCGGTTGGTAATGCCTTGACTTGCCGCTGATTGCGAAAGGCTACGAGATGCGAAAAGTGACTCTCCTTATGGCATCCGTGCTTTGCCAGTTCGCTCCGGTCGCCGCACAGGATAAGCCTGCGGCGATGTATCAGGGGCAAATGGATCGGCTCGACCGCGACGGCGACGGCGTGATCAGCCGGTCCGAATATCAGGCCTTCATGACAACGGCTTTCGCAAATCTGGACAAGAACAAGGACGGCACTCTAAGCGCCGACGAGGTAGCGCCTGTCCTTAACGCCCAACAGTTTGCCGCCATCAACGTGAACCGCGACGGCAAGATCACCCAAAGCGAGTTCCTGAACAGCGTGATGGCCGATTTCAAGGCGGCCGACCGCGGCGGCGACGGCAGTCTGCAGTAGAACGCGCGCGGATCGGACGAAAAACGGTCGCGAAGGCAGCGCAACAGAGGACACGGCTGTCAGCTCACGCTGGCGGAAGTAGCGGTCATGCGCCGGCGCTTGTCGCCGTGGCTGTGGCCGCCAGCGGGCAGGCCTCGCCACCACCGAAGAGGCGCGAACGCGTCAGGAAGCGTCGCTCGCGACCATTGTCGAGCGAGAACATCCCGCCCCTGCCCGGCACCACGTCGATGATCAACTGCGTATGCTTCCAGACTTCGAACTGGCTGGCGCTGATATAGACGGGAACGCCGCCAATCTCGCCGAGCTTCACGTCATTGTCGCCGACGATGTAGTCGTCGGCGGGATAACACATCGGCGACGAGCCGTCGCAGCAGCCACCCGATTGATGGAACAGGATGTCGGGATGATCGCGCCTGATCTCGGCGATGAACTCGAGCGCCGCGTCGGTCGCCAGCACGCGCGGTTCGGTGGTGGTCATGTTGAGCCTCCTTGCGCATGTCGCGCAAAAGTGTGCAGCGGTTTTGCGATGACGATATGCGCGAATCAAGCGCCTTGAAACAAGCGCCGCGCCTTGCGTTTTCAAAGTCGGGGTGGACCGAGGGCGAGAGCTGGAGAAGAGCCCTCGGCCGCACCTGGGAGGCCCTCTCCCATAGGGGAGAGGGAACGATGGCGAAGCCTCAGAAGAAGCCGAGCGCCTTCGGGCTGTAGCTCACCAGCATGTTCTTGGTCTGCTGGTAATGGTCGAGCATCATCTTGTGGGTCTCGCGACCGATGCCCGATTGCTTGTAGCCGCCGAAGGCCGCATGGGCCGGATAGGCATGGTAGCAATTGGTCCACACCCGGCCCGCCTGGATCTCGCGGCCGAAGCGGTAGCAACGGTTGGCGTCACGGCTCCAGACCCCGGCGCCAAGGCCGTAGAGCGTATCGTTGGCGATCTCCAGCGCTTCGGCTTCGGTCTTGAAGGTGGTGACGGACACCACCGGCCCGAAGATCTCTTCCTGGAACACCCGCATCTTGTTGTGCCCGCGGAAGACGGTCGGCTTGACGTAGAAGCCTTCCGCCAGCTCGCCTTCGAGCACGTTGCGGCCGCCGCCGGTCAACACCTCAGCGCCCTCCTGCCTGCCGATGTCGATATAGGAGAGGATCTTTTCGAGCTGCTCGCTCGACGCCTGCGCGCCGATCATCGTGGCGCTGTCGAGCGGGTTGCCCTGTCGGATCGCCTCGACACGCTTCAACGCCCGCTCCATGAAGCGATCATAGATGCTTTCCTGGACCAGGGCGCGGCTCGGGCAGGTGCAGACTTCGCCCTGGTTGAGCGCGAACATCGCGAAACCTTCGAGCGCCTTGTCGAAATAGTCGTCGTCCTCGGCCAGCACGTCGGCGAAGAAGATGTTCGGCGACTTGCCGCCAAGCTCGAGCGTGACCGGAATGAGGTTCTGGCTGGCATATTGCATGATCAGCCGCCCGGTTGTCGTCTCGCCGGTAAAGGCGATCTTGGCGATGCGCGGGCTGGTGGCCAGCGGCTTGCCGGCTTCAAGACCGAAACCGTTGACGATGTTGAGCACGCCGGCCGGCAACAGGTCGCCGACGAGGTCTGCCCAGACCAGGATCGAGGCCGGCGTCTGCTCGGCCGGCTTCAGCACCACGCAATTGCCAGCGGCCAGCGCCGGCGCGAGTTTCCATGCGGCCATCAGGATCGGGAAGTTCCAGGGGATGATCTGGCCGACGACGCCGAGCGGCTCGTGAAAATGATAGGCAACCGTGTCGTGGTCGATCTCGCCGATAGAACCTTCCTGGGCGCGGATGCAGGCGGCGAAATAGCGGAAATGATCGATCGCCAGCGGAATGTCGGCGGCCATGGTTTCGCGGATCGGCTTGCCGTTGTCGAAGGTCTCGGCGCGCGCCAGAAGCTCCAGATTGTCTTCCATGCGGCTGGCGATCTTCATCAGGATGTTCGACCGCTCCGCAGCCGACGTGCGCGCCCACTTCTCGCGGACGGCATGGGCAGCGTCGAGCGCAAGCTCGATGTCGGCCGCATCCGAGCGCGCGACCTGGCACAGCACGCCGCCGGTCACCGGCGTCGTATTGTCGAAATAGCGCCCGGCCACCGGCTCGCGCCATTCACCGCCGATGAAGTTGCCGTATTTCTGCTTGAACGGGCTCTCGACGATCTTCTGATGCAACATGTTCATTCCTCCCTGTGAACAGCAACCAAAGCTGTGAGAGGAAGGTGAAGCCGAACGTGCGTGTTCGATAGTGAGGCACGATCGCCAGCGACGCGATCTGTTTCAGATGTGAGACACCTGGGCTGAGGTCAGCGTGCTGCAGCGCAATAAGCGGCGCGTTGATGAGTGATTCGAGCCGCTTCCGCCCCTCATCCCCCTGCCGGGACCTTCTCCCCGCCAGCGGGGAGAGGGTTAGGATGAGGGGGCAGCCTCAGATGAGGTAAAAGTTCAGTTAACCGAAAGCCGTTTCATCTTGCGATAAAGCGTGGCGCGGCTGATGCCGAGCAGTTCGGCTGCCATCGACACATTGCCATTGGCGCGCGACAGCACGCGCCGAAGCGCGGCCCGCTCGGCATCGGGAAGCTCGCTCCCGTCGCCGGACGGATCCTCCTTGAGAAGATCGGATGCCGGAATGCCCGAGGCGATGCGTTTGTCGTCGAGTCCGAGCCATTGCCGCGCCGCGCGTGTCGCGCCCTTGACGAGGTCGTCGCGATCGACAGCCAGAAGTGCCGGCCCTGCCCGGTCGATCGGCACGAGCACGATCCGCGATCCGGCAAAGGCTCGACGGAAGAGCCCCGCCTCGATACGCGCGGCCGCATCGCGCACGGCCTGTGACAAAAGCGAGACGGTGATCTCCGACGCATCATCGCGGCAGGTGGAGATGTCGATCGCCGCCGCCAGCCGGCCGAGGTGATCGCGGATCGGCGCGGTCGTGCAGCTAAGCCCGATATTGCTGCTGAGGAAATGCTGATCACGCTGGATAATGACGGCGCGCTCGTCGGCGATCGCCGTGCCGATGCCGTTGGTGCCGACGCTGGCCTCGCTCCAGATAGTTCCTGACCACAGTCCGACATCGCGGAAATCCGCATCGTCACCGACCGCACCACGCCGCTCCAGCGCCACGCCCTTGTCGTCGGTCAGAAGCAGGCAGCAGCCGGCCTTGCCGACCGTCGCAAACAGCCGGTCGAGTTCGCCGCCCGCCTCGGCGATCAGTTCGGCCGATCGCTGCCGCGCCAATCGGAACTCGCTATCGGAAAGTCGAACCGGTGTGCGCCGATCCTCAGGTGCCAGGCCATGGAGCGTCATGCAGCGGCGCCAGGATGCGGCCACCGGCGAGCTTGCAGCCGCCGAGGACCGGTGCGCAACCTGATAGACGTATTCCGTATGATCCCTGACGGCAGGCATCGGTTTCCTCCCTGCAAGCCACGTCCGGCAACGCAAGTCCCACCCGATCTCCCAAACGGCTGAGCCTGCTTTGGCCATACTATAGGCATCGATTGGATGAGAGGTCCAGCAAGACGAAGGTCCACCTTCATGCCCGCATCAGCGCGTTTGATGCGTTCATCACGCCGGCGGTATCGACACGCCGGCGGAATATGATACGCGAGTTCGAGCATCATCCGACACTCATTCACAACAACCGGTTGCCAGCCATGCTTCGTGACTTCTCGCTCCAGAGCCTCTTCATGGGTCTCTTGATCGCCTTTGTCGGCTTCGCCAGCTCCTTCGCCGTCGTCCTTCACGGCCTTGGCGGCGTCGGTGCGACAGAAGCACAGGCCGCATCCGGGCTGATGGCGCTGTCGATCTCGATGGGCGTATGCGCCGTCATCCTCAGTGCCGTGACCCGGCTGCCGGTCAGCGTCGCCTGGTCGACGCCTGGTGCCGCGCTGCTCGCCAGTTCCGGCATGGTCGAGGGCGGCTTCAACGCCGCGGTCGGTGCCTTCCTCGTCTGCGGCCTGCTCATCGTTATTGCCGGCCTCTGGAAGCCGCTCGGCCGCATGGTCTCGTCCATTCCGGCGACACTGGCAAATGCCATGCTGGCCGGCGTCCTGCTCAGCCTTTGCTTTGCCCCGGTCAAGGCGATCGGCTTCAATCCGCTGTTCGGCCTGCCGATCCTCTTGGCCTGGGCGATCGTCGGCAGCGTCAACAAGCTCTATGCGGTGCCGGCCGCCCTGCTCGCCTTCGTGCTGGTGATCGCCTTTGGCGTCGAAATGCCTGCTGATGCCCTGGCCGAGCTGTCTTCGGCTCTGGTGCCGCGGCCGGAATTCGTGATGCCCGCCTTCACGACGCCTGCGATGATCAGCATCGCGCTGCCGCTGTTCATCGTTACAATGGCGTCGCAGAACATTCCCGGCATCGCCGTCATGAAGGTCAATGACTATAACCCCACCCCCGGCCCGCTGTTCGCGACGACCGGCCTGTTTTCGATGCTGAGCGCGCCCTTCGGCGGCCATGCGGTCAACCTTGCGGCGATCACGGCGGCCATGGGTGCCGGCGCCGACAGCCATCCGGATCCGGCGCGACGCTACTGGTCGACGATCAATGCCGGCATCTTCTATGTCATCTTCGGCCTGCTCGCCGGCGCGGTCACCACCTTCGTCAGCCTCGCACCATCGGTGCTGATCGAGGCAGTCGCCGGTCTTGCGCTTGTCGGCGCCTTTGCCGGCTCCGCCATGGCGGCCTTCACCGACGCCAGGACACGCGAGGCGGCCGCAATCACCTTCCTGGTCACCGCCTCCGGCGTCAGCTTCGGCGGCGTTTCGGGCGCCTTCTGGGGGCTGATCGCCGGTGGCCTGATGCTGGCGCTGGCGCGCTTCACGCGCAAAAAGGCCTGAGCGCGACGCGCCTTCGCACTTTGATTTCACGCAAGTCGTTATCGCAAAACCGCTGTGCACTCTGCGCCACATGCTTTAAAACCACGGCAAAGCTTGCATTTGCGGGTGATCTCGTCTATGCACCGCCCGTCCGCGTAGACACCCTTGGAGGCAACGCGGATGAAGCCCATGCGGCTTCGGTTTTTCCGCGTTGCGGATGAACTCTCCAGAATTAGACATAGAAAGGTCTACCTATGAGCCACGCAACTTATGAGCTCAAGGCCGAGACGCGCGAACGGGTTGGTAAGGGGTCCTCCCGTGAACTCCGTCGCAACGGTCTTATCCCAGCTGTCATCTACGGTGACAAGCAGGCCCCCATTTCGATCGCGCTGTCCACCAAGGACGTGACGATGAAGATCCACGCCGGCGGTTTCATGACCACCGTTGCGGTCATCGACGTCAACGGCGAAAAGATCCGCGTCCTGCCGAAGGACTACCAGCTGGATCCGGTCCGCGACTTCACCATGCACGTTGACTTCCTGCGCGTCTCCAAGGACAGCAAGGTCACCGTTCAGGTTCCGGTTCACTTCGTCAACGAAGAGAAGTCCCCGGGCCTCAAGGCCGGCGGCGTTCTCAACATCGTTCGCCACGAAGTCGAACTGGCCGTTGCTGCCGACGACATTCCGGAATTCCTGACCGTTGACCTGTCGGGTCACAAGGTCGGCGACGCGATCCACATCTCCAACATCAAGCTGCCGAAGGGCGCGACCCCGGTTATCACCGACCGCGACTTCACGGTTGCCACGATCGCTGCTCCGGCTGGCGGTCTGAAGGAAGAAGAAGAAGGCGAAGCAGAAGCCTGATTCACCTTGAGGTGAAGCGGCGATCCGGCATCGGCCGGATACCCTGCGGTACCCATTGAAAGGCCCGCCCCGTCAAACGAGGCGGGCCTTTTGCGTTGAACGCACCGGTTGCCGCCGTGCTGTCCCTGTCCTGCAATCGAGCAGGCTTCCTCACGAATTGTCACGTAGCAATTTCAGCAACATTTAAGGTTTTGATGATGTTCTTGCGCCGGGGAAATTTGTAAGCAAGCGTCTAAAGAGAATCCGAAATGACACGAGTGGCAACGCCTGGGGGATGCGTCCAGTGATGCATTCCGTCGAGAACCGATTTATTGCGATTGTCTGCGGTGCAATGCTGGTTTTCGTTGCCCCACTCTTCGTGCTCTTCCTCAGCATCTCCAGCGAACGCGCCGCCCGTGAGCGCCTGCACAACATCGAGCTTCTGATGGGCGCAAGCGCCGAAGCGTTGGGCAAGCCGATCTGGGATTTCGACAGCGACGGCATCAAGCGCATCGCCCGCTCGCTGATGAACGACACCGATATCGTCGCTGTCACCATCCGCGACACCTCCGGCTCGATCCTCGCGCAGATGCCCTCCGGCGGCCTCGGCATCGACAGCGACAGCCGCAGCCTGAAAACACCCATTTCCTACGACTCGATCGACGGCATCAAGGAAATCGGCAGCATCGAAGTGCGCGCGCCGACACCCGGCCTGCTATCGCAGTTCAGCAAGGACGAGCTGGCTATCCTCGCCATCCTGCTGATTGCCGTAGCCACCGTCTTTGCCGCCGCGCTCATCGGCAACCGCTTCACCGTCATTCGCCCACTGATGCGCTTGACGTCCGCCATAGAGGCGACCCGGCGCCTGGGCTCGCGCCACCGGGTCGATTGGACCTCGGACGACGAAATGGGCGCGCTGGCTGCCAATTTCAACGAGATGCAGGACCGGCTCGAGCGTGAGTCGATGGAGCTGAAGAGCGCGCATGAGCGCGCCACCGACATCTACAACCTGACCCCGGCGATGCTGTTCTCGCTCGACACCGACAACCGCCTCTGCGCCGTCAGCGATTACTGGCTGCTGGCAACCGGCTATCACCGCGAACAGGTGATCGGCGAGGATTTCACCGATTTCATCGACCCGCACTGGCACGAGACGTACCGCAGCCACGCCAAGGCGATTGCCGTCGGCGACCACGACATCTGCGAGGTCACAGTCCCCTTCCGCAAAGCAGACGGCGCGTTCATGACCGTGCTGATCCTGGAGACGGAAACGGCCGGCGATGGCGACCTGTCGCTATCCGTCATGACCGACGTCACCGCGTTGAAGCAGGCCGAAAGCCGCAACCATGCCCAGGCGATCACCGATCACCTCACCGGCCTTCTCAACCGCCAGGGCTTCGAGGCGGCACTCGACGAGGCGATCGTCACCGCCGATGCCTGCGGCATCCAGGTCGGCTGCCTGTTCATCGACCTCGACCGCTTCAAGTGGATCAACGACAATTTCGGCCATGCCGCCGGCGACGAGGTTCTGCGCCACACGGTCGAGCTGATCCGCGCAACCCTGCGCCCTGACGATGTCATGTCACGCCTCGGCGGTGACGAGTTCGCGATCCTGGTATCGGATAAGGACGTCGCCACTCTTGCGTCTGAAATCGGCGAGCGCATCGTCAGTGCCCTGCGCGAGCCGATGCCGATTGCCGGCAACGAACTTTTCGTCAGCGCCAGCGTCGGCATCTCCGTTTATCCCGAGCACGCCGAGAATGCTTCGGACCTGCTGCTCAACGCCGACATGGCGATGTATGCGCGCAAACGCGACGGCAAGAACGGTCTGCAGGTCTTCGACGCCAGCATGCTCGATGCCGCGCGCGAGCGCCACGAGATCGAACAGTGCATCGAAGCGGCCCTCAAGGACGATCACTTCGAGGCGTGGCTGCAGCCGATCGTCAGCCTCAGCGACGGCCAGATCGCCGGCTTCGAGGCCTTGATGCGCCTCAACCACCCGGAAAAGGGCGTGATGCCGCCGGGCAAGATCATCGGCATTGCCGAGGAAACGGGAACGATCGCCCGCATCGGCGATTGCATTCTCGAAAAGGCTATCCGGCATCTGGCTGATATCTCCGCCCTCGACGGCACGCAGAACACCTATCTCGCGGTAAACTTCTCGCCGCTGCAGTTCGAGCTTACGCTGCCGCACAAGCTCGCGGCCCTGCTCCTCAAGCACCATATTTCGCCGAACCGGATCGTCATCGAAATCACCGAGGCGGTGCTGATGCTCGACAATCCGGAAGTGCACGCGGTGCTGAAGCAGCTCAACGAGTTCGGCTGCCGGATCGCGCTCGACGATTTCGGAACGGGCTACTCGTCGCTGAGCTACCTCAACCGCTTCCCGGTCGACATCGTCAAGGTCGACCAGTCCTTCACCCGTTCGCTCAGCTCCGGCACCGCCGATATCCGCCGCAAGAGCCGGATGCTGATCAAGGGCATCCGCACGATCTCGCACCAGATGGGCTGCACCGTGGTCGCGGAAGGCATCGAGACCAAGGAGCAGTGGCAACTCCTGCGCAAGCTTGGTGTGGATTGTGGGCAGGGTTATCTTTTCAGCCGCCCCATGCCGATCGGCAAGATGCTGGCCATGCTGGAGAGCGATTCCGAAGTCAAGGCCAACATCCAGGCATAACGGCCAGACACTGGCGCGAAGGAGCAAGGCGTGAAAGAGCTGATCCTGGCATTGTTCCTCGGCCTTTCCACCGCCGCCGAAGCACAGACGATCAAATTCGTCACCGAGGACTACCCGCCCTACAACTTCTCGACTTCGAGCGGCGCAAGCGGCGCCTCGGTCGAGCAGGTAACCGCGATCATGGAGGGGCTGAAGCTTCCCTATACGATCGAAGTCCTGCCCTGGGCGCGGGCCTACATGCTGGCAGAAACCGATGCGTCCTATTGCGTCTTCACCACCGGCCGCAACACCGAGCGCGAAAAGCTGTTCCAGTGGGTGCAGCCGCTGCTCGTCGACCACATGATCATGGTCCGGCGCAAGGGATCTGACATCGCCCCCGGTTCGATCGATGCGGCAAAGCGGTTCACCATCGGCACCCAGCGGGAAGATTTTTCCGCCACCTACCTCACGGAACACGGCTTCGAGAAGATCGACTATGCGACCAATCTCGATTCGACGCTGAAGAAACTGATCGGCGGCCGCATCGACCTGATGATGACATCGGAGAAGACCTTCGAAAGCATGCGTGCCGAGGGCAAGCCCGTCGAGGCGGCATTGATGCTGGAAGGAGAATATTACGGCATCGCCTGCCATCGCGACATGGACAAGGAAACGGTCGAGAAGATGCAGCGCGAACTCGACCGCCTGATCGGCAACGGCACCCAGGATGCGATCTTCGATCGTTACGGCGTTCGGCCGAGCGGAAGCGAACAGGCAACGAAATAAGGATTGACTCTGATGGCGTTTCGCGCTCGTGAAGCGGGGAAAGCCCGACGGAGCGTAACGACATGCTGATCATTGCAGGACTTGGCAATCCAGGTTCGAAATATGCCTCAAACCGCCACAATATCGGTTTCATGGCTGTCGACGTCATCCATCGCCGCCATAACTTTTCCTCCTGGTCGAAGAAATTCAAGTCCGAGATCGCCGAGGGTGAAATCGGCGGCGAACGGGTTCTGCTGATGAAGCCGCAGACCTTCATGAACCTCTCCGGCGAGGCGGTCGGCGAAGCCATGCGCTTCCACAAGCTGCATCCGAAGGATATCACCGTCATCTATGACGAGCTGGATCTGCCGGCGGCAAAAGCCCGCATCAAGGTCGGCGGCGGCCACGGCGGCCACAACGGCATCAAATCGATCGACGCCCATTGCGGCAAGGAGTATCGCCGTCTGCGGCTCGGCATCGGCCATCCTGGCGTCAAGGACCTCGTCCACGCCCATGTGCTCGGCGATTTCGCCAAGGTCGACCAGACCTGGCTGGTGCCGCTGCTCGACGCCATCGCCGACAATGCCGACATGCTGGTGCGCGGTGAGGACTCGCAGCTTCTGAACAAGATCGCGCTTGCGACCGGCGGCAAGCCGGACGAGGACAAGCCGCAGGCGCAAAAGAAGCAGGGCGCGCAATCCCATATCCATCAGGCGCGCAATTCGGCTCAGCCGAAGAAGCTGCCTACGAGCGGTCCGATGGCCGACATGCTGAAGAAGCTGTTCGGCCCCAAGGGCGACTGACAGGTGTCGCCCCTGCCCTTCGCGATCCGTGCGGCATCGGCAGACGATCTGCCGGGACTTCTTGCGCTTTATGGCGAACTGAACCCGGACGACCCTTCGCTCGACACAACCCTCGCCACCGATCGCTTTCAGGCAATCCTTGCACAACCCGGCATGACGGTCTTCATCGGGTTTGCCGGCGATGTCGCCGCCGCATCGGTCACGTCGGTCGTCGTGCCGAACCTGACGCGGGGCGGCGCACCCTACGCTCTCATCGAAAACGTCGTCACTTCGGCCGCCTTTCGCAAGCGCGGCTTTGCCCGCGCTTTGATCCTGCATGCCATCGGCGATGCGTGGGCCGCCGGCTGCTACAAAGTCATGCTGCTGACGGGGTCGAAGGATCCCGCGACGCTGCGTTTCTACGAAAATTGTGGCTTCCGGCAGGACAAGACCGGCTATCAGATCCGCCGCCCCTGACCGTCACTCCTCCGGCTCGGTCATGAACATCAGCGGGAAGCCGGCATCCTTGGCGAGGTCGGTCGCCTCCTTTGCCTTGGTCTCGGCGATATCGCGCACGCAGACGACAACGACGGAAACCCCCATTTTGTGCGCCGTCATCATCACCCGGTAGCCCGCCTCCTCGCTCATATGGAACACGGCCTTCAGTACCATGACGACGAAGTCGCGCGGCGTGTAGTCGTCATTGACGAGAATGACCTTGTAGAGCTTCGGCCGCTCCAGCTTCGGTTTCGGCTTCAGCTTCGGTTTTGCGGCAAGATCGTCGTCACTCATCGGAAATCCACCCGTTGATGACAGGAAGGCGGTCGCGGTTGGCCATCCGGCCCCAGGACGCTGCCACTCAATATCGTACGCCAGACACCGCCAATCAAGCAAAAGCCCGCTCCTTCACCGCGCCGAAACGCGCGAAGGCTTGACCGTTCGGCTCCTTTATCCCATAGCCACGCCCAACGAATTCGAGAACGACAGGTTTTAGCCATGGGCTTTAAATGCGGTATTGTCGGGCTGCCGAACGTCGGCAAGTCCACCCTCTTCAACGCACTCACCAAGACGGCGGCGGCTCAGGCTGCCAACTATCCGTTCTGCACGATCGAGCCGAACACCGGCGAAGTCGCGGTTCCCGATCCGCGCATGCGCAAGCTGGCCGACATTGCCAAGTCGAAGGAAATCATCCCGACGCGCATCTCCTTCGTCGACATCGCCGGCCTGGTGCGCGGCGCGTCGAAGGGTGAAGGCCTCGGCAACCAGTTCCTCGCCAACATCCGCGAAGTGGATGCGGTGGTGCACGTGCTGCGCTGCTTCGAAGATGACGACATCACCCACGTCGAAGGCCGCATCAACCCGGTCGCCGATGCCGAGACGATCGAGACCGAGCTGATGCTCGCCGACCTCGACAGCCTGGAGCGCCGCACCGAGCAGACCCGCAAGCGCGCCGGCGGCAAGGACAAGGATTCGGTGGCACAGCTGCCGATCATGGACGCGTCGCTGAAGCTGCTGCAGGACGGCAAGCCGGTGCGCACGCTGCTTGCCAAGCTTGATGCCGAAGAACTGCGCATTCTGCAGGGCCTCAATCTCCTGACCGCCCATCCCGTGCTTTACGTCTGCAACGTCGCGGAAAGCGATGCCGTCGACGGCAACGAGCACACCCGCGCGGTTGCCGAAATGGCAAAGACCCAAGGCGCTGAAAGCGTCGTGATTTCGGCGGCGATCGAATCCGAAGTGGCGCAGCTGCCGGAAGAGGAAGCCAAGGAGTTCCTGAGCGCGCTCGGTCTCGAGGAGGCTGGTCTCGACCGCCTGATCCGCGCCGGCTACAAGCTGCTCGATCTCATCACCTATTTCACGGTCGGTCCGAAGGAAACGCGCGCCTGGACGATCCCGCGCGGCACCAAGGCACCGCAGGCCGCCGGCGTCATCCACACCGACTTCGAGCGCGGCTTCATCCGTGCCAACACCATCGCCTTCGACGATTACATTGCGCTCGGCGGCGAAGTCGGCGCCAAGGAAGCCGGCAAGGCCCGCGACGAAGGCAAGGAATATGTCGTCCAGGACGGCGACGTCATCCACTTCCGCTTCAACACGTAAGACAATGAGATGAGGCGCGCTTCACGCGCGCAGCCATTGAAGCATGTCGCGCAAAAGTGTGCTGCGGTTTTGCGATAACGACATGCGCAAAGAACAAGAGCTTAAAGCGCAGAAAGCGATCTGAAAGATCGCAACGCGCGTTACCCGATATTACGGCGCGGCATGCAACCGCGCCGTAATCATTTCCGGCAACAGGTTCATGACAATGCGCCGCAGCTTCTGCCAGAAAATGCCGATGAAAAGCACGGTGACGCCGACCGCCGCGAAGGCAACGAAGACGTAGTTGTCAAGCGACGCGCCGGTCTGGTTGAGCATCGTCCAGATCGCGCCTCCGAGCGACAACAGCCCTGAAGTGACGAAGGCGCGGCGGTCGATGACCAATCCGACCAGCATGAACAGGGCAACGATCAGAATGGCGGCAATCGCCTGGCCAAGCCCGGCCTGCCCGTCCCACCACGTGCCGCGGCCGTTCGACACGAAGACCAGACCGATCAGCGAGTAGAGCAATGCGGGCGCGGCGGCCAGATGCAGCCAGAACGCCGTATCGGAGCGCGCCGTCACACGCTGTGGATCGGAAACGTCGTAGCGCATGGCGGTCGCAAAGAGACCCAGGGCTCCGACAAGAACGGTGAGCGCGAGAAGCATGAAATGGTCGTCGTTGGCGAGGTCGATCCCCAAGCTCCTCTCGAAGGCAAGAAGGATCGCGACCACGCAGATGAGTGCGACCGACACCATCAGACCGGCCAGCGCCAGCGGAACGCGATAGCGCCAGTAAAACAGACCAAGCGGGATCGGGAACGCTGATAGATAGGCGAGTGCAAAGACCATCGGCTTCCAGGCATCATCATGCTCGCTCACGAACAACATTGACGTCGTCCCGACCCAATGCACGAGAGCAACCGTCAGCGCCACCGACGGCAGCGCCAGCCGCTGGCGCCGCACCAGGATTTCCGCGAGCCCAAGAATGACCGGCAGCGTTACGAATGGGCCGCCCAAGCCCCAGAGGCCGATCAGCACGACAACGACGCCGATCGTGATCAGGATATCGTGAAATCCCCTGACGAACCGCGGCTGTTCGCTGTCTTCGGCGGCGCGGGCATCGAACGCCGCATCGTCCCGGTCGGCGGCAGCATCCGGTGCCACCGGCCCGAAGCTGATGCCACGGTCAGCGAGATAGGCTTCGAGATCGCTCACCTGATGGGCAGAGATGATCCCTTTTTCGGCAGCGCCTGCGAGCGCCCTGTTCAGTTCGGTCACGAGCATTCCTCAATCAAAAGCCGGTCGATACACCCATGAATCATGGTGGTTGCATGAACAATCGGCATGCGCAACCTGGAAATTCTACGATCAACCGACACGAGAGCGCCACAGGTCAGAGATGACGAATGAGGCACGCTCTAACGTTTGAAAGCCACTGCTTAATTTCCCGCTTAAATCGATTCCGGTTTGAGAAATTATGCAGTACGTAAAGCGTCAGCAAATCAGACGGGACAACTCAGCATGCTGTATTTCGAGGATTTTTCCGAAGGGCGACGCTTCGACTACAAGCCGGTCGAAATGAAGCCTGCGGACATGATCGCCTTTGCCCGTGAATTCGACCCGCAGCCGATGCATCTCGACGAGGAAGCCGGCAAGCGCAGCATCCTTGGCGGGCTCTCGGCCTCCGGCTGGCACACCAGCGCCGTCGGCATGCGCATGATGCTCGACGCTTTCATGGGCCAGTCTTCGTCTCAAGGCTCTCCCGGCATCGATTTCATGGACTGGAAGAAGCCGGTGATAGCAGGCGACGTGCTGACCGGCTTCAGCCAGGTGCTCGAAGCGCGCCGCTCGAAGTCCAAGCCGAGCCTCGGCATCGTCAAGTTCCGCAACGAAATCGTCAACCAGACCGGCGAACCGGTGGCGGTTTCGGAATGTTCCGTGCTCTTCCGCTGCCGCGACAAAGGTCAGAATTCATGATGA
This sequence comes from Ensifer sp. Root127, assembly GCF_001425225.1. Lineage (NCBI taxonomy): Bacteria > Pseudomonadati > Pseudomonadota > Alphaproteobacteria > Hyphomicrobiales > Rhizobiaceae > Ensifer > Ensifer sp. Root127. The sequence continues at coordinate 54,351 of NZ_LMDX01000002.1, forward strand.
CGATGGAGGAGTTTTACGCCACCGGTCGCAGGACCGTCATCGGCACCCTGGCCTTTACCGCCGAGGATATCGTCCGCTTCGCCCGTGACTTCGATCCGCAACCGTTCCACCTCGACGCGGAAGAGGCTCGGCATTCGCTGTTTGGCGGTCTGTGCGCCTCCGGCTGGCACACCGCGGCCGGATGGATGCAGTGTTTCGTCCGGTTCTGGAAGGACGAACAGCGGCGGCTTGCGGCCGAAGGCCTGCACGCGCCGCGGCTCGGCCCCTCGCCCGGCTTCCGGGATCTGAAATGGCTGAAGCCGGTCTATGCCGGCGATACCGTGACCTATGCCGTCACGTTCCTCGAAAGCCGCACGCTCGCTTCGCGGCCGGGCTGGCGGATCAACACGATCCTCTGCGAAGGCGAAAACCAGCACGGCGAGGCGGTCATCCGTTTCGAAAGCAAGGTCATCGAGTTCGTTTAGCCAGGGCATCTCCAGGAAAAACGCCAAGAGGCTTTCAGTCAAGAAATGCTTGGAAATAAAGAGATAGAGCGTTTCCGTAACTCCGGTTAGCCCGGAAACGCTCTGTTGAGCGACCGTCGCCCGTCCAAACGACGCGCGTCCCCGTTATTCCTTAAATCAGGAACGATTTGGGCGTAAAATCCGTTCGGACCTTCAGAGTTCCGCGCCAGTGGCCGAAAGGCCAGCACGCGTGGGAACTTCGACAGAAAGGAACGGAGGGCTATCGATGGAAAAGACCCATGTTCGCGAACTGGCGGAGGAATATCTTCGCCTCGGCGGCCACCGGCGCGTGGCCATCGACGATAACGAAACCTCGATCAGAAGCTGGGAAGACGAACCGCCGGAAGCCGACGCCTTCTGGCGGAAAGAGGTGGAAACACTGACGCCGGCAACGCAGCGCGAGGTGCAACTGATGCTGCCGACGATCAACCGCGCCTGAGCGGTGTCAGTGACCTTCGAATTCGATCAGCGTGCGGACATTGACGCCGAGCGCCTCGAGTCTCTTGCGGCCACCGAGTTCCGGCAGGTCGATGACGAAACAGGCCGCGACGATATCGGCGCCCATCTGCTTCAACAGCTTGACGGCCGCTTCCGCTGTGCCGCCGGTCGCGATCAGGTCGTCGACCAGAATGACCTTCTCCCCCGGGCTGATCGCGTCCTTGTGCATCTCCATCTCGTCGACGCCGTATTCGAGGCTATAGGCGATGCGCACCGTGTCGTGCGGCAGCTTGCCCTTCTTGCGGATCGGCACGAAGCCGGAGGAAAGCTGGTGGGCGATCGCGCCGCCAAGAATGAAGCCGCGCGCCTCGATGCCGGCGATCTTGTCGATCTTGGTACCGGCATAGGGGTGCACCAGTTCGTCGATCGCACGGCGGAACGCCCTGGGATTGCCGAGCAGGGTGGTGATATCGCGGAACATGACGCCCGGCTTCGGATAGTCCGGAATGTTGCGGATGGCGGCGATCAGTTCCGATTGAACGGTAGTGGTCATGGGCAAAGAAGGCCTTTGTGTCTCTTGTTACCGCAAACCCATAACACCATCGACCCGCATGTCTATAACGGTTTCTGCCGCACGGATGGCTGGAACAATTTGGTCGTGCCGGGGGTTGATGCTACGCTGAGGCCCATGGCACGCGGAGGAGATACGCGCGCCGCATGCCTCACGTTGAGCCCACATCGGAAGGAGGAACATCATGCGCCTGTTTGAATGCGGTTCTCTTGTCCCGGGGTGCGAATGGCACACCCGCGCCGATAACGACGCCGAAATCGTCCGCCGCGTGGTGGAACACATGCGCCAGGCCCACGGTGAAACTATGATCCGGGAAAACATGATCGACAACATCAAGGCCCGCATCGTCGAAGAAACCAAGGCGGCCTGACGAAACTACATCTACTCCGAACGCGCGCGGGTCTTGCAATGACAACGCCCGCGACGCGTGCCGTTTGCCCTGACACCGAATGATGGTGCGTCGCATCGAACCGGTGCGAGGGACCAAGTCCGTCAAACCGCCCGATCTGGATTTTCAGACCGAGTTGACCGAGACCGTCATCCAGGTGTGGATCTGAGGCACACGGCACCGCATTCGCCGATCCCTATGCTATGGCAATGACGCGAAGGAAGATTTGACCCGCGCGGTGCTCACGCTCTATAGCACGTGGCCTGTTGTCCTTACCTGTATGGCGATCTCTTGCGTTTACCGGTGAGCTGCGCCAACGTCTCATGCCCTCATTCTTTTTAACTGGCATTCGGAACCTATGAACGACAAAGTTTTTGACACTTTGACCGGCATGTACTTCACGGTCGACGATCCCGATGGAAGTTACGGCACGGGTCAAGTTATTCGCCTCGCTGCCGAAGGGATTTACTTCATTCGCTTCGACGGCAACGAGGTAATGCTGCCTCTGGAGCTCGTATCCATCGGGGAGATGCTGCAGACCACCGACGAAGAGTACAAGCTCTGGCGGTTCTTCGACACGCTCGAGGAAAGGGACAAATGGATCGAATGGCTGGACGCCCCATCGAAGCCACGGGTCGTCTCGCTGGTGAGGCCGACCAAGTAACAGCCTCTCGGCTCCCTCGCTCTACGAGCCCACAGCTTGCTCAATACCGGCAGTTGGTGCCAGGAAAGATCGGTCATCTACTTCTGACATGGTCGCGCGCCACGCGCTTTACGCGCGCGGCACCATCGCCTCGAGGCGGGCGACAAGGTTTGCCCGGTCGACACTGAAATTGCGGTCTACCCACAGGGTCTCCAGCTCACCGAGGATCTGGCCGACGCGAGGCCCGGCAGGGATGCCGGCCTTCAGAACATCGGCGCCCGTCAGCGGGAAGCTCGGGCGCTTCCATGCCTCGGTGCGCGTCAAGAGGCGCTGGAACGCCGCCGTCTCGGCAAGCAAGGCCGGATCGTTTTCGGACTTGCGTCTGGCCGAGGCGAGCGCGAGGCGAAGCCGGACGGAAATCCCCTCGGCACCGTGGCGATAGAGCAACCGATCGAGTGCCGCATCCACGGTCTTTGCCGGTAGCGCTGGCGCGTTGGCCCAGCGCGCGAAATAGCCGGCCTCGGCCTTCGACAGGCGCAGCCGCGCGGCCATGGCTTCGAGCCGCTCTTCATCCGGCGGCACGATTGCCGCAAGGCGCAGCAGTGGATCCGGTGCCCAAGAAAAGGCCTTCTCGGCAGCAACCAGTTCCGGAATGGCGTCGATGCCCCATTTCTCGGTCTCGGGCAGGATTTCGGTCAACACGCCCGCCTGGCGCATCCAGAGCAGCGCCCGGCCGGGGTCCTCGGCTGAAAGCAGCTTCTTCGTCTCGGCCCAAACCCGCTCTGCCGAAAGTGTCGACAGCTTGGAACGCGCCTGGGCGCAGGCCCTCAGGCCATCGGCATCGGGGCGACCGTTGCCGTAATGGGCGAAGAAGCGGAAGAAGCGCAGGATGCGAAGATAATCCTCGGCCACCCGCTCGGCAGCATTGCCGATGAAGCGCAAAGTGCGGGTCTTAATATCGGCAAGGCCGCCGACGTCGTCCACGACCTCGCCCTCATGGTCCGCGTAGAGCGCGTTGATGGTGAAGTCGCGGCGCTCGGCATCCACCTTCCAGTCGGTTCCGAACGCAACTTCAGCGCGGCGCCCATCGGTCGCGACATCACGGCGCAGTGTCGTCACCTCATAGGGCGTACCGTCGATGACGAGCGTCACCGTGCCGTGGTCGATGCCTGTCGGTACCACCTTGATGTCGGCTGCCTTGGCGCGGGCAACGACCTCGTCTGGATGCCAGGTGGTGGCCATGTCGACATCGCCGGCCGGCACCCCCATCAGGCTGTTGCGCACGGCGCCGCCGACGACGCGCACCTCCCCGCCCTCGACATTCAGGAGATCGAAGACGCGACGAAGGGATGGAGCCGAAAACCAGCTCTCACCGGCAACCGAGGTCATGCATAAAGCCTTTCATAAAGCATTCGGACGATGCCGGCGGTGATACCCCAGATATTCCTGTCGCCATAGGGCATGCGATAGAAATGCCGGTCTTCACCCTGCCAGTGGCCGCTTCCACGCCCATGGTTTCCGGGGTTCATGAGGAAGGACAGCGGCACTTCGAAGACGCTTTCGACCTCGTCGGGGTTGGGCACCAGCTCGAAGCCGGGCTGCACCACCGCCAGAACCGGCGTGATTTTGAAACCGGACAACGCCATATAGTGCGGCAGTCGTCCGATCGTCTCGACGAACCGCGGGTCAAGACCGATCTCCTCCTGCGCCTCGCGAAGGGCGGCGGACTCGATCGAGCGGTCCTCCGGGTCGACCGCGCCGCCGGGAAACGCCACCTGGCCGGAATGCTTGCGCAGGCTTGCGGTCCGCTGGGTGAAGATGACATGCGCATCCTCGCCGTCGTCGACCACCGGCACCAGCACGGCCGCATCCTTCAGATGCAGGGTTTCAAGATGCGGCACGATACTGGGATTGAGCAGGAAATCTCCGTGTTCCCGCCACGCGCTTTCCACTGGCCCGCCCATCTGGGTCAGGGCCCGGCGGCGAAATTCGTCGGCAGAATAGGGATGCCGGTTCATCGCGACAGCGCTTCCAGTTCGGCAGCCTTCATGATCGGGAAGATGGACCCACCCGAGCGCACGCAGAACATCTCGACGCCGTCGACCACCACGGTCTCGCCGAGTTCGACGAGATCGTACATGACGGGCCGGGAAACCAGCGCCTCGAGCCGGCCGCGCACGTGCAGGTACGGCTTCAGTTCGCGGTTCTCGCCATGAATGACAAAACGCAGGGCATGCTCCGGCCCGGCCTCGACAACGTCACCGACATTGGTGCGAAAGGTCAGCACCTGCACGCCGTCCGCCTGCGTCACGCTCATTTCGACGGCAACGAAGGGCGCGTCGACGATGCGGATCGCCACCTTTTCCACAGGCGTCACCAGATAGGTGACGCCATCCTCGTCCTTGCGCAAAACTGTGGAGAACAGCCGCACCAGTGGCTGCCGGCCGATCGGCGTGCCCAGATAGAACCAGGTGCCGTCGGCGCGGATTTCCATGTCGATATCGCCGCAGAACGGCGGATTCCAGCGCTCCACCGGCGGCAGGCCACGCTTGCGGTCGCCCGTCTGGCCGGCCGCACGCGCGATCAGGGCCGCCAGTCCGGCCGCGTCCCCGGTTCGCTGAATTTCGGCTTCTGCCATCGTTCCGTCCCGATTGGCCCCGATTTTGCACCGGAGGCGTGTATGCCGTCGCGAGATGCGGCGTGTATGCTGTCACGAGATAGTGCGTCTGCGGCGACTTGTCAGCCGTCAGCCAGGGTCTAAATTGGAATAAGGCAACTGAAAATCCCCCGCAGGGCGATTCGGTTCAACAACGGGCGACCGGGGAGTACGACCATGAGTGTGATGAAGGGCGCCACGGAAGCGACCGACGAAAGGGCGATCGTTGCCGCGGCGGAAAACGCGCTCGCGGAGATCGCGCTCGTGCGGGCCGAAGTCGGCAAGGTCATCTTCGGTCAGGAGAACGTGGTCGAGCAGACGCTGCTTGCCGTTTTGTCCGGCGGCCACGCCCTTCTCGTCGGCGTTCCCGGCCTTGCGAAAACCAAGCTGGTCGCGACGCTCGGCACCGTTCTCGGCCTTGATTCCAGCCGCGTGCAGTTCACGCCCGACCTGATGCCATCGGACATTCTCGGCTCGGAAGTGATGGACCAGGATGCCGCCGGCCACCGCTCCTTCCGCTTCATCCCCGGTCCGATCTTCACGCAGCTGCTGATGGCCGACGAAATCAACCGTGCCTCGCCGCGCACGCAGTCGGCGCTGCTGCAGGCGATGCAGGAGTATCACATCACCGTTGCCGGAGCCCGCAAGGACCTGCCGCAGCCGTTCCACGTGCTGGCCACCCAGAACCCGCTGGAGCAGGAAGGCACCTACCCCCTGCCGGAAGCCCAGCTCGACCGCTTCCTGATGCAGGTCGACGTCGGTTATCCCGAGCTTGCCGCCGAACGACAGATCCTGCTTGAGACCACCGGCGTCACGGAGGCCTCGGCCCGGCCGGTGATCGACGCCGCCCGCCTGCAGCAGATCCAGAGCCTGATCCGGCAGATGCCGGTCGGCGAGAAGGTGGTCGATGCCATCCTTGATCTCGTGCGCTCCGCCCGCCCCGGCAACGGCAATGCCGCCACCGACAAGAACGTCGCCTGGGGCCCGGGTCCGCGCGCCGGACAGGCGCTGATGCTCTGCGCCCGCGCCCGTGCGCTCTACGACGGTCGCCTGGCGCCGTCGATCGACGATATTCTGGCGCTCGCCGAGCCCGTTCTCCAGCACCGCATGGCGCTGACCTTCGCTGCCCGTGCCGAAGGCATGACCGTGCGCGATGTCGTCGCCGAGCTGGTGAAGCAAGCCAAGGGATAAAGAATGGCCTCCATCGGGCACATAGTTGCGCGTACCCCCGCTGGTGAGGTTCTTTCCCGTGCGCAGCAGCGCGCGATGCTCGTTCCTGACTGCCTGGTCGAGGCCCGCCGCATCGCCAATACGGTGATCTCCGGCTGGCATGGGCGGCGCAAGCGCGGGATCGGCGAGAATTTCTGGCAGTTTCGCCCCTATAGCGACGGCGAAAGCCTGTCGCGCATCGACTGGCGCCGTTCGGCCCGCGACGACCATACCTATGTGCGCGACCGCGAATGGGAAGCGGCCCACACCATCTGGCTCTGGGCCGACCTGTCTCCGTCGATGATGTACAAGTCAACGCTCGGTTCGGTGTCAAAGGAAAGCCGGGCCCTGGTCTTGATGCTGGCGCTCGCCGAAATCCTCGCCCGCTCCGGCGAACGCATCGGATGCCCCGGCGTGATGGAGCCGATCTCCGCCCGCAACGCCGCCGAACGGCTGGCAACCGCGATCATGCTGAGCCCGCTCTCCGAAGGGCTGCCCGAGACGGGGATGATCCGCAGCGCCAGCGATCTCGTCTTGATCGGCGATTTTCTCGATCCGACCGACAGGATCATGGAGCGGCTGGGCCCGCTCGCCCGCCGCGGCCTGCGCGGTCATGTCGTCGAGGTTGCCGATCCGGCGGAGGAAGTCTTCCCCTATGCCGGGCGGACTGAATTCAGCGACCCGGAAACCGGCCAGAAACTGACGGCCGGCCGCGCCGAGGTCCTGCGCGAGGACTATCAGCGCGCCTACCTCGCCCGCCGCGAAAGCCTCGGCGTCACGCTGCGCCATCTCGGCTGGACCTTCACGCCGCACAGGACCGATCGGCCCGCCTCCGAGGCGCTGGTTGCCGTCCACATGTATCTGTCCGGCATGCCCGGACGCGCTACGCATGGAGGCCAGCTATGACCGGCCTTCCCTTCCTCTTCGCCAATCCGGCACTCTTGGCAGCCCTGATCGCTTTGCCGGTGATCTGGTGGCTGTTGCGCATGACGCCGCCGAAACCGGCGGCCGAAGTGTTCCCGCCGTTGCGCATTCTCGCCTCCGTGTTGAAGCGCGAGGAAACCCCATCGAAAAGCCCGTGGTGGCTGACCCTGCTGCGCATGCTGATGGCGGCCGCCGTCATCCTCGCGATCGCCGATCCCGTCGTGAACCCGCGTCAGAACACACTTGCTACCGGCGGCCCGCTGGCGATCGTCGTCGACAACAGCTGGGCAACCGCCACCGACTGGGAACAGCGCGTCGATGCCGTGAGCACGCTGATTGACGACGCGGAAGCGCGCGACCTTGCAGTCTCCATCGCCTTCACCGGTGATCGCCAGCACGACGCCACGCCAGGCTCGGCAGCAACCGCGCGCAACAGGCTTGCCGCTGCCGCCCCCATTCCCCTTGCCGTCGACCGAGCCCAGGCGATAGCCGCGCTGAAAACCGCATTTGAGGGCACGAATCCCGGCACGCTCGCCTTCGTCAGCGACGGCATCGAGGCTGCGGATCAGAAGACGATGGCAGCGCTTGCTGACGTGGGAGCTGCCGAACTGCGGGTCGTCGAGGCCGATGGTAGCCGCACCGTAGCGCTGACCGATACCAGCAACGGCTCGACCGGCATGTCGGTGACGGCAACGCGCCTGCGCAAGGACGGCGCGCTGACCCTGCCGATCGTCGCCTACGATACGCGTGGGCGCGCGATCGCCGATGGACAGATCGCCTTCGCCTCGGGCGAAGGCGTTGCCAAGGGCAGCATCGAAGCGCCCTTCGAACTGCGCAACGACTTTGCCCGCATCGGCATCGAGAATGCAGCGACCGCCGGCAGCGTGCATCTGCTCGACGATGGCTTCCGCCGTCGCCGCGTCGCCCTGCTGAGCGGCGAGGCCCGCGACCTGTCGCAGCCGCTGCTATCGCCGCTCTACTACATCAACCGTGCGCTCACCCCCTATGCGGATCTCGTCGAACCGCACGAGACGGATCTCGCCGTCGCCATTCCGGAACTGTTGGAGCAGAAGCCGTCCGTACTGATCATGGCCGATATCGGCCGGCTGCCGGAGGAGATTTATCCGAAGCTGTCGAAGTGGATCGATAATGGCGGCATGCTCATCCGCTTTGCCGGCCCGCGGCTTGCCGCTGCCCCCGCAGACGATCCGCTCGTGCCGGTGACGCTGCGCCAGGGTGAACGCGCGCTTGGCGGCGCGCTGTCCTGGTCCGAACCGCAGCCGCTTGCCGACTACCCCGGAAACAGCCCGTTTGCCGGCATGGCACGCCCGACAGACATTCTCGTCAAGCGGCAGGTGCTGGCCGAGCCGACCTCCGATCTTGCCGAGCGCACCTGGGCAAGCCTTGCCGACGGCACGCCGCTGGTAACGACCTCAGCTCACGGCGCCGGTCGCATCATCCTTTTCCATGTCAGCGCCGAGGCCACCTGGTCGAACCTGCCGATCTCGGGCGATTTCGTCGAAATGCTTCGCCGCAGCGTCCAGCTTTCGCGCGGCGGCGGCGTTGCCAACGAGGGCAAGGCGCAACAGCAGACGCTCGCGCCCTATCGGCTGCTCAATGCCGACGGCGTGCTCGTGGCCGAGACCGGCAACGCCCGGCCGCTCGACGTCATCCCCGGCAAGGTGCCGGTCGCCACACCGGAAAACCCTCCGGGTCTCTATGGCTCCGAAGACGGTTTCACCGCGCTCAACCTGCTGCCACGCAATGCCGAGCTGCAGCCGATCGACATGACGGCCGCCGGCGCTCACACCGCCCAGCAACTGGCCGGGTCCGAGAGCTGGTCGCTGAAGCCGGCGTTGTTCACACTGGCCCTGCTGCTGCTGCTCGTCGACGCGCTGATCGTGTTGTTCATGGGCGGGGCCTTCTCGCGGCTGCGCGCAGCAAAGGCCATGACCGCGGTCCTGTTGCTGGCGGCAAGCGCCTTTCTCGTTTCGCCGCCGGATAGTCTGGCCGATGACAGCCGACCGGAAGACGCCGCCATTCTCGAGCGCCTCGACACCACGCATCTGGCCTATGTGGTGACCGGTGAGAGTGAAGTCGACCGCCTGTCCGAGCGCGGGCTGACGGGGCTCACCGACTTCCTCACCTATCGCACCACGCTGGAGCCCGGCACGCCCGTCGGCCTCGATATCACCAAGGACGAGCTCTCGTTCTACCCGATCATCTACTGGCCGGTCTCCGCCTCGGCGCCGATGCCGAGCCCACAGGCCGTCAGCCGCATCGACGCCTATATGCGCGCCGGCGGCACGGTGCTGTTCGACACGCGCGACCAGTTCTCCTCGCTCGGCGCGTCATCCGGTGGCACCAGCCCCAACACCGAGAGGCTGCAGGCGATCCTTGCCAACCTCGACATCCCGCCGTTGGAGCCGGTTCCTACCGACCACGTGCTGACCAAGGCCTTTTACCTGCTGGCGAACTTCCCAGGCCGTTATACCGGCAGCCCGCTCTGGATCGAGGCGCAGCTCGACAATCGCGAAGAGCCAAGCAACCGCCCAGCGCGCTCGGGCGACGGCGTGACGCCGATCATGATCACCGGCAACGACTTTGCCGGCGCCTGGGCGGTGGACGCCAATGGCGTCGCGCTGCTGCCGACGGTGCCGCCGGACGAAATGCAGCGCGAATACGCCTTCCGTTCCGGCGTCAACATCATGATGTATATGCTGACCGGCAACTACAAGGCCGACCAGGTGCACGTGCCGGCCCTGCTCGAACGGCTCGGACAATGAGGGCCGATCGATGACCGCCGACTTCTCGCCTTTCATCCCCTGGCCCTATCTGGCGGTGCTTGCCGTTGCAGCCGCAATTCTGGCTGCGCTTGGCATCTGGCGCGGCGTGCGCGGAGCCTGGGTGCGTGCCGCAGCCCTTGCCGCCTTCTGCCTGGCACTGGCCAATCCGATCCTCTTCCAGGAGGAGCGCGAGCCGCTGTCGACCATCGTCGCTGTTGTCGTCGACCGCAGCCAGAGCCAGGACTATGCCGGCCGGCGCGAGCAGACCGACAAGGCGCTTGCCGATCTCAAGGACCGGCTGTCGCGCTTCCCGCAGATCGAGACCCGCATCGTCGAGGCTGCCGACAGCGAAGAGAGCGAAGCGCCATCGACGCGGCTCTTCTCCGCCTTGACCTCCGTGCTTGCCGATGTGCCGCCGGCACGGGTCGGCGGTGCGATCTTCATCACCGACGGCCAGATCCACGACGTCCCCGATATCAACCAGAAGCTCGGCTTCGACGCGCCGATCCATGGGCTGATCAGCGGCAAGCCGGATGAGTTCGACCGCCGCATCGAGATCGTCAGCGCGCCGCGTTTCGGCATCGTCGGCGAACAGCAGAAGCTGTCCTTCCGCGTCGTTGATGACGGTGCGGCACCGGGCGGAACCGCGCAGGTGACCATCCGCCTCAACGGCAACGAGATCGCAACCGAAGTGGTCGAGCCCGGCACTGACGTGCCCTTCAGCTTCACCGTGCCGCGCGGCGGCAACAACATTCTCGAATTCGCGGTCAACGGCGTCCCCGGTGAAGTCACCGAGACCAACAATCGTGCCGTCCATGTGCTCGACGGCATCCGCGAGAACCTGCGCGTGCTGCTCGTCTCCGGCGAGCCGCATGCGGGCGAGCGCGCCTGGCGCAATCTGCTGAAATCTGATGCCGCCGTCGATCTCGTGCACTTCACCATTCTGCGCCCGCCGGAAAAGCAGGACGGGACCCCGATCAACGAGTTGTCACTGATCGCCTTTCCGACGCGCGAACTGTTCGTGGACAAGATCAGCGAGTTCGACCTGATCATCTTCGATCGCTACCAGCACCGCGGCGTCCTGCCGATCCTCTACTACGACAACATCGCGCAATATGTTCAGAACGGCGGTGCGCTGCTGATCGCCGCCGGTCCCGAACATGCCGGCAACGATTCCATTGCCGCAACGCCCCTGTCGGCCGTGCTGCCGGCAAACCCGACCGGCGTGATGAATGAAAAAGGCTTTTACCCCCGCCTGTCGGACGAGGGAAAGAAGCATCCGGTCACCCGTGGCCTCGAAGGTGCGGCAAGCGAACCGCCGCAGTGGGGCCGCTGGTTCCGCACCGTCGACGTCGACAGGCCGCTCGGTCAGACCGTGATGGAAGCGGCTGACGGCAAGCCGCTGCTGGTGCTGAACCGCGTCGGCAAGGGCCGTGTCGCCATGCTGCTGTCCGACCAGGGCTGGCTCTGGGCGCGCGGTTTCGAGGGCGGCGGTCCGCACGTCTCGCTCTATCGCCGCACCGCCCATTGGCTGATGCAGGAGCCGGCGCTGGAAGAAGAAGCGCTGACCGCGCGTGCCGCCGGCCGCACGCTGGAGATCACCCGTCAGACCATCGAAGGTGACCCCGGCCATGCGACCCTCACCTACCCCTCCGGCAAGACCGAGGAGCTGACGCTCGCCCAGCGCGAGCCGGGTCTTTACAGCGCCGAAATCAAGACCACGGAAACCGGCCTGTTCGAAGTCGCCAACGACGAACTGACGACGCTTGTGCATGTCGGCAATGTCGACGCACCGGAGTTCAGGGCGGCGATCTCGACCGAGGACAAGCTGCGCCCCTGGGCTGACAAGACCAAGGGGCTTGTGCGCCGGCTGGCAAGTGCCGATGGCGCCATCGACCTGCCATCGATCCTGCCGGTGCGCGGCGCCGTCCGTGTCGCCGACGACCAGCGGCTGTCGCTGCGCATGACGGATGAAACCGTGCTCAGGGGCATCAACTCGCTGTCGCTGTTTACCGGTCTCTTCGGCCTTGCCGTCCTGCTCTTCCTGATATCGGCGACCTGGTACCGCGAGGGTCGATGACCGATCCGAGCGTCGCCATCAGCAACCTGCGCGATGTGCCCTATTTCGCCGATGATATCGCCGACCGTGTCTGGCGGGCCTGGTGGGAGCCGCGTGGCTTTCCGCTTGGCCATATCGCCGAACTGGTTGCCGGAAGCCTTGGCGACCACCACATCCCGTTTGCCATCGTCGCCCATCGCGGCGCGACCTTCATCGGCACCGCATCGGTAATCGAATCCGATCTCGACGAGCGGCCGGCACTTCGTCCCTGGGTCGCGGCGGTCTGGGTAGAGCCGACCTTTCGTGGACTCGGCATCGGCGCGAGCATCGTTCGCCATGCCGCGGACGCGGCTTTGGCCACCGGCGTCGAGAGCGTGCATCTCTGCTCCTTGCCGGAGAAGCGAGCATTCTATCAACGCGGCGGCTGGCAGCTCGACGAAAACGATGTGGGTGAAAGCCGGCTCGACGTCTTCAGCATGCGCCGTTCCTGATTTAGGCCACAATGACTGTCGAAATCGCAGGGATAGTTTTTAGGAGCCCTGTACATGCGTTTGATCGTCTCCTCCCTCCTCGCTCTCACCGTAGCCGGTTCTGTCGTCACCGGGCCCGCTCATGCGGCCGATCTCATCGGCATCTGGGACAAGCCGCAGCACGGCGGCAACAGCTTCAACCGGCTGCCGCCGGACGAGGCCTATTTCAAGGCGCTGTCCGGTTACGGCGCCACTTGGGTCCGGCTCTCCTACGACAAGTGGAAGCCGGCCAAGCGCGATTATCTGATCGGCGATGCCGACAAATACGAGGGCATTCCTGCGGCCGACCTTAAGATGCTGAAGGAAACGCTCGACCGGGCCGACAAGGCCGGGTTGAAGGTCGTCATCACTCCCCTGTCGCTGCCCGGCATGCGCTGGTCGCAGAACAACGGCAACAAGTTCGATGGGCGCATCTGGCAAGACAAGGCCTGGTGGGCTGAGGCCGCAAGCTTCTGGCGCGATCTCGCGCGCGAACTTAGGGATCATCCTGGCGTTGCCGCCTACAACATCATCAACGAACCGGCGCCTGAAAAGCAAAACGGCCTTGCCGAGCATGCCGACAGGAAGGCGATGCTCGACTGGTATGCCGGCAAGAAAGGCAGCGCATCCGACCTCGTGGCCTTCTACGAAACGGTCATCGCCGCAATCCGCGAGGTCGATCCGGCCACCCCGATCATGGCCGACGCCGGATGGTACGCGGCAGCCGACGGCTTCACCTATTGGCCGTCGGGCCTCAGCGACCAGAAGGTGGTCTACAGCTTCCACATGTATGAGCCCTACGCCGCGACGAGCGCACCCAACATGAAGCGCGAGAAGCCCTATACCTATCCCGGCAAGGTGCCCTTCGGCGAAGGCGATGAGGACTGGGACAAGGCGCGGGTCGCATCCTATCTCGACCAACCGGTGCAATGGGCGAAAGACAAGGGCATACCGCTCAATCGCGTCGTTGCCGGCGAGTTCGGCTGCATGCGCCGCTGGACCGGCTGCAAGGCTTACCTCGAAGACGTGCTGACGACGCTCGACAAGGACAGCCTGCACTGGGCCTTCTACAGCTTCCGCGAAGACAGCTGGGACGGCATGGACTACGAACTGGGATCGAAGAAGGTCCACTGGAAATACTGGGACGCGATCGACGCCGGCACGCCGGATCCGGTCAAGCGCACGGCGACACCGGAATTCGAGCCGATAGCCAAACGGCTGGCAAAGGAGGAGCAGTGATGTTCGAGATCACCGACGCACCGCCGGCCGAAGCACTCGAGGCGATCGGCAACGGGCTGACGGCGTTCAACGCCGCCGATGTCGGCCCATCCGAGCGGCGGCCGCTGGCAGTGCTCGTCGGTGGACCCGATGCGGCGGGCAAACGCGGCGGCCTCAGCGGCTACACCGCCTGGGGCTGGTTGTTCGTGCAATGGCTGTGGCTACCGGAAGACCTGCGCGGACAGGGCCTTGCGGGCAAGCTGCTGACGGCGGCCGAGGAAGAGGCCATTCGTCGCGGCTGCCACGGCGCCTGGATCGACACGTTCAACCCGCAGGCGCTGCGCGCCTACAAGCGCCAGGGCTATGAGACCTTCGGCGAGTTGCCCGACTTTCCACCGGGCCGCAGCCGCGTCTTCCTGAAAAAGCTGCTGGTTTCGCAGTAAGGCCCGAAGGCCATCAAACGGCAAGCGCCAGTTCGATATCGGCCAACTCGGCCGCGTCATGGGCGGCCGCGTCGTCCCGCCAGCCGATGACGCCGGCAAGGCCGGCGTGAACGCCTTCAGCCATCGGCACCACCAGCACCCGTGCCGGATCGACCGGGCCCGGAAATTCCAGTGCGGCGTAACGGACCTTTTCAAAGCCGAGCGGCTGATAATAGGGCGGATCGCCGACGAGGATGACGGCCTGCGACCCCTTCCGCCGTGCCGCCTCGACGGCGATGCGCACGAGTTCCCGGCCGATGCCCATGTTCTTGTGCGACGGCCTGACGGCAAGCGGTCCAAGCAGGTGGCCCTTGATCGAACCGGCCATCACAGGCGTCATCCTGACCGAGGCGATCGTCTCGCCATTGTCGGCGCAGATGAAGGACAGCGACCGATCATGCGGCCCCTGCTCGCGGATGCGTGCAGCCGCCCGGGCAAACCGGCCGGGGCCAAAGGCTTCTTCGTTGATGATTTCAATGGCTGCGTCATGGGACGAGTCTTCGGTCAGGTAGACGAGGTCGTGCTTTTTCATGGGATCAGGAACCAGGCATACGAACGGACATGGGGATGGCTTCACCCGAAGAGGGCGTTGGCAGCATCAGCGTCGTCGCAGGTTTCCCGAGAAGGTCATGAGTACGGTTCGTTCCGGACACAGAGAAATTTTCTGAAATCGCCGATACCAGAAAATTGCCCGATGTCAAAGCCCAAAACGCACTGTTCAGAAATCGATACCTATCGAAGACCGGCAAAGACGCTATCTATGAACGACGAAACGACAAAGGAGATCGCCCATGGGCAGGCTTGTAGACGGCGTCTGGCAGGACGTCTGGTATGACACGGCGGCGACGAAAGGCCATTTCAAGCGCAGCGAATCGCAGTTCCGTAACTGGATCACCGCCGACGGGTCGGCGGGCCCATCCGGCGAGGGCGGCTTCAAGGCCGAGGCCGGGCGCTATCATCTCTACGTCTCGCTTGCCTGCCCCTGGGCGCACCGCACGCTGATCTTCCGCAAGCTGAAGAAGCTCGAAGACCTGATTTCGGTCTCGATCGTCGATCCGCTGATGCTGACGAAGGGCTGGGAGTTCAAGGGCAAGGATGGCGGCACCGTCGACCACCTCTACGGCTTCCACGCCCTCTGGCAGGTCTACGCCCGCGCCGACCCAACCTATTCCGGCCGGGTGACCGTGCCCGTCTTGTGGGACAAGCAGAAGAACACGATCGTCTCGAACGAATCCGCTGAAATCATCCGCATGTTCAACTCGGCCTTCGACGCATTGACCGGTTCGAACGACGATTTCTACCCGGAGGAGTTGCGAGGCGAAATCGACGAGCTGAACACCCGCATCTATGGCGCGGTCAACAACGGCGTCTACAAGGCCGGTTTCGCCACGAGCCAGGAAGCTTACGAGGAAGGCGTCACCCCATTGTTCGACATGCTCGACGAACTGGAGGAGCGGCTTGCCACCCGACGCTACCTGACCGGCAGCAGGCTCACCGAGGCCGACTGGCGGCTGTTCACGACGCTGGTGCGCTTCGACCCCGTTTATGTCGGTCACTTCAAGTGCAACATCCGCCGGATCGCCGATTACAGGAACCTGCAGGGTTATCTGCGTGACCTTTACCAGGTGCCCGGGGTGGCCGAGACGGTCAACATGAACCACATCAAGGAACACTATTACCGCAGCCACACGATGATCAATCCGACCGGCGTCGTACCCGTCGGCCCGATCCTCGATCTGGATGCGCCGCATGGGCGGCAGGCCGCCTAACGCATGTCGCACAAAAGTGTGTAGCGGTTTTGCGATCACGACATGCGCAAAAACAAAAGCCCCAAGCCGCCGCCGCGCGTTCACGCGTGCGGCCGGCCCTACCAGTAGCTGTCGAAAGCCGTGCTGCCCGCAAGCTCGCCAAGCCGGCGGCGCGTTGCCGGCGTCGTATCGTCAGGCAGCGCATCAAGCGCGAAGAAACCGCTCGCGGCGATCTCCAGATCCGGCACCTTCGGCAAGGTCTGGCGCACGCCGTCGCAACGGTAGAAGACCACGTGATCGCGCCGACTCGTGCGCCTGTTGTAATAGACCTGTACCAGTGTCGGCGGGGCGGTCGTTTCCAGATTGCCCTCCTCGCGCAACTCCCGCAGCAACCCTTCGAGCGCGGTCTCGTCGCGGTCGAGCCCGCCACCCGGCAAATGCCAGCCGGGCAGGTAGGAATGCCGCACCAGGAAGACGCGCCCTTCAACGTCGAAGCAGGCGGCACGCACGCCGATCGTCATGCCGCGCGACAACGCGTAATAGCCGTGCACCAGGCGCATCAGGACGCGGAGATACCAGCGTCGCATCTCCGGTGGCCGCTCCTGCTTCAGATGCCTATCCTTCCGCATTGACTGTCAGACCGGATTAATCCGGCGACATGATTCCCCTCAACCGGAATATGCGCTAGACGGGGACGATGTTCAAACTTGCCCATATCTCCGATATCCATCTCGGCCCCCTGCCCGATCTCTCCTTGAGGGAACTTGCCTCCAAGCGCATCACCGGCTTCGTCAACTGGCACCGGAACCGCAGCCGGCACCTGTTCACGGGCACGCTCGACTGCCTGATGGCCGATATCGAGAAGCGCGATCCCGACCATATGGCGATCACCGGAGATCTGGTGAACCTCGCCTCGTCGCGAGAGATCGCAACGGTGACCGATTGGCTCGAGGATGCTGGCGACCCGGCCAACATCTCGATCGTCCCGGGCAATCACGATGCCTATGTGCCCGGCGCCTACGAGAAGACGACGCGCGCCTGGTATCCCTTTATGCGGGCGGATGGCGCACCGGCCGAGTGGCATGAGGGCCATCGCTGCTTCCCCTATCTGCGGGTGCGCGGCCCGGTGGCGCTGATCGGTTGCTCGACTGCGGTCGCGACGCCGCCCTTTGCCGCCAGCGGCTATTTCGGCCAGCGGCAGGCGCGCGCCACCGTCAACCTGCTTCGCCAGGCCGCTGACGCCGGTCTTTTCCGCGTGGTGATGATCCACCATCCGCCGATCCGCGGCGCCGCCTCGCTGCACAAGCGCATGCTCGGCATCCGCCGGTTTGCGGCAACGATCTCGTCGGGCGGCGCCGAGCTGGTGATCCACGGCCACACTCACCTCAATACGGTCTACTCGCTGCAGGGCCCGAATGGCCCGGTGCCGGTCGTCGGCATCTCGTCGGCGTCGCAGGGGCCGGGCGGACACAAGCCACAGGCTGCCTACAATCTGTTCACGATTGCCGGCGAGGCCGGCAACTGGTTCCTCACCCGCGAGCGCTACGCGCTCAACGCCGATGCGACCGGTGCCACATTGGTCGAAACCACCCGCTTCTAGGCCCGCTCGCCCGACTTTTCGCCGAAATCCCATCGCCGGGCGAATAAATGCCCCTATTCGTGCGTCACACTCCCGTTCGGGTTCCCACGACCGGCAGAGCGATCTATCCTCTGCGCCGTGAATGGTGTGCTCGGCGCCATTGCATATGTTGGGAGATAGGCATGATGAACCGCAAGACCATTCTATGCGCCCTGTTTGCCGCCAGCGCGGCCGTTTTTGCAGGGCAGACCGCCATGGCCGCCGGCGAGGATACCAGCGAACCGCCGAAGAAAACCAAGACGAGCAGCGAATGCACCAACGGCAAGATCTGGGATGCCAAGAAGAACGCCTGCGTCAATGCCAAGAAGAGCGATCTTAGCGACGACATCCTCTTCCAGGCCGCCCGCGAGCTTGCCTATGCCGGCCAATACGAGAACTCCATCAAGGTCCTCGGTGCCGTCAAGGATCAGAAGAGCGCCCGCGTGCTGAACTATCTCGGCTATGCCAACCGCAAGGCCGGGCGCATGGAGCTCGGCATGCAGTATTACAAGCGCGCGCTCCAAGCCGACGAGAACTATATCCTCGCCCGCTCCTACATGGGCCAGGCCCTGATCGAACAGGGTCAGGTAGAGGATGCCCGCGTGCAACTGGTCGAGATTCGCGATCGCGGCGGCGAAGACACCTGGGCCTATCGCTCGCTGCTGCAGTCTTTGGGCGGCGTCAGGCAATATTGATGCATGCCCACTGCCTTCCCGAACCTGGGAAGGCAGCCGCGGCATCGATCCTTGAAGCGTCTCCTCAGTTGCGCTTCTTCTCGGTCCATTCCGGCGGCAAGCCCAGCGCGCCGCCGACAATGCCCGTGACCCCCGAGCCACGCCCGAAAACCGCGCAATCGGGATCGGTCGATTTGCCGGTAACCGCATAGGACACGCTATTCGAGACGTTCTTCATCGACGGCAGCTCGAAGTCGGACTTCATCGGATCGTTCGACTTTGCCAGCATCGCGCTGAAATCGTCGGAAAAGTCTCCGGCAAGCTCGAAGGCGTCGGCGGCAGTCGACGCGCGCGAACCGCTGGTGACGATGTTTGCCCCCCGCGCCCAGGTCAGACCCGCGATCTGTTTGCCTCTGGCATCGAAGGCCTCGGCTTCGACCGATAGATTGCCGAGACCGATCGGAAGGCGCGGAACCGGGACAGGCGAGACTTTCGAAGCGACACTCGACACGCCGGCAACGACGGCGTTGGTGGCTTTCACCTTCGTTACAACGGAACGCACCGCCATATCCGCCGGCTTCGACACCGGAACGACATCGAAATGCGCGCTTAGCGCCTCGCACAGCGAGCGGTCGATCGCCGTCGCCACCAGCTTCTTCTGGGGGTCGCCGAGGGTGCCGACATCGGCATTGGAGGCAAAGGTCGTCGGGATCAGATGCACGGTCTTGACCGTCTTGGTCGAAGCGGCATCCACCCGATACTTGGTCTTGGTCACCATCCCGTCGCTTGCTACGAAATCCTTGTAGGAGGACAGCGAACCGGTTTCGCTGAGAGACGCACTCTGGCAACCGGCGAGGCCCGCCAGGGATACGGTCAAGCCGGCCACCCGCAAGAATTTCGGAGCGGGGCGCCACCCGCCATCACGCGGTCGCCCTGTGGAAGGTCGACCGTCATTTCGTCTCTCGCCGCATGCATGCTCGTTCATTGACGCGTCCTCTGTGATCGACCTGGAGTTGTGCGGATGAGTGCCGATCAGATTCGGGCCGAACTTTGACGCAATGCCGGCCCACCCTTGCAGTTTACGGTAACGACCGCCCTGCGAGACGACATGCGGATCGGCAAGGGTTTTTGGGATAACGGCGAAAGAAAGAGCAGATTTCGCTTTCCGATCCGTGACTTCCCTTGCAGACTAACGGTCAAATGTTTCATATCATTCACCGTGGAATTACCTGGCGAATAAAGACACGATCCCGCACGTTTCATTTGGAAGAGCAATGCGCCCAGCGGCAGAAACGAAGGACTTCAGACGCGACTTGGTCAGCTTGCTGCCCAAATTGCGCCGCTTCGCGATGACATTGACGCGCAATGCACATGATGCCGATGATCTTGTCCAGGAAGCTTGCGAAAGAGCGATTACGCGCAGTCACCTCTGGAACGGAGAAGGCCGGCTCGAAAGCTGGATCTACGCCATGACGCGCAACCTCTGGATCGACGAGATCCGCAAACGGAAAGTCCGCACCGGCAGCGGTACGGTCGACGTGTCCGACCAGGACGAACTGAGCATCGAGGCCTCCGCCGAGAAAGCCGTCTACGCCAACCAATTGCAGAAGATGATCCTCTCGATGCCTGAGGGCCTGGCAAGCACCTTCCTGCTGGTCAATGTCGAAGGCCACAGCTACCGCGAGACTGCCGATATCCTCGGTATCCCGATCGGCACGGTGATGAGCAGGCTGTCGACCGCGCGGTTGAGGCTCGCCGCGATGATCTCCGAAAACACCGAAAGGAGGGCATGACCGTTGCAGCAGACAAAAGGTCACGCGCTCGAAGTCCGGTTGTGCGCCTATATCGATGGCGAACTCGGCGAGGCAGAAAAGACTGAACTCGAGACGCTCCTCGCCCGCGACGAGGAAGCCAAGGCGTTGTTTGAAAAGCTGAAGGCCGGCAGCGCCTTCGGCAACACGGCATTCGAGGATTTCCTTCATGATCCCGTGCCGCTGGCGCTGGTGCGTCAGATCAAGCAGGGCTCCGGCATCAATCCCAAGGCGGAACGCGTGACGATCGCTGCCGCCAATGTGCGCAGCGTGCGCATCTGGCCGCGGGTGATGGCTGCTTCCGTGGCGCTGGTGCTGGTCGGTGGCTTCACCGGGTTTATCATCGGCACGGCCAACCACGCCGGCGAGCCGACAAGGGTCGCCTCCGCCCGCACCTGGCTTGACGACATCGCCGACTACCACCGCATTTATTCCCGCCAGAAGGAACGGCTCGTCGAGGTCCCGGCCTCCGAAGCGCCGAAGATCGAGACTTGGCTCGCCTCCAGCGTCGGCGTCCCGTTCACCATTCCCAACCTCACCGGCAAGGGTCTGAACTTCGAGGGTGCGCGTCTGCTCGTCGCCAACAGCAAACCCGTCGCGCAACTTATCTATCGCAATGCCGATGGCGACGTGTTTGCCATCTGCTTCCTCAAGGACAGCGACAGCCCGCAGTCAGACAAATTCTCCGAAAGCATCCGCGACAATCTCGGCATGGTTTCCTGGCAGCGCGGCGGCGCGTCTTTCGTGCTCGTCGGCCCGTCGGCCAGCATCGGTCTGCACGATCTGGCCGAAGCGGTCTCCACGACAATCTGAGCCGCGACCTCCGCCTGAACCAGGCAACGGAACCATGGCAGCGCCTGTTGCCAGGGTGGATCGTGTTGCCGTCAAAATCAGACATCGACCGCAGCGCGGCAGACTGCATCATCCGCGCGAGCGGCCCTATGCCGAGCCGGGCTGATGTTAGCTCAAGCGGAAATTTTTGCAGGCAACCAAATAGTTACACCTGCTTTCCCGGCCTAAAATACATATGCTGCACCGAAAAAAATTTCGCTCCGAATTGCCGTTTCGCAACACCCGCAAAATTGGCAAAACCCGGCAAGAAAAAACCAACGGTTGACATATCAATACTTTGTCTATATCTCTGACAAATCGATATTTGCTTGCTGAACTTTGGTTACCGCGCATTTAGCAACTGCGCCCTGACGAACCTTCCTTTCAAAAATCGCTATCTTCATCCGCAGCGCTTGTGCGCGGCGGTCATTCAATATGCTATGAAAGGGTTCATCATGACCACTGGCACAGTTAAATGGTTTAATTCCACCAAGGGCTTCGGCTTCATTCAGCCTGACAACGGCGGTCCGGACGCATTCGTCCACATCTCCGCCGTCGAGCGTGCTGGAATGCGCGAAATCGTCGAAGGCCAGAAGATCGCCTACGACATGGAGCGCGACAACAAGTCGGGCAAGATGTCTGCCTGCAATCTGCAGGCAGCCTAAATCGGTATCGGCTCTCCCTTGACCACGGATGTACTGGCACTGTCGAGAGCATGATACCCATCAAGGTCAGGCAACATGCCTGGCCTTTTTTATTTCCGCGCGCCGACTGCACGATCCCGCAACTGCATTATGCATCGGGAGTGACGTGCAACACCGTAGACGCGCGCCAAAGTCGGGGATATCCCATGACAGAGACACACAACAAATCGCGCCAGCGGGCCGAGATCGCCTTTGCCAAAGAGCAATCGCAGTTCTTTGCCCGCGACAGCGCCGTTGAAGAACTCGACTCCATCGTCCAGGCTCGCGAAGAGAAGACCCTGCGTCTGCGCGAAGCGCGGCTGGCGAAGGAATTGCAGGACCGCCTGGCGGCGGCTGCCGCCCCCGCTTCGAAACGCGTCAGAAAAACCTGACTTTCAGTCAGGGTGACACCTCAACTGGAATAGAGACTTGAGAAACATCAGAAACAGTGAACTCACCGACCGTCGCAGCGCCGCGGCCGATGCGAAGAAAGCGCTTCTTGAAGCCTACCGCGCGGCAAAGGAAGCCGCAGAACCGACCGAACTCGCCCGCCAGGCCGAGCGTCAGGCGGTCGCTGCAGCCCGCGAAGAGCGGCGCATCGAACGCGAACGGGTAAAGAATGAGGAGCGCGAGCGCTTGCAGGCCGAGGCCGCTGAGCGCGAGGCGGCACTCACGGCTGCTGCAAGAGCTGAGGCCGAAGCGCGCGAAGCCGCCGACAAGAACCGCATTTCACGCGTGATCGAGGACGAGGCTGCCCGCAAGGCCGAGCGCGACCGGCGCTACGCCAACCGCAAGGCGCGGCAGGCTTAACCGCAGCCCGCAAATGGACTTTGAAGCCCCCACCATGGCGAGCCGTGATTGAGGGTAGCGTCAAGTACCGATCGAAAACGCCGCGCGTCCTCAGGGCGCGCGGCGTTTTGATGATCAGCTACGTTTCATTTCCAACACGCGGTTGGCAGCCGAGACGATCGCTTCCAGCGAGGCTGCAACGATGTTGGTGTTGATGCCGGCGCCAAACAGCTTACCATCAGGGTGCTCCATCTCGACATAGGCGATGGCGGCTGCGTTCGAGCCGTGCTGCAGCGAATGCTCGGAATAGTCGGCGACCGAGAGATCGACGCCGAGATAGATCGACAGCGCGTTAATGAAACCGTCGATCGGACCGGTGCCCTTGCCCTCGATGCGCTTGAGCTCGCCGTTGTCGGTGATCTCGGCCGAAACCACACGCACGCCCTTGTGCTCGCCGACCGGATAGGTGTTGTGATCGACGAATTTGATGCGCGCGCCGGGCTGCTCGACATAACGCTCGATGAAGCGTTCATGGATGCGTTTGGAGGGTAGCTCCTTGCCTTCTTCGTCGGTGATGTGCTGGATGTCCTCGCGGAACTCCACCTGCAGGTTGCGCGGCAGGTTGATGCCGTAGTCTTCCTGCAGGATATAGGCGATGCCGCCCTTCCCCGACTGCGAGTTGATCCGGATGATCGCCTCGTAGGAGCGGCCGACGTCACGCGGATCGATCGGCAGGTAAGGCACTTCCCACAATGGCTTGTTGGCGGTCTTGATCGCCTTCATGCCCTTGTTGATCGCATCTTGGTGCGAGCCGGAGAAGGCCGTGTAGACCAGTTCGCCGACGTAAGGATGGCGCTCGGGGATCACCATCTGGTTGGAATATTCGTAGACTTCCTTGATCCGCTCGATGTCGGAGCAGTCCAGCTGCGGGTCCACGCCTTGCGTGAACATGTTCAGCGCCAGCGTCACCACGTCGACATTGCCCGTGCGCTCGCCATTGCCGAACAGCGTGCCTTCGACGCGGTCGGCACCGGCCATCAGGCCGAGCTCCGTCGCCGCAATGCCCGTGCCGCGGTCGTTGTGCGGGTGCAGGGAAATGATCAGGCTCTCGCGATTGTCGAGGTTGCGGCACATCCACTCGATCTGGTCGGCATAGATGTTCGGCGTCGCCATCTCGACGGTCGACGGCAG
This sequence comes from Ensifer sp. Root127, assembly GCF_001425225.1. Classification (NCBI taxonomy): domain Bacteria; kingdom Pseudomonadati; phylum Pseudomonadota; class Alphaproteobacteria; order Hyphomicrobiales; family Rhizobiaceae; genus Ensifer; species Ensifer sp. Root127. Next base: position 78,082 of record NZ_LMDX01000002.1, read on the forward strand.
ATTGAGGATCAGCTTGTTATCCGGCGTCGGCTTGACGATCGCGGTGACCGCGTTGCAGATCTCCAGCGCCACTTCCAGCTCGGTGCCGGTGAAGCTCTCCGGCGAATACTCGAAGCGAAAATCGCCACCGGCCTTGGCGGCCATGTCGGTGATCATCTTGGCAGCATCGGTCGCAATTTGCTTGATGCCGGCAACATCCTTGGCAAACACCACCCGGCGCTGCAACTCACTGGTCGAGTTGTAGAAATGCACGATCGGCTTATGGGCGCCCTGCAGCGCCTCGAAGGTCCGGGTGATCAGCTCCGGCCGGCACTGCACCAGCACCTGCAGCGACACGTCTTCGGCGACATTGCCCTCTTCGATGCACCAGCGGGCAAAGTCGAAGTCCGTCTGCGAGGCCGAGGGGAAGCCAATCTCGATTTCCTTGAAGCCCATGTCCAGGAGCAGCTGGAACATGCGCGCCTTGCGGTCATGGCCCATCGGGTCGACGAGCGACTGGTTGCCGTCACGCAGGTCGACCGAGCACCAGATCGGCGCCTGGGAAATGGTCTTCGACGGCCAGGTCCGGTCGGCGAGCGCGATCTGCGGGTAAGGCTGATACTTCACCGCCGCTTCCGGCATGCCGTTCTTGATGGAATGGGATTTCTGGATCATTGCAGCTTCTCTTCATCACTGAGCGCTCTGGCCGCTTTGCCATAACCGATCGGGGATCGGATTGCGATGGCAAATGCCGTGGCGGGCGCGCGTTTGTCCTAAAACTCTATTGGATTCGAGGAGCATCTGCCGGCGTGGCTTTTTCGGCCGCCGGGCGCTCCTCAGCGAACCCGGCAACCGCGAGTAAGGCCGAGAAGAAGAAGCGAGGCGAAGGCGTGCAGCGGCGCACGATTGTCATCGTGTGCGGCAGAGATCGTAGCGATCCGATATGCGCTGGCCTTGGTCATGACAAAGCCTATACACGGCTTGCCGAACCGGAGCAAGGCATGCCCGTGCGGAAACGTGAGGAGTGCGACCATCCCTCTGGCGCGAGCCCCGCCAAACGAAAAAGGCACCGGCGCTGCCGCCGATGCCCTTTGCAATTTCAACGCCGTTGCCGACGGTATATCGGTCTCAGATATCCGAAACCGAGGTGATGATGCGCGAGACGAGGCCATAGTTCTTGGCCTCTTCAGCCGACAGCCAATAGTCACGTTCGGTATCCTTGGCGATCTTTTCGACCGTCTGGCCGGTCGCTTCGGAGAAGATCTTGTTCAGGCGCTCGTTCATCTTGATGATTTCGCGGGCCTGGATCTCGATATCCGAAGCCATGCCGCGGGTGCCGCCCGACGGTTGGTGAAGCAGGAAGCGGGTATTCGGCAGGCAGAGACGACGCTCCTTGGGAACGCCGACATAGATCAGCGCGCCGGCGGACGCGACCCAGCCGGTGCCAATCGTCCAGACCTTCGGCTTCACGAACTTCATCATGTCGTGAATGCTGTCGCCGGATTCGACGTGGCCGCCTGGCGAGCTGACGAAGAGGCGGATGTCGTCATCGCTGGCCGACGCAAGCGCCACGAGCTGCGAGCAAACCTTCTGCGCCAACTCCTGGGTGATGGTGCCGTAAATGAAAATCGAGCGCGACTTGAAAAGGTTCGCCTCCGTTTCCTTGCCCAAGGGCAGTTCGGTGTTCTTGTCTTCCTCGTCGCTCATCCGTTGTTCTCCGGCGTCTCATGAATTTCTTTGTCAAAGTCAGATAATGCGACTCGACAGCGAAGACAATGCAACAAACCGAAAGGGCGACAAAGGGCGAAGCGGATTGCACTGCGCCTATGGTAAACGGCGCCACCGCCAAATGCCGTATGGACAGAGACACAGAGCCCAATAAGATCGAGCCGGTCAAAAAACTGCAAGGACAGGGCTCCCTCCCAGGTCCTGTCGATCCATGGGGACAGATATGAACAGACGCATCCTGATTGCAGCGGCCGTGCTGATGGCATCCGCGGCACCGGCCTTCGCTCACCTCAACCCTGATGAGCACGGCTCGTTTGCCGCCGGCTTCTCGCATCCGCTCTTCGGCCTCGACCATATCCTGGCCATGGTCGCCGTCGGCCTCTGGGCCGCACAGATCGGCGGCCGGGCGCTGTGGCTCGTGCCGTCGGCCTTCGTCGCGATGATGGCGGCCGGCTTTTCGCTGGCAACGGCCGGCATCCATTTTCCCTTTGTCGAGCCCGCGATCCTCGCCTCGGTTGTCGCGCTGGGCCTGCTGGTGGCAATGGCCGTGCGCCTCGATGCGGCCGCGTCGGCTGCGGTCGTCGGCCTCTTCGCGCTCTTTCACGGCCATGCCCATGGCGGCGAACTCGGCAGCGCCGGCGCCCTTCCCTTCGCCATCGGCTTCATGCTTGCCACCGCCGCCCTTCACGCGGCCGGCATCGGCCTTGGCGTGGCGCTTGGTCGCCTCTCAGGCGGCGGCACGCTGGCGCGCATTCTCGGCGGCCTTACGGCACTTGCCGGCACGGCCCTGATCTTCGGCTGACGAAACGAACGGGGAATGGCGGGTCATGCCCGCCATTTTTATCCGCGACCGCGATAGGTCGGCACGCCCTGATCGGGCAGCCACAATCCTTCCGGCGGCTTGCCGGTCTGCCAGAAAACGTCGATCGGAATGCCGCCGCGCGGATACCAGTAGGCACCGATGCGCAGCCAGCGCGGCGACAACAGGCTGACCAGCCGTTTGGCGATATCAATGGTGCAGTCCTCGTGGAAGGCGCCATGATTGCGGAAGGAATGCAGGAACAGCTTCAGCGACTTCGATTCCACCAGCCATTCATCCGGCACGTAGTCGATGACGATGTGGGCAAAATCCGGCTGGCCGGTCATCGGGCAAAGCGAGGTGAATTCCGGCGCGGTGAACCGCACCAGGAAGTCCGCGCCCTGATTGCCGCTCGGCACGCGCTCGAGCACCGCTTCGTCGGGGCTCTGCGGCAGGTCGACCTTGGCGCCCAGTTGCGACAGGCCGGATACGTCAGTCTTGCTCATTTGCGTGGTGCTCCACTTACCTTTACGCGCACGCCGTGCGCCTTTTCACCTTCCGGCTCGACATGGATCGCGATCTTGGCGCCGGGGTGAACGGCGCGTATCGCGTCCTCGATGCGATCGCAGATATCATGCGCCTCGCCGACCGGCATCATTTCCGGCACGACCATGTGGAAATCCACAAAAATCACCGGGCCTGCCTGGCGGGTCTTGAGATCGTGCACTCCAAGCGAGCCCTTGCCGTTGGCGGCGATCGCCTGCTTGATCGCCTCCTCCTCCTCGGCCGGCACCGCCCGGTCCATCAACCCGTCAATCGACCGCGAGATCACCATCCAGCCCTGGAACAGGATATTGCAGGCGACGATGACGGCCAGCAAGGGATCAAGGATCGCGTAACCCGTGGCAATGGCAAGACCAAGGCCGATCAAAACGCCGATCGAGGTCACGACGTCAGACAGAATATGATGGCCGTCGGCGCTGAGAGCCGGCGAGCGATGCTTCCGACCGGCGCTGATCAGCACATAGGCCCAGATGGCGTTGACGACACCAGCAGCAAAGTTGATCGCCAGGCCGAGCGCCGGAGCTTCCAACATCACCGGCGCCATCATCGCCGGCACCGCTTCCCAGACGATCAGCAATGCGGCAACGACGATCAGCACGCCCTCGATAACCGCGGAAAAATACTCCGCCTTGTGGTGCCCGAAGGGATGGCCGGCATCCGCCGGTTTCGCCGCATAGCCGATCATCAGATAGGCGATCACCGCCGCAATCACATTGACTGTGGACTCAAGACCATCCGACAAAAGGGCCACCGAGCCGGTAAGCCACCAGGCAAGCAGCTTCAGCCCCAGCACAGCCAGAGAAAGCGGAATGCCCCAGAAGGCAAGCCGCAGGACGGTTCGGTTATCGGATAGAGACATCTTCTTCATTCCTCATGCAGATGCAAACGAGTTGCAAACGCAAGCCCATTGAAACGCAAAACCGCCCGCGCGAATTTCGCGCAGGCGGTCAATGGGAAACATATGTGCCATCGATGCCGGCTTGTCAAAGGTGCGTTCGGCTCCTGCCCGTTTTTTAAGGGTCCGTAATCGTACCCGGCATCAGATCGGTTTCGGCGCTTTCGACTTCTTCGGCGCCCTTGCCGAGGTACAGGAAGACGACCACGGCCGTTGCCGTGGTAATGGCCGTCAACAGCCAGAGCAGCGTCCCGAACGCGCTGCTATAGGCTTGAAGCAGTGCAAGGCGCTCAACCGACGGCACTATGCTGCCGGCCGCAGCCACGTTGCCGGTGACGAGCCTCTGGGCGACATCGGCGGCGTGGCCGCCGGCTGCCGACCCCAATTTGATCTGCGTGAAGACAGAGAGAAGCGCTGTCACCACCGCAAGGGCGATCCCTTCGCCCGCAACACGGGTGGTGCTGAAGATACCCGTCGCCATTCCCGCCCGCTCCTTCGGCACCACGCTGACCGCCAGCCCATCCATCAAACCCCAGGGCAGGCTGATGCCGATGCCGACGAGCAGCAATGGTGGGACCAGCAGCCCCGGCGCCGAGCCCACGGGAAACTGGCTGAGCCAGCCAAGCCCGGCGGCTGAAACCAGCAATCCGGTCCCGCAGATGACGGCCGGCGCAAACCAGCGCGTCAACAGACCGGCGGCGATCGGCAGGAGGAGCAGCGGAGCCGAGAGCGCAATCATCATCCGCCCCCCGGCAATCTCGCTCATGCCTTCGATGCCGATGAACCGCACCGGCAGAAGAATGAGCAGCACGACGAAACCATAAGCCGGCGCCGCCGCGAGCAGTTGTACGCCGACAAAGCGCGGATACTTGAACAAGGACAGATCCAGCATCGGCCGCGCCACGGAACGCTCGATTCGGTAGAAGACAAAGAAGAAGACAACCGCAGCTACCAGCACAGCGAGGACGAAAGGATCGCTCCAGCCGGCCTCGGGCAGCTGCAGGATGCCAAATGTCAGGAATGCCAGCGCCAGCGTGAACGTCACCGCCCCCTTCCAGTCGAGGCCGCCCGCATTCGGGTCGCGCGTTTCCCGCAGGAAAACGGCACCGAGCGCAAAGGCAAAGGCCGCGAGCGCGACGACAAGCAGGAAGATTGCCGGCCAGCCGAGCGCCTCGACCACGAGGCCGGAGGCAATGGGGCCAAATGCCAGGCCGACGCCAAAGCTCGCACCGACGACGCTGAACGCCCGCAGCCGTTGCCCCTCTTCAAACTCCTGTGCCAGTGAAGCCATGCCGCCCGAAAACGCTGCCGCCGCCCCGACACCCTGCAAGGCCCTGAGAATGTCGAACAAGACAATATCGTTGGCGAAGGCAAGGCCGAGCGAGAACAGGCCGAAGGCTGCAAGCCCGCCGAGGAACATGCGCTTGCGGCCATAGCTATCGGCAAGCGCGCCCGCCGCCATCAGGGTGCTGCCGAAGGTCAGCATGAAGGCGTTCGTGACCCAGTTGAGCGCCAGCGGGCTTCCACCCAGCGTCCGGCTGATCGCGGGCAGTGCCACCGCCGGCCCGGTGAAGGTCAGCGGCATGGCGGCGGCCGCACAACAAACAGCAACAAGAACGCACAACCGTCCGGCGTTGCTCCTACTCCTGGTCTTTTCTCTCATGTCTTGCAGTCCCGATGTGTTCGAGCAAGGAAGGACCCGCCGGTCGCACTTCGTGAGGCGACCGGTCGCCGGTCGGTGGGTATCGATTGACTTGAGGAGGATAGATTGGACAGAATGGCTGGGAAATACCGCCATCATTCCACTCTTGGCGGAAAAAAAACGCTCGAATAGGAGAGGCAATGGATCGCTTGGGTGGACTGACGGCCTTTGTTCGAACCGCCGATCTCGGCAGCTTTGTCGCTGCCGGACGGGTCCTTGGCCTATCCGCTTCGGCCGTTGGCAAGGCGGTGACCAATCTCGAGAGACAGCTTGGCGTTCGCCTGTTTCAACGCTCGACACGCAGCATCCGGCTGACGGAGGAAGGGCGGCTGTTTCACGAGCGCTGCCGTCGCGTCCTCGACGATCTAGACGATGCCGAGGCATCGCTAGCCCAAGCCGTCGCGGCTCCACGCGGGCGCCTGCGCGTCAGCGTTCCGATCGTCAGTTATCACCTGCTGCTGCCGGTGCTGCCGGAATTCGTTGAGCGCTATCCCGAAGTCGAACTCGATCTCGATTTCAACGATCGCATCGTCGACCTGATCGATGAGGAGGTCGATGTCGCTATCCGCAGCGGCGATTTGCCGGATTCCCGGCTGATGTCGAGAGCCCTGCGCCCGTTCCGGCTTCTGCTTTGCGCCGCCCCAAGCTACCTCGCCGATCACGGCACGCCCGAATGCCCACGGGATCTCGATGGTCACCGGGCAATCCGCTTCCGGTTTCCCAACAGCCGCAAACTGCAGGACTGGCCGATTGTCATGTCAGGCACCATGCCGCCGATGTGCACAGTGCTGACCTGCAACAATATGGAGGCATTGCGTGGCGCCGTGATCAGCGGTCTCGGCATTGGCTGCATGCCGGACTTTCTGGCGCGCGGGCCGCTTGCCGACGGCGCGCTTAAAACGGTGCTCGACGCCCATCTCAACGCACCCGGCCAGTTTCACCTTCTCTGGCCCTCGAACCGGCACCTCTCGCCCAAGGTCCGGGTCTTCGTCGATTTCCTCAGCGAGCGGCTGTTTGCCGATCGCTGCGAAATTCCGGGCGCGCCAAGCGCCCCATGAAGGCACCTGCCAGCCCGACAACGAAAGCGCCGCCCTTTGATACGGAGGCGGCGCCTGATTGTCTGCGGTTCGTTTCTTAGGCGGCCTTGACCTTCGCCCGCTTGGCCAGATGCGCCACCACGTTTTCGATCATGCGCATGCCGGCATCGCCGCCGAGCGTCATGATCGATTCCGGGTGGAACTGCACGGCTGCCACCGGCTCCTTGGTATGCTCGATGCCCATGATCGTGCCGTCTTCACTTTCGGCGGTGATCATGAAATCGCGCGGCAGGCTCGACGGATCGGCAAAGATCGAGTGATAGCGACCGACGGTCACCTCCTTGCCGAGGCCGGAGAAGACGATGCCGGGTTCGAGCACGCGGATGCGCGACGGCTTGCCGTGCATCGGGATCGCCAGCTGCCTGAGATCGCCGCCATAGGCTTCGGCAAGCGCCTGCAGGCCGAGGCAGACGCCGAAGATCGGCAGATCGCGGGCACGCGCCTTCTTGATCGTTGCCTTGCAGTCGAAATCCTTCGGGTTGCCGGGTCCCGGCGACAGCACGACGAGATCCGGCTTCACCCGGTCGAAGATCTCTTCGGCCACCGGCGAGCGCACCGTCGTCACCGTTGCCCCCGTTTGGCGGAAGTAATTCGCCAGCGTGTGCACGAAGCTGTCCTCGTGGTCGACAAGCAGGATGTTGACGCCGGCGCCTACGGCGGCGACGTCACGGCCGGCCTTGCCGCTGTTGGCGGATTTCGCGTCACGAATGGCTGCGATCATGGCAGAGGCCTTCAGTTCGGTTTCGGCTTCTTCTTCTTCCGGGTTTGAATCGTAGAGCAGCGTCGCGCCCGCCCTCACCTCGGCAATGCCGTCCTTGATGCGGATGGTGCGGAGCGTCAGGCCGGTGTTCATGTCGCCGTTGAAGCCGACCATGCCGATGGCGCCACCATACCATGCGCGCGGGCTCTTCTCGTGGCCTTCGATGAAGCGCATCGCCCAGAGTTTCGGCGCACCGGTGACGGTGACGGCCCAGGCGTGGCTGAGGAAGCCGTCGAAGGCGTCCATATCGTCGCGCAGGCGCCCCTCGATGTGGTCGACCGTGTGGATCAGGCGCGAATACATCTCGATCTGGCGGCGGCCGATGACCTTGACGGAGCCGGGAACGCAGACGCGGCTCTTGTCGTTGCGGTCGACATCCGAGCACATGGTCAGTTCGGACTCGTCCTTCTTGGAATTCAGCAGCTTCAGGATCTGCTCGCTGTCGGCGATCGGGTCGTCACCGCGCTTGATCGTGCCGGAAATCGGGCAGGTCTCGATGCGGCGGCCGGACACGCGCACGAACATTTCCGGCGAGGCGCCGACCAGGTATTCCTGGTTTCCGAGATTGATGAAGAAGGAATAGGGCGACGGGTTGATCGCCTTCAACCGTTTGGAGATCTCCGACGGCTTGCTGTCGCAGCGCTCGAAGAACTTCTGGCCGGGAACGACCTCGAAGAGATCGCCGCGGCGGAAGCTTTCCTTCGCCTTGACCACAAGCTCGGCATATTCGCCGGGCCGGTGGTCCCCATGCGGCGGAATGATGTCGACGGTCTGGAAGGGTTCGCTGGCGATCTCCTCCGTCTTGCCTTCAGTCGAAACACCGTCCTTGGCGAAGTCATAGCGGTCGATCCAGGCCTTGGCGGCATAGTGGTCGACGACCAGGATCTCATCCGGCAGGAACAGAACCATGTCGCGCTGGTCGTCCGGGCGCTTCAGCTTCAGCTCGATGGCGTCGAACTGGAAGGCGAGATCGTAACCGAAGGCGCCATAAAGGCCGAGGCTCGCATCCTCCGCCGAATGGAAGAGGTTGGTGACGGCCCGAAGCACGGTGAAGACCGTCGGCATCTTCGAGCGCTCTTCCTCGGTGAAGACACGGTCGGGCGCGTTGATCGTCAGGTCGAGACGGGTCGCCGTCGAGGTGCCGAGCGTGATGTCGGCGACGGTTTTCAGATGGTCCGAAATGATCGACAGCAGCACTTCGCCGCGGCCGTTATAGGCTTCGATCCAGAGCGAGCGGCCGAAGGAGGAAATGCCGAGCGGCGGGTCGACGACGGCAGTGTCCCAGCGCGTGTAGCGGCCCGGATATTCGTAGTTGGACGAAAACACCGCGCCGCGACGTTCGTCCAGCCTGTCGACATAGCTTGAAATCGAATCCGCATAGGAGGCTTCGCGCCGCCTGCGGGTGACGACGATCCCGCCCCTGGTGGTATAGCTTTCCGCGCCGTCTTCGAGAATTACCGTTGCCATTCGTCTCGCTCCGTAAAAGCCCGGTTTTTCCACGCGGCCAGAATACGAAAAAGCCGCCTCGAAATCTCCGGGCGGCTTGATGTCTCAATCACGCATGACTGGTCAAGGCCGCCTCAGCGAGCCCACCACCAGATCGAAATGTTGCGTGCATTTGTCATGGGCGAAAGTGTTAGCGCGGGTTGCAGCCTTGCGCAAGCGGGAAAAAGTGCCGCCGCAGGAGCAAAAGAAAAGGCGGCCACGAAGGGCCGCCTTTCCGACTGGAGCTCGTCTGCGATCGATCAGAACTTGGCCTTCGCCGTGACCAGGAAGGTCCGGCCGCGACCGGTGTCGATCGTGCTGCCGGCAATGGTGCTCGACGACGGCGTGTAGGCCTTGTCGAACAGGTTCGTGACCGTTGCCGTCACTTCGAAGCCATTCTCGAACTTGTAGTTCGCGAACATATCGACCAGCCCGTAACCCGGAACGGTCGGCGGCGTGCGGTTGATCGCACCGACGTCGGCGCTCGAAACCGCGTAGAAGCGCGTGCCGACCGTCAGGCGCTGATCTTCGAGGAAGCGGGCGCCGAGCGTCGCGCTGACGATAGTGTCCGGCAGGTAGGTCTGCACGCCGAAACCGTTGATCTGCGATGGCAGTTTGCTGTCGGTATAGGTATAGGCGAGGTCGCCGAAGACGAAGCCTGCATCATAGGCCGCCTGCAGTTCGAAGCCCTGAACCGTCGACGTGCCAGGGTTGTTGACGAAGAAGATCTGGCGACCGCCACCAAGCATTGCCGCGGTGATGTAGTTGTCGATCCTGTTGTGGAAGTAGTTGGCCTTCACACGCAGGCTATCGCTGGAGTCGAGCAGACCGTCGAAGGAGAAGTTGGCACCAACTTCCCAGCCCTTGGAGATTTCAGGCTCCAGGAACGGATTGGGGAAGAAGGACTGACCGCTAGAGCCCGGGTGTGTTCCACCGGCAAAGGTTTCGTTGACCGTCGGCGGGCGCGAGGTCTCTGCGTAGGTCACGTAGGGCTGGAACCAGTCCGTAGGGTTGAGCGCAAGCGTGATGCTCGGATTGAGGTGTCCATCGGACTTGTCAACTGTGTAGGGACCTGCCGGAAGGCCGATCGGGTTGCCGGCGACAACGGCGCCCGAGCCGTCGAGGCTGTAGTGGTCGTAGCGCAGCCCGGCCGTCAGGTCGGCGATACCGTAGGTGAAGGTCGTCGTGCTGAAGACGCCGGTCGTGGCATTGCGACCGCCACCGTTGACACCACCGCTCGGCCGCGCCGTGCTGTTGATGACGTCGTAATCATCGCGGAAATACTCGACGCCGTAATTGGCCCTGACCGCAACGTCACCAAGATCGAACAGCGAGGTGTTGGAGATGTCGAAGCCCTTGCCGGTGTCGATGATCTGACGGCCGGCGGCAGTACCGCCACCTCTGACGTCGGTGTCGTACTTCATCTTCAACCGGTTCCAATAGGCGTTGGCGCGGAAATCTATGAGTTCGTTGTCTGGCGTATAGGAATAGCTTGCGGCCAGCGTCTGGTTCTTCACGTTCTGGAAGTAGGAGTTGGCGAAGAAGTCATTGTCATAGGTGATGCCGCTGAACTTGAAGGTATGATCCTCATCCGGCGTAATCTCGAACTTCAGCATGCCAGACAGCAGGTCTTCCTCGGTATAGGGCACCTGAACGCCATTGCCGTTGTCGTAATTGCCAGGGTCGGCCTTGCTGATACCGCCCAGTACCGAAAAGACGTCGTTGAAGCGGTAGGCGCCGATCAGCGATTCCGACCAGCCGGCACCGTTGGTGCCATAGGTGGCGGAGGCAATGCCGCCATAGGTCTTGCCGTCCTGGATCAGGTCTTCGATGTCATAGGTCCTAAAGTTGACCGAGCCGGCCAATGCGCCACCGCCGACACCGGTGACGGCGCCGCGGGTGACGTCGATCTCGGACAGGAACGCCGGGTCGAAATAGGCGAGACCTTGCGCTTCGTGACCGGTGAAGCGGAAGTTCTGGCGCACGCCGTCGATCATCATGTTGACGCGACCGGAACCTTCGAAGCCGCGAATGTTGACGGCCACACCCGGGTTCTGCGGATTGTTCGCCGTCGACGTGCCGGGAACACCGCGCAGCAGGTCATCGGTTTCAAGCCCGGACTGCAGGTCGATCTGGTCGGTCGTCACCACGCTGACCGGGCCGGCCTTTGCATAGGGGTCGCTGGTGCGCGCGCCCTTGACGACGATCGGCGAAAGGAAGGTCTCGCCCTTCTTGGCGGCCTCGGCATTCTGTTCGTTTGCCTTCGGCGCGGTCGTCGCGGTCTGCGCGAAGGCACCAGAGGCGGCGGAAAGAGCAAGTGTAGTCGTGCACGCCAAAAGTGCCAGGCGACGGTGCCGGTTGAGCATGGACCAATCCTTTTGAATTCATGGGCCGGGCTTGCTGTTGAGCGGCGAACTCAAGGGGCTGGCTGGGCGTGGGGTTCGAATACGTGGCGACATTGCGTCGCCTCATTTATGCCGCATAAAAAACATGACTATTATTGTCAAGATAGAAACGCCTCCCCAACAATTTATGGGATCGTCCCAATTCGGGGCGTTGCCGAACTGCAACGCTCTTTGCATCAAGCCGATGAAACCAGATGGCTTCCCATGCGTTCCTCCCCGTCGAGGCCTGCCCTCGCGGACATGTGAAAGGAAACGCATGCGTTGCCATATCCCCCTGATTTTCCTGTCGACATTGCTCCTCACAGGCGCGAGCCTTCCCAAAACCGGCCCCCTTCCCCTACCCAAACCACCTGCGGACGCACAGGCCGAGGCGCCGGTACCCGCTCCTGAAAAGAAGCCGGAAACGCGGGTGAAGGAAGGTGACGAAGACAAGGACCAGCAGCCTCCCAGCGGTCAACAGGGCAGCCAAGCGCCAACGCCTGAGCCGAAGCCGGCGGAAGGCACAGAAACTGAGAAGGACGGCGACAAGGGAGCCGACGGCAAGAAGGGCGACGCCGCCAGCGAGGAGAAGACCACGGACAAGCCGACTGACTACAAGGCGGAAGAGCCCCCCGTCATCTACCCGCCGGTCGAAAACGAGAACCCGACCGAATACGCCAAGTGCCTATCGGAGCTGAAAGCATTGGGTGCCGTTTTCACCGAAGCCAAGCGGATCGACGATGGCAAGGGCTGCGGCATCGACAAGCCGCTTGATGTGACAAGCGTGTTGCCCGACGTGAAACTGGCGCCGAAGGGGCTGATGCGCTGCGAGGCGGCGTTGGCATTGGCGCGCTGGACCAAGGAAGCAGTACAGCCGGCGGCCGACGTGGCGTTTGCCAAGGGTACGACCGTCAAGATGTTGAACCAGGCCTCCACCTATATCTGCCGCCTGCGCAACAACGCCCCGACAGGCAAGATCTCAGAGCATGCCCACGGCAACGCCGTCGACATCGCTTCGTTCACGCTCAGCGACGGCAAGACCATCGAGATCCAGCCTCGCGACGAGGATGGCACCATGACCGGCGCCTTCCAGCGTGCGATCACCGCTTCGGCCTGCCTGTATTTCAAGACCGTGCTCGATCCGGGCAGCGACGCGGCGCATGAGACGCACCTGCATCTCGACGTGATCGAGCGCGGGAACGGATATCGTTACTGCCGATAGAGCGTTTCCGCCTTGTACGGAGTCGCTGAACCGCTCTATCGTTTTGCTTCACGCATTTCCTGACGGAAAACCGCTTCGCGCCTTATCTGGAACGCTTTAATCCGCACCATAGCCAAGGGCGACGAACTCGCCTTCGAAACGCCCGGCAAGCTCACCGTCATCCAGCAACTCGGCGGCAACGACGATCCTTGCCCTGCCCCGACGGTGAAACAGCCGCAGGAAGCTCGGCCATTGCCCCATGTCCGCAAGGGTTGACCGAGAGGAGAATGCACCGGCAACCGGCTTCAGATACTCCATCCGGTTGCTCTGGATCACGAGGCGGGCCGGAACGCCCGCGTGCGTCAGCCGCACGTGCAGCAGCGACCAGGCGGCAAGGATGGAGAGTGCGGAGGCACTGCCGCCGAACACCGTTTCGCGATGATTGATGTTGGGAGCGAGCGGCGCAGATAGCCGCACGTGCTCATCAATCGCTTCGTCGACATGAACCTGCATCGCTGCCGAAAGCGGAATATGGGCGTGAAGATAAGCTTCAAGGTCCAACGGGGTCATGGCGGCTCAGATCGATTTTGCTCACATCGTATCGGTGGGCAGGCACTCGCAACATCAGCACGGACGCACTGATCAGGACAATACCCTCTCCCTTTCGTCACCATCAAGCGAGCAACCCGCACGGCTTGCACGGCAACAAAGGTGGCGTAGATACCTTGCAGGATCAGGTTTCCTTCCCCAGATAGCAGCCCAGGAATATCACTGCCCCCCAAGCCCGAGGAAACCTCCATGGCGCTCACAATGTACAGGCTCTCCGTTCCCACCTTCGTCCATGGCTTCAATGTCCTCGGCAAATTGCTCGACAAGGCCGAGGCCCATGCCGGCGAAACCGGTCTTTCGCTCGACGATCTGGTCAACGCCCGACTGGTCGCCGACATGCTGCCGCTTGCAGGCCAGGTGCAGCGCGCCAGCGACACGTCAAAGGGCACCATCGCCCGGCTGACCGCGCTCGAGGTGCCGAGCTTTCCCGATGAGGAGAAGACGTTCGGGGAACTGCGCGAGCGCATCGGCAAGACCGTCGCATTCCTGGAGACCGTTCGACCGTCCGATCTCGACGGCAGCGAAACCCGCGAGGTCACCCTGACCTTCACCAAGCTGAAGATGACGTTGAGCGGCGAGGACTATCTGTTGAAATTCGTGCTGCCGAACTTCTATTTCCACCTGACCACGGCCTACGACATTCTCCGCCATAAGGGCGTTCCCGTCGGCAAGGCGGACTTCATCAGCCTCAACTGAGACGTGGCGCCTCGGGAAGCGAAACGGGAGCGGAAACGCTTTAAAATCAATCCATAACGCCTCAAATCGATCTCGGTTTGAGGCGTTATGCCTACAGCGCCGCGCGTCTTGTTAGACGCGCCAAGGTCGCTGTAGCGCTTTAAATTGCCGCTGCTTTTATCCCTAAATCGAATGCGATTTACGGAAACTTACAGTAGCCGGGAGCTCAAGCGTTTCCGATTTAGACGGAATCGCATAAGCGCTCTATCTCTTTGTTTTTACGCATTTCCTGACGGAAAACCGCTTCGCACTTTTCCTGGAACTGCTCTAGAACAGGCCTTCGATATAGCCCTGCTGATTGAGGTAGATCTTCTCCGATGACGGCACCTTCGGCAGGCCCGGCATCGTCATGATTTCGCCGGTGATGACGACGATGAAGCCGGCGCCGGCGGCAAGCCGCACTTCGCGGATCGGCACCGTGTGGCCCGTCGGCGCGCCGCGCAGGTTCGGGTCGGTCGAAAACGAATATTGCGTCTTGGCCATGCAGATCGGCAGGTGGCCGTAGCCCTGATCCTCCCAGGTGCGCAATTGATCACGCACCGACTTGTCGGCGATCACTTCGCTGGCGTGGTAGATGTCCTTGGCGATCGTCTCGATTTTGTGGAACAGCGGCATCTCGTCGGGATAGAGCGGCGAAAACTGCGAGTGGCCGCCTTCGGCGAGTGCTGCTACCTTTCGCGCCAGTTCCTCGATGCCTACAGAACCTTCGGCCCAGTGGCGGCAGAGCACGGCCTCTGCACCGAGCGTTGCGACATAGTCCTTGATTGCCTGCACCTCGGCCTCGGTATCGGAGGTGAAGTGATTGATCGCGACGATCGCAGGCACGCCGAACTTCTTGACGTTCTGGACGTGGCGGCCGAGGTTGGCGCAGCCTTTGCGCAGCGCCTCGAGGTTCTCCTTGCCGAGATCGTCCTTCTTGACGCCGCCATTCATCTTGATGGCGCGCACGGTGGCGACGATGACGGCGGCATCGGGCTTGAGCCCGGCCTTGCGACATTTGATGTCGAAGAATTTTTCCGCGCCGAGATCGGCGCCGAAGCCGGCTTCGGTTACCACGTAATCTGCGAGTTTCAGCGCCGTGGTCGTCGCGATCACCGAGTTGCAGCCATGGGCAATATTGGCGAACGGGCCGCCGTGCACGAAGGCCGGATTGTTCTCCAGCGTCTGCACCAGGTTCGGCTGCATCGCATCCTTCAACAGCACGGTCATCGCCCCGTCCGCCTTGATATCGCGGGCAAGGACCGGGCTCTTGTCACGCCGGTAGCCGATGATGATGTTGCCGAGGCGCTTTTCCAGGTCCTTCAGATCCATCGAAAGGCAAAGGATCGCCATGACCTCGGAAGCAACTGTGATGTCGAAACCGGTCTCGCGCGGATAACCGTTGGCAACGCCGCCGAGCGAGCCGACGATGTTGCGCAGCGCCCGATCGTTCATGTCCATCACCCGTCGCCAGGAAATGCGCCGGATGTCGATGTTCTGCTCGTTGCCCCAATAGATATGGTTGTCGAGCAGCGCCGCAAGCAGGTTGTGGGCGGATGTGATGGCGTGGAAATCGCCGGTGAAATGAAGGTTCATGTCCTCCATCGGCACCACCTGGGCGTAGCCGCCGCCGGCCGCCCCACCCTTGACGCCGAAACAGGGGCCGAGCGACGCCTCGCGGATGCAGACGATCGCCTTCTTGCCGATGCGGTTGAGGCCGTCGCCGAGACCGACCGTCGTCGTCGTCTTGCCCTCGCCGGCGGGCGTCGGATTGATCGCGGTCACCAGGATCAGATGGCCGTTCTTGCGGTCCTTCTGTGCAGCAATGAATTCCGCGCCGATCTTTGCCTTGTCATGGCCGTAGGGCAGCAGATGCTCCGGCGGAATGCCGAGCTTTGCACCGATCTCCAGGATCGGCCTCTTCTTCGCGGCACGCGCGATTTCGATATCGGACTTGACCTCCACCATGGGTTTTCCCCTCCCCCCAAGCTGCATTTCTGTGCCTGACCCCATTCGGGATGAGGCGTTTCTTGCACCTTCGCCGGAAGGCACAACTCCGGCTGGAGCTGCCGCCCATCAGGCGCTGATCTTTATCGCGCGAGAATGTCGCGCATCTCGACGATGTTGGAGCGCACCCGCAGGATATAGAAGCCCATGGTCGCCAGATGCGTCGGCATGATCCAGCCGGCCTCTTCGCCGTTGGAGATGATGAACGGCTGGATGCGAAGTGCCGAGCGCAGCTGCTTGATCGTTTCCGTCCAGATCGGCGTCAGGCCGCGCTGGGCGACGACGTTCTCGAAGTCGGCGCCGGCAGCCGAAAGGATGCCGTAGTAACCGTAGAGCTGTCCGTAGGCGAACCAGAAACGGTCGTCGGCACGCGTGTCGAACCAGCCGCCATTGTGGTTTTCCGAGCGCTCGCGAATGATCGCCGAGGTGTTGCCGAGATCGTTGGCGATGCGGTCGAGGAACTCCACCAGGTTATCGGCGCGACCGTCAAAGACGGCATCGCACTTGGCAAGCGTGGTGTTGAAGGTGCGCATGTCCCGCATGGCAGCGCGATAGAAGCTCGGTGTCGGGGTCTTCGGGCCAAACGGATTGAGGCCGAAGTACCAGGTCTCCTCGTCGAACTGGATGTTGCCACGCGCCCGCTGCAGATCGTTGTTGATGCCTGACGTGCCGCGAACGCGACCGAGTGAATCGACCAGTTCAACCGAGGTACGGCGAACCGCCTGGTTGATGCCGCGCTGGAACGATGCCTTGTTGTCGAGCCAAGGCGTATCGTCCCAATCGAGGCCGAAGAAGCCGACCTTGTAGAGCAGCATCGACGAAATCCAGGCATTCTCATTGACGTTGAAATCGATGAGATCGGCCGCGACATCGACGATCGCCGAGGTCTGGCACTGGGTCCCGGCGGGCAGTTGCACGGCGGCAAGTGCCTCAGGCGTAACTTCGGCCGGCGGCGTAACCGCGGCCGCCTGGTTGGCTGCCGCTGCGCCGGTCGTCGTTTGTCCGGTCGTGACACCGGGCCCCGCCACAGGCGAACCCGCCGGCACCTTGCGCTCGGCGAGCTTGTAGCGATCAACATAGTCGGCATCGAAATTCGTCCAGGCCTGGGTCTGCCAGATGAAATAGCCGTAGAAGAAGATCAGGCCGAGCAGGATGATGCCGATCGGCCCCTTGATGATCCAGTTGCGCTGGCGATACCAGTTTCCAAGCGCAACGAACGGCCACAGCAGCCAGGCAACGGCCAGGCCGATGCCGCGACCGATCGCGGTAAAGACACGCTGGAAAAACGCGACGATCGGATCAAACATGTCCTATTCCTCTCTGAGGCCGTAAAGCTTGCGGCGGAAGGCCGCCTTGTCCTTGAGATATGTGCCGGTCAAGGTCGTCACAACATATTCCCTGAACTTTTCGCTGTAACGCTCGTAGGCGTCATAAAACCCCTGCTTGTCGAAGACGAAGCGGGAAACGAAATCGCGGGGAACGAGCTGGGCGATCAAGCGGTTGACCAGCCACTGATCGGGATGAACGGGCGCGGCCCTCACCAGCATGAAGCGGTTTGCCGGCGCGACATCCTGCATCCGGATGCTGCCCGTCGTCTGCACCATGCGCTGCATCTCCTGCAGGAAGGGATAGGTGGCATCCTGGGCAACGAGTGCCGCGTTGCGATGCATCCAGGTCTGCAGCCAGATCCGGTCGGCGCGGGCAAGATCCGTCGTCGGATCGGCATCGTTGATCAAACCGCGCACCACCATGTCGGCGCGATGCTGGTAGAGCCCTGAGTCCTCGACCCAGGACGCCTGGGGCAGTTGCAACCGCTTTGTCGAGGCCAGGAAATCGTAGATGCGGGCGTGATCGTCGATCGCGATGTAGCTGACCTGCCAGGGCCGCGACCGGCGGAAACCGGGGACCGACGGGTCGCAGATGACGGTCGTCGTCTTCTCGTCGAGGAAGACATAGACGCCGCCGAAGTGATTGGCCCAGAAGGCATCGTGGCGGAAAACCAGCTGATCCGGCACCAGCGCGTTCTGGCGGATGTCGCCCGTCACCTTCGCCAGTTCGACCATGCGGTTCAGCATCTCGTCATCAGTCCAGGCGGTCGGCACCTTCTTCAGTCGGTCGACCAGGCTCCTGAGTTCGGCCGCCTTGCCCAGCATGTCTTCTGCGGAAAGCACCCGGAAGCGCACCTCGTTGATCGACAGCAGATCATCGATGTCGTCGACGATGGAAACCGAATCCTCGATCTCGCCGTAGAGTGCATCCTTGATCGTCACTGCGTTGATCGCCCGACTGTTGGCGTTGAAGAACTCGTGCATCAACGCCGCCGTGTTGGAAAAGCTTGTGTGCACCACCGGCAGTTCCGCCTGATCCGGCGTCATGATGATGAAACGGCGGTTCACCCGGTTGGGGTCGAGATAGTCGCGATCGCCAAGCTCGTCGGCAATCTCCGGCGAGAACCCCGTCATGTCGATGCTGAAGCGTTCCAGCGCCGTCGGACGCAGGCCAAAGCCCTCCAGCGCCTTGTTGTAGCGCGCGATCAGATGCGGCTCGGCGATATCGAGCAGGCGTCCATAGATAAGCTCGGCTTCGAGCAGACGTTTCATAGCTCAGCGCTCCCCGCCATCAGCCCTGCCACCGGCCGTCGCGTTTCATCGCCTCGATCTCGCGGATCGCCTTTTCGCGCTGGCGCTCGCGGCGGATGATGTCGGTGACGGCGGCATCGTCCGACTTGTCGGTGTAGCGGAATTCGCTGTCGGCGTAGCGGTTGATTTCCTGCAGCACCATCTCGATGGTGATCGGGCCGCGAAGCGCCTCGATCATCGCTTTCTTCTCGTCATAGCCCTTGTGCATGAACGAGCCGGCATCCTTGAACCAGTCGTCGGGCAATTCGACGTCCATCGCCCTGAGCTTGACCGCGTCGGTGATGTTCTTGATCGCCCGGCCGGTAAAGCGCGGCTCTGCCTCCTTGATCATGTGCAGATAGGCGCCGACATCGGCAAGCGTGGCAAGCGCGCCCTTCTCCTTCTGGTACCGCTCCCAGACGGAAACCAGCCCCTCCTCCTGCGGTCGCGAATGCGCCCCGTAGGATTGCGACACGGCGCGCTTGATCTCCTGTCCCTCGAACAGCGCGTGCTTGCCGAGTGGGATCTTGTGGTTCTTGCCGACGAGCAGCGCGAAGATGTCGATATAGTCGTCTTCCGTCTGCGGCCCGTCGACCAGCCAGCGGGCGCCGGCGCGCTGGCGCAGCGCATCGTCGACATTCTCGGGATAGTTGGAGAACATGCCGAAGGTGCAGTTGCCGCGCACCACCGTCGATGCGCCGGCAAAGCTTTCCATCAGCACCGCCGTCACCTCGTGCTGGCCGGCCGATGCCCGGTCGTCGGAGCGCTTGGCCGCAACCTGGTCGACATCGTCGATGGTGCCGAAGCCGATGGCGCGCGGGTTGATGACGTTGTTGACGAACTCCTTGCAGTTCTGGCCCGATTTGCCCTGATAGGAGGAGATCTGGTCGACGCCGAAGTTTTCGTAGTGGAAGGCGTAGCCGGCGATCTCGCAATATTCGTTGAGCATGCCGGCGAGCATCTGGATCAGGATCGTCTTGCCGGTGCCCGGCATGCCGTCGCCGATAAAGGTGAACAGGAAGCCGCCAAGTTCGACGAACGGGTTCATCTGTCGGTCGAAGTCATAGGCCATCAGCATCTTGGCAAGCTTCAGCGCCTGATACTTGGCGATATGGTTGCCGATGATCTCTTCCGGTTTCTTGAAGGTCATCACCAGCGGCTTGCGCTTCTGGCCGGGCGCGACGTCGAAGCCGTTCAGGGTGAAGTCGTCCTGGTCGAGCCGGATATGCACGTTCTCGAAGCTCTGCAGGCCGGTAAAGCGGCCCTCGCGCGCAATAAGCCCTTCGATGGCAACGCGCGAAAACGCACGGGCACGCGCCGTCAGCGCCAAATCGTCGGCCGCACCGGAAATGCTGCGGTCGAGCGCCGCGATCAGCCCCTTCAGGGCATCCTGCGGCGTATCGAACAGGAAGTCCGGCTCGACGGCATCGTCCACCGGCTCGCCCTCGCCCGACAGCGTCGAGCCGAGATAGGCGGCCAGCGTGAAGGCGGAGATATAGGCGGAAGCGTTGAGCAGCGCCTTGAACTGGTTGGCGTCCTCGCCGGCAAGCGGCGCGGTCGTGTTGCGCGCCTGCAGCTGTTCGAGGTTCGTCTGGCGCGCGAAGACGTCGGCGACAGCCAGCGCCACCTGGATGCCGCGACGGGTCCTGTAGAGAACCGCATGCTGCGCCGGCGACAGCATCTGGTCGCCCTGCCGCACCGCCTGAACCGTGCGCGCAAGCTCGACCTCGCGGGTGCGGCGCTGGCCGCCGGTCGAAACCGTCGAAACAAACCGTCGCCCGGTGCCGGCGAGCGGTGTGCCGGCTGATCCCTCGTCCCGCTCGAGGATCACCAGCTTGGTCACCAGCCCCTGCGCGACCGCCTGGTGCTTGGCGATCTCGTCCTCGTGCAGCGTCGTCAGCCCGGTATTGAGCGTCATGCTTAAACCTCGCTCACGACCTGGTTTCCGGAGATGACATGCACCTTGTAGTCACCGAACACCTGGGCCGCCTCGCCCGATGCATAGAGCGCCTGATAGGCGTCGTGCGGCACCAGCGCATGTTTCTCGTAGGACGAAACGCCCATGCGCGTGGCCTCCAGATTGTCGGTGTCGATGTGGAATTCCTCCTGCGCCGGCGTCGTCGACCAGAAGCCGCGCTGTGCGGCGCGTTCGGCCTTCGAAAACACCTCCTGCACGGTCCAGGTCAAGAGCCAGGCATTTTCGGGCTTGCGCACCTTGGACAGGATCTCGTTGATCTTCGCATTGTTCTCGGTGATCCCGGCCGAATAGAACGGGCCAAGCACGATGCGCCGCAACTGCTTGGGGTGCAGCTCGGGGAAATCCTTGTCCATATTGGTCGCGATCGTCACCGGCGTCAGCGAGTAGGTGCTGTTCTTAGAGGCGAAATCATCGAAGCGGCTGGCAAGCTCCGGATTGAGCAGGCCGCCGACCGGCAGCGGAATCTCGACCTGTGGGTTGAGCTTGCCATCCGCGGTGACGAGCATCTCGACGATCTTCTCGGAGGAATCCTCGATCGTCGCCATATAGACCATCGGCAGGGTCTGGGTGCCGTCGAAGGCGCCCCAGCTCACGATGTAATAGGGCCGCATCGTCTTCGGGTTGACGGCAACGCGGATCGTTTCCGGCAGGATGAACGGCGAAAAAATCTCGCCCTTGCCGATCTGCTCGAGATAGAGCCGCTCGGCCATGCGCGACTGCAGCGCCTCAGGAAAAGCCTTCTGCCTAAGGATGAAGTCGGCCATCTCCTCGCGCAGGGCATCGGCCGAGGGAATATCCGCAAGCCGCTTCGGCGCCGCCTGGCGGTCGTTTTCCAGTTCGAGCACGTTCTGGAAAACCGGGAAGCCGCTCTCGGCCCGGGAGATCCTGAACTGATCGACGAAGCCGATGCGGTTCTCCCAGCAGGCGATCGAAGCTTTCAGCCGGGCGAGATAGGGAACGATCACCTCACCGACCACCGTATTGCGATAGAGCGGCGAATTGCGGTCACCGAGAAACAGCTCGAGCCCGGCAAGAGCCGAATGGATCGAGGCGAAATACTGCGTCACGGCGGGGGATGCAGCCACTTTCATGCCGTTCCCCCTGGCGCGTGCCGCAAGGCAAACTCGGACCCTATCATGTGCATGCCCGTGCCCTGCCGCCGATCACTGCTTCACGTAGTTGGCGGTGTTGTGCTTGTCCATGACCGTCTGGAAGCGTCGGGCAAACGCATCGTCGGCCAGCTTCTTGCGGCGCTGGATATCCTGCGTCGACAGCATGTTCTTCTCGTGCATTTCGAGCAAGTCGCCGATATGGCGCTGGGCAGCGGCGCCGATGCCCGCCATCGTCTCTTCCGCTGCCGTATCGACCTGGCTTCCGAGCGTATTGATCTTGTGGGCGACATCCTGCTGGGCGGCGGTCTTCAACGAATCCTCGAGCGCCTTGTAGAGCACGATGCGCTGCTCGGTATCGATCGTCAGCTTGTTGATCAGAGTGTTTTGTGCGGCGATCTGGTTGTTGAGCGAATCGACGAAGGTCTGGAACATCGAGGTGTAGCGCTCGAGCGTCTGGCTCTCGGCCAGCAGCTCCTGCTCCTTCGCCTGCTTCTCGTTGTATTCCGTCGCCAGCGCCGAGCGCTCGCCTTCAAGCTCGGTGCGCACCTTCTGCTCGGTCGACGCAGCAATGCGGTTCTCGATGTCGAGCAGCAGCGGGTTGAGCTCCTCGATACGCTTCTGCACCGCTTCGAGATTGGACATCGTGCCCTTGCGGCGCTCGATCACCTGGATCAGGCTCTGCTCGGAGGTCTTGTAGCGCTGGTCGAGGATCGACTTCTGGTCCTTGAGGATGCCGACGATGGTATCGGATTTCGACAGCAGCTCCTGCAGGTTGCCGGCGAGCGACATGTTGCGCACCCGGTCGGTGCGCATGCGCTGCATCTTCTGCTTGGAGAACATGCCGATGAATTTCTCGTAGCCGGTATAGTTCTTCATGCTCTCGAATTCGGAGCCGAAGACGTTGGTCGCATCTTCGAGCCCGATGATCAGGTCGGCGATGTTGGCCTCCATCACCTTCTGCTGGCTGATGACGTCCTGGATGCGGGCGTTCTCGATATCGAAATTGACGTCGCCGAGCTTGGTCTCGGCCTTGGCGAATTGCTCCAGCACGACGCCGGATTGCTCAAGCTTGCCGCGCATCTGCTCGACAACGCTTTTCGTCTTCTCGATTTCCGCGTCAAAATTCTGAAGAGTCGCCATATCATCCCCCTGGATCGGTTGAGGCAACAGATGCCATCCGGGCCAAATTGTTCAGCCTTCGATTGCAGGTATATAAAGGGTGTTTATCGAAAGAGAACAAGCCTCGCCGGCCGGCTTTTTTGGTCAGCCGTCCCGTCGAAGTGATTGAGATATCGAAGGCATTGCCTATTTGGCCGCGGATGGGTCCTTGAGATAGGCGATGACGTCGGCAATGTCCTGCGGCTTCTTCAGCCCGGCAAAGCTCATCTTGGTGCCGCCGACCATCGCCTTGGGGCTGAGGAGATATTCGCTCATCGTCGCTTCGTCCCAGACATGCCCCTCGGATCCGAAGGCCTTCATCGCTTCCGAATAGCTGTAGCTGGAGACCGAGGCGGCCGGACGGCCGATCACGCCCATCAGGCTCGGCCCCACCCTATTGTTGGGCTCGGTCGCCGTGTGGCAGGCGCCGCATTTACGGAAGACTGATGCCCCCGCCTTGGCGTCACCGCCAGCATGGCCGGGCGTCGCTCCGAGACAGAGACAGAGCAGAAGATAGGGAAGCAGACGCGGCATCGCGAACCTCATCGGGGAAAACCGGGATCAGCATGGCATCCAGAATGCGTGGCTTTCAAGACGCCATGCAGTCGCACCGCGATGCCGCGCGTCCGATAGAACGAGCGAAGGATGCTGTAGCACTGCAAACTCGCGGCATAACGCCCTGAATCGAATCCGGTTTATCGGCTTCAGGCGGGGTCGCAGCGCATCTTGTCTTCCCAATGGCGCCGGCAATAGGAGACATATTTCTCGTTGCCGCCGACCTCGACCTGGGCGCCTTCGCGAACGACGTTGCCCTGCCCGTCGAGACGGACGACCATGGTCGCCTTGCGGCCGCAGTCGCAGATCGTGCGCACTTCGCGCAGCTCGTCGGCAATGGCCAGCAGCGCCATCGAGCCCGGAAAAAGCTTGCCTTGGAAATCGGTGCGCAACCCGTAGGCCATGACGGGAACGCCGATGCGGTCGGCGACCCGCGCCAGCTGCCAGACCTGCTCCTCGTCGAGAAACTGCGCTTCGTCGACGAAGACGCAGGCAATCTGGCCCGCACCATCGGTGTTGAGCTTTTCGATCAACGCGTAGAGATCGTCGCCACCGTGGAACGGAATGGCATCCGCATCGAGGCCGATGCGTGACGAAATGCGCCCGGTGCCGGCACGGTCGTCGAACGCTGCGATCAGCATGACGACGCGCATGCCGCGTTCCTGGTAGTTGTAGGATGCCTGCAGCAGCAATGTGCTCTTGCCCGCATTCATCGTCGCATAGCTGAAATAGAGTTTGGCCATATCCTGCCGTTCCCGGAAATCGTCTTGCCGGTTCATGACGAGGCTTGGGCCCGAAGGCCAGAGCCCGTTTGCGCGACCCACAGTTTTTCGCCCAACTTGACCATTTCGTGGGCATTGCGACATTCTGCGTCGCAGCGTGCATCCCGTCCGCGTATTGACGCAATACACTTCCTTCGACATCAAAGCGCTTGAATTCGCTATCCAATGGTGTTTGGCTAAAGCTCCAATGTGTTTGGCTAAAACAATAATAGAGGCAGGGGAACGACAACGATGAACAAAGCACTCTCTCTCAAATTCATGCTCGCGGGCGCCGTTTCGGTGGCTGCCCTTGTTGCCGGAAACGCCGCGGCAGCCGAGCCTGAAAACTGTGGCACCGTCCGGTTCTCCGACGTCGGATGGACCGATATCACCGCCACCACCGCTACGGTTTCCGCTGTCCTCAAGGGCCTGGGCTACGAGACGGATATCAAGGTTCTCTCCGTTCCGGTCACCTACACCTCGCTCAAAAACAAGGACATCGACATCTTCCTCGGCAACTGGATGCCGACCCAGGAAAACGACGTGCGCCCCTATCTCGACGACAAGTCGGTCGAATCCTTCGGACCGAACCTCGAAGGCGCGAAATACACGCTGGCGACCAACGCCAAGGGTGCCGAACTCGGCATCAAGGACTTCAAGGACATCGCCACCAAGAAGGACGCGCTCGAGGGCAAGATCTACGGCATCGAGCCGGGCAATGACGGCAACCGCCTGATCATCGACATGGTCGACAAGGACACCTTCGGGCTCAAGGGTTTCGAAGTTGTCGAATCCTCCGAACAGGGCATGCTGGCTCAGGTCGCCCGCTCCGAGAAGGATGGCGCGCCGATCGTGTTCCTCGGCTGGGAACCGCATCCGATGAACGCCAATTTCAAGCTCACCTATCTCTCCGGCGGCGACGACATCTTCGGCGCCAATTTCGGCGGCGCCAGCGTCTTTACCAATGTGCGCGCCGGCTACACCACCGAATGCCCTAATGTCGGCAAGCTGCTCACGAACCTCAAGTTCTCGCTGCAGATGGAAAACGAGATCATGGGCAAGATCCTGAATGACGGCAAGGAGCCGGACGCTGCCGCAACGGAATGGCTGAAGGCCAACCCGACGGCGATCGACCCATGGCTTGCCGGCGTCACGACCAAGGATGGCGGCGAAGGTCTCGCCGCTGTCAAGACCGCGCTCGGGCTCTGACCGGCAGCAAGGCGGGGGAAGTCCCCGCCTTTTTTCACCGCATCGCGCGATAGTGTTGATCTGACGAGACGGATTCACCCTGTGGAATTTCTGACAGAATACCGCATTCCCATTGGCGGCTGGGCCAAGGCGTTCGTCGACTGGCTGACGACGAACTTCGAGTTGTTCTTCGACCAGCTCGCTCGCTTCCTGTCCGGCGTCGTCGGCGTTCTGCTTTATATCTTGCAGACGCCGCACCCGCTGATCGTCGTTGCGGTTATCACCGCACTCGCCTGGTGGTTCCGCCGTTCGCTCGGCGTGACACTGTTCACCGGCCTCGGATTGCTGCTGATCATCAATCAGGGCTACTGGAAGGAAACGACGGAAACGCTGGCGCTGGTGCTGGCGGCCAGCGTCGTCAGCATGGCCGTCGGCGTTCCGCTCGGCATTGCCGCCGCGCGCCGGGCCTGGGTCTACTCCGTCATGCGGCCGATCCTCGACCTGATGCAGACGATCCCGACCTTCGTCTATCTGATCCCCGCGCTCATTCTCTTCGGTCTCGGCATGGTGCCGGGCCTGATCGCAACGGTGATCTTCGCCATTCCCGCACCGATCCGCCTCACCCGTCTCGGCATCATCTCGACGCCGCCCTCGCTGGTGGAGGCGGCACAGGCCTTCGGCGCGACACCCGGCCAGGTGCTGCGCAAGGTCGAGCTTCCCTTCGCCATGCCGCAGATCATGGCGGGCCTTACCCAGACGATCATGCTCTCCCTGTCGATGGTGGTCATCGCCGCACTCGTCGGCGCCAACGGCCTTGGCGTTCCCGTGCTTCGCGCACTGAACTCGGTGAACGTCGCCAAGGGTTTCGAGGCTGGTCTCTGCATCGTCATCCTCGCCATCATCCTCGACCGCCTGTTCCGCTCGTCCGACGAAGGAGAGGGTGCATGACCGACGCCGTCGTTTTCAAGAATGTCGACATCATCTTCGGCAACAATCCGCAGACCGCGCTCCAGATGGTTGACCAGGGCAAGACCCGTGACGAAATCGGCGCCGCAACCGGCCTGGTGCTGGGTGTCGCCGGTGCGTCGCTCGCGATCAACGAGGGTGAAATCCTCGTGTTGATGGGGCTGTCAGGCTCTGGCAAGTCGACGCTGCTCCGCGCCGTCAACGGCCTTGCGCCCGTCGTTCGCGGCGAGGTCGAGGTCAAGACCGCAAACGGGCCGCTCAACCCCTATCGCACCACACCAAAGTCGCTGCGCGACTTCCGCATGCACACTGTGTCGATGGTGTTCCAGCAGTTCGCGCTCTTGCCCTGGCGCACCGTCGCCGACAATGTCGGCTTCGGCCTAGAGCTTGCCGGCATGCCCGACGCGGAACGCAAGGCCCGCGTCGGCGAGCAGCTAGAGCTCGTCAACCTGACGAAGTGGGCCGACCGCAAGGTCAACGAGCTTTCAGGCGGCATGCAACAGCGTGTCGGTCTTGCCCGCGCCTTTGCAACCGGCGCGCCGATCCTCCTGATGGATGAACCGTTCTCGGCCCTCGACCCGCTGATCCGCACCCGGCTTCAGGACGAACTGCTCGAATTCCAGCGCCGCCTGAAGAAGACAATCGTCTTCGTCAGCCATGACCTCGACGAGGCGTTCCGCATCGGCAACCGCATCGCCATCATGGAAGGTGGCCGCATCATCCAGTGCGGAACCCCGCAGGACATCGTCAGAAACCCGGCGAACCAGTATGTCGCCGATTTCGTCCAGCACATGAACCCGATCAGCATGCTGACGGCAAAGGACGTGATGCAGACCGGCATCCAACGCGGAGCGGCCGTGGCCGGCGTGACGGCGACCGCCAAGCCGACGACGCCGCTCGTCGATATCCTCGACGCCATGTCCCGACAGCCGGGCAGCGTCGGCGTCGTCGACAACGGCTCCGTCGTCGGCACGATCAACGCGCAAAACATCGTTGAAGGCCTGACGCGACACCGCAACAAAAGTTGACGAAAACGCACAAGAAGCCAATAAAAGCCCGGCACCAGTTCCGGGCTTTTTCGTCTGGAACCGCGCTTGAATTTCTGGAAGGACCGACGAATGACCGACAAACCGAACGTATTGCGCGAAACCGATGACGAGGCGCGCAAGCTTGCGCACACGCTTCTGCGCGGCGCACGCAGCGGCTCGCTTGCGGCGATCGAACCGGAGAGCGGTGGGTTTCCTTTCGTCAGTCGCGTTCTCGTCGGCATGGATGTCGACGGCGTGCCATTGATCCTGATTTCCAAGCTGTCGACCCATACCAAGGCACTGCTTGCCGACACGCGCGCCTCGCTGCTGACGGGCGACCCCGGCAAGGGCGATCCCCTCGCCCATCCACGGCTGACGGTTCAGTGCGAGGCCGAAGCGATCTCGCGTGATTCGGATGCCCATGCCCGCATCCGCGAACGATTCGTTCGCCGCCATCCGAAATCGAAGCTCTATGTCGATTTTCCGGATTTCGGTTTCTTCCGCCTGAACCCGTTACGCGCCAGCCTTAACGGTGGTTTCGGCCGCGCCTATGTGCTGACCGCGCAGGATCTGGTGATCGAATCACCCGCCACCGCATCGCTCGCCGCCATGGAAGCAGGCGCTATCGAGCATATGAACGCCGATCATGCCGAAGCGGTCAGATTTTACGCTGAAAAACTTTGCAACGGCCCGGAGGGTGACTGGAAAGTGGTCGGTATCGACGCTGCCGGCCTGGATCTGGCCCTTGGCGACCAACTGAAGCGGCTCGAGTTCCCCGCGCCAATGCGGGACAGCTCGGAGTTACGGCCACTTTTGCGCGAACTTTACGGTTAATCGCTCGCCAGATACCCCCATTTCTTGCAGTAGGTGGTTGCCCTTTTATGCATCACGACTAATTATCGTCCTTCGTCAACCATAACTACGTGTGATGTAATTTTCGCATGGAGCACGCAATGCAGCCACTTTCGCCTGAAAAACACGATGAAGCTGAGATAGCAGCTGGCTTCCTCTCGGCCATGGCAAATCCTAAGCGCCTTCTCATCCTCGATTCCCTTGTCAAGGAAGAGATGGCTGTCGGCGCATTGGCCAATAAGGTGGGCTTGAGCCAGTCCGCCCTGTCCCAGCACCTGTCCAAACTGAGAGCCCAGAATCTGGTCAGCACTCGCCGTGACGCTCAGACGATCTACTATTCCAGCTCGTCCGACGCGGTCATGAGAATTCTGGGTACGCTCTCCGATATCTACGGCGTCGAAGCAAATGCCGTGACAGAAAAGACTTTGGTCCGCCGCTCGGCCTGACCTACTCAGTCCGTAACAGGGATCATGCCCTGAAGTAGCCCCACACGAGAAATCGCGCGGGGCTTACTCTTTTCTGGAAGATCGGCAGACGGGGCAAGCCATTGCCCGGCCGAAGTGCCTCGTTGCCCAGGTAACATCGACCGTCAATGTTGCCAGGGGCTTGCCTGCGATGTTTACGCGGCCTTGAGGTTTCGGGGTCAGGATGCGCCCGGACATTACAGCGCCGCGCCTCAAATATGACGCGCAAAGGACGCTGTAGCATTTTGAACCTACTGCCGGGACATCGGGTTTCACGCAATGCAAGACAAGGTCCGTTGGGGCATCGCTGGTACCGGCGCGATCGCGAACAGCTTCGCGTCCGATATCCAGTTTACCGGCAATGCTGAGCTGGCCGCTGTCTATTCCCGGAGCAAGGAGAAGGCCAACGCCTTCGCCGCCCGTTTCGGCGGCATCGCCAGCCATTCCAGCATCGATGCCTTTGCCGCCGATCCAGGTATCGATGCCGTCTATGTCGCCTCGCCAAACGCCGTGCACCTGGAGCACGCGATCGTCTTCCTGTCGGCGAACAAAACTGTGCTGGTCGAAAAGCCGCTGGCAACGTCGTTCGACGATGCGCGCTCACTCGCAGCCTTGGCTGCAGCCAAAAACCTTTTCGCCATGGAAGGCATGTGGACCTGCTTCCTGCCAGCGATCGCCAAAGTCCGGACCCTGCTCGGCGCAGAGGCTCTCGGCCGCATCCGGCATGTCATAGCCGAGCTTGCCTATGAAAAACCATTCGATCCCACCAGCCGCTTCTTCGACGCAAGGCTCGGCGGCGGATCGCTGCTCGACCTCGGCATTTATCCACTGTCCCTGTGCCTCAACCTGTTCGGACAACCACGGGCGGTCGACGGACGCTGGCAAAGCGCGCCCACCGGCGTCGATCTTTCGGCCGAAATGCGGCTTTCCTACACCGGCTTCCAGGCCCATCTTTCCTGCGGCTTCGACCGCGACGGCGACAATCGGTTCATCATCGACGGCGATCGCGGCACCCTCGTCATCGACGCGCCGTTTCTGAAGGCGAGCCGACTGTTTCTTGGCGACAACGGTCTTGTCCGCAAAGTCATCGCACCTCGGGGCCAGGGCCCGTGGGCAAAGATGCTGACGCGCATTGCCAGGCGCGTCTCCTTGCCCGGCCTTCAACGCTTCGATCTGCCGTTCCCGGGCAACGGACTGCAATTCGAGATCGAGGCGGCAAGTGCGGCGATCCTGGAGGGCTGGCACGAGCACATCCTGATGCCGACATCGCGCAGCATCCAGGCGATCGAAATCATCGAGACGATCCGTGCTTTACCGCCGTCATAGATCGAGCGGGCGATAGCCCTGACGACCGCTGTTGAGCGCAAGCACGATCTCGGTCAGATGGCGCGCGGTCGCGCCGGAGAAGTACGGCGTTTCCCCACGAGCGATCGCCTCGGCCTGGGCGGCAATCCCGCCAACGAAATCGATCTTCGAGGGATAGGCGGGCAATTGCGACGCCACGACCCGGGCAGGATAGCGTACCTTCCGGCCGGCATAGAGCCGGAGCGGCAGCTTGCGGCCGACCTTCCACTCGACCCAGTCGAGGATACGGTGTTGCAGCGGGCGCTTCGCCCCGAAGGCCTCCAGATGTATGGGCGAGCGGTTGTCCCAGAGATCGCGCACGACGATGGTGCCCTTGTCGCCGATGATGGTCAGCGAGCGGTCGCGCGGAGCCGCAAGCCCGCAGGTCACACGAGCCGTCACGCCGGAGCGGAAGGAAAGGCAACCGACCGAAAAATCCGGGCCAAGGCTTAAGTTTTCCGTGCCCGGCCCCTTGTCCGGGAAGGTCAGGGCGGAAATGGCGCTGACTTCGGCAACCGGTCCGAACAGCGAAACGAGCCAGCTTGCGGCATAACCTGCATGTTCGAGTGTGCAGCCGACTTCGAACTCATGCACGCCGGGCCAGCGGGCGCCGGAACGGCTGCGCCACTCGCGCCAGTTGGCTTTGAACACCGGACCATCTTCCATTTCCGCATAGACGAGGCGTGGCGTGCCGATGGCGCCGCTCGCAAGAAGCGAGGTGCAGAGCGCGTGCGCTTCGCTGAGCGCATTGGCCGGCGCACCGGCAAGCACCATCCCCCGCACTCGCGCCAGATCCACCAGCTCGCTGGCCTGCTCGACATCCATGGCCAGCGGCTTTTCGCAATAGACATGCTTGCCGGCCAGAAGTGCTGCGCGATTTACCATGTAGTGGCTTTCCGGCGTCGTCAGATTGACGACGATCGTGACCGCGGGATCCGCCAGCGCCGCGTCCAGTGAAGCGTAGCGGTTGACCTTCCAGTAGCCGGCAAACGCCGCCAGGCGGGCTTCATCGCGATCCCAGACGCCGGCGAGGCGCAGTTGCGGATGGTTGGCAAGCGTCGTCATGTAGTAGTCGGCAACGAAGCCGGTTCCGACAAAGGCTATCCCGGTCATTGCTGCAGCCCCCTAGCGTGCGTCGGCAAGGAACGACGCGACATAGACGAGCGGCGCATTCCAGTTGATGGTGATCTCATTGGAGCCATAAGCCTCGATATCGTCGGCATAGCAGGTCTGCGGCGCACAGCCCTGCAGCCGCTGCTTGGCGATCGCATCCACCGGCGTCGAATTCGGCCCGCCGGCAAGCGAGCCAACCGGCGGATTGGGCAGGGTCGGGTCCACCTGGTGCGCGTACCAGCGGCTGTGCTGGTTCTCGGGCGAGCGCGCGCCATAACCTGTAATGTAGGACATCGCCATGGCATTGCGGCCGAGAATGTAATCCATGCTTTCGCGCGCGGCATTGAGGAAGGCCTTGTCGCCCGAAAGGTCGAAGGCCGTCGACAGGACGATGATGTTTTGCAGGATCAATTGGTTCGATCCCCAGTCGTACTGGTGGTTCGCCGGGCGGTAGATCTGCCCGAACGGTTCCGCTGCCTGCAGCGACAGGAATGTCCGCGCGGCCGTCAGAACCGAACTTCGCACCATGTCGAGTTCGGCCTTGGGCAGGGCTACGCCGTAGAGCGCCAGCTGCAGCCGGGCGAAACCGGCAACATTGCGCCAGTGGAACGCGCCGGTCGACGGCAGCACATCGCCGGACCAGTGCGGAGAAGCGCGCAGCGCATCGAGGTACGTCGCCTCTCCGGTTGTCAGGAACAGTTCTGCCGCGGCCCAATAGAGTTCGTCCGACGCGTCGTCGTCATCGTAATCGCCGCCGCCCGAATTGCCGTCGGATTTCGGCGCGAGCAGGACCGGATTGGCATTGGCCGCCACCCATGCCTTGCGCGCTGCCGAAAGCAGCGTTGCGGCAAAGGTCGGGTTGTCCTTCGCGAACAGCCGCGAGGCCTGCGCGGCAACGGCCGCCACATCGAAGGTCGCCGCCGTCGAGGGCCGGTGCAGCGCCCGCGGTTTCGGATCCTCGCTTGGCAGCATCGGCGGCGACGACCACTCTGTGTCATGGATCTTGTGGTGCACCATCCCGGCAAGCGGCTCACCGTCCGGCACCATCATTGCAAGCAGGAACTGCAGCTCCCATCGCGCCTCGTCGAGCAGATCGGGAATGCCGTTGCCGCTTTCGGGAATGTGCGAAAGCCGATCGCCGAGGACGGGCGAGGCAGCACCGCCAAAGACACGGCCGCGCTCGAATGTCGCCAGCAGCTGCGCGACCGAGACCGCACCGTTGACCGCGTATTTGCCGTGATCGCCGGCATCGTACCAGCCGCCGGAAACGTCGAGACGATAGGAGCAGGACCAGTCGCCATAGAGCGCCTTGGCCTCGTCGCCAGTCAAGCAGCCGACTGATTGGTCGCCCTCGTTCGGCGCGACGCCGATATGCCCAGCCGGCCTGGCATAGGCCTTGCCGGCGATATCGCCGCGGATCTGGATACCGCTGCGCTGCGGGTAGAACCAGGAGAGCGCGTCTACGCGCAGGCGGCCATAGAGATCGTCAGAGATCGAAAAGCGATCGCTAGTCCAGTCACCGGAGACCAGTCGGTACCCGTTGCCGGGAACGGCATAGGCGGAAAAGTCCGCCACGTGCGTCCTGACGCCGGCGGACGGATCAAACCCGCTCGGTCGCGTTGTCCCCTCGCCGACGACGGCATCGCCTGCATCGATCAGTTGGAAGGAAATGGCGCGGCGCGCATCGGAGATCACCGTTGCCCGCTTTGGACCATCGGTGAAATAGCCGAGCTGGTTCACCCGAATGGCCGGCCCCTGGTTCGCTCGGCTGGCCGCACCAGCAGAGGCCTCGATCTCCACCAAGGACAAGTCATCGATGCAGAAGCGCCAGGATTTTTCAGCGCCGCCGAGCGGGAAAATCAGTTGGGCCTCATCCTCTTCGGAGGCCATGAAATCTGCCGAAAACGGCGCACGCTCCGGCGCGCCTGCGATGCTGAACTCGCTCTGCACCGTCCAGGGCTCGGCGCCACGCTGGATGCGGGCGGACACGGCACGGGCAGGATCAGCCGCGGTCGACAGCGAGAGCCTGTAGTGAAGGCCGGGCTCGAGTTTCAACCCGTTGACACCAATGAGCCTGTCCCAGGTGTCACCGCCCGCCGAAACGTCGGCACAAAGCTGCCTTCCGCTCCGGGTCAGAGCCACGCCTTCCCCGGCCCAAAAAGTGTCCCGGCCTTGCTCGAAGCGTCCGTCGACGATCAGGTCGGCGGCCGCGGCCATGCCTGGCAGAAAGAGGACGGCAATGGCCGCCGGCGCTATCCCCAACCTCGACACTGTCTCGCCACTCCGCATCTTTCGCCACCGGACCGCACCGTCGGGGGACGGCGGGAAACACTGCCATGGATCCGGCGATACACGGCGCGGTAGCGTTGACGCAAACAGGTTAAACTTGAGAAAACGTCTGAGCCGATAACGGAAATTCCCACTCTTGGGACGCCTCGGATAGGCGGGCATTTGCCACCAGCGGAATATACCGCACTCGAATTCCGGGGCGCGCCCTGAGCGATAACGCGCCGGCGCTCCAGACTTGACCCGAACCGGCGCCCTGATAGTTTGACCAAAGGGTAAAAGAATCCAAGCGGGCGCGATCGCCCGACACGGGACCATGCCGAGGAGAACTGGAATGTCGAACCGCCTCAACACCACGCCGAACGACCTGCGCGCCTTCTGGATGCCGTTCACTGCCAACCGGCAGTTCAAGAAGGAACCGCGCCTCTTCGTCGGCGCGAAGGACATGCACTATACGACGCATGACGGTCGCACGGTCCTCGACGGCACGGCGGGTCTCTGGTGCGTCAATGCCGGCCATTGTCGCCCGAAGATCACCGAGGCGATCCGCGAACAGGCAGGCGAACTCGACTATGCGCCGGCCTTCCAGCTCGGACATCCAAAAGCCTTCGAACTGGCGAACCGCCTGGTCGATATCGCGCCTGAGGGCATGAACCACGTTCTCTACACCAATTCCGGCTCTGAATCGGTCGAGACCGCGCTGAAAGTGGCGCTCGCCTATCACCGTGCCAAGGGCGACGGCTCGCGCTTCCGCCTGATCGGCCGCGAGCGCGGCTATCACGGCGTCAATTTCGGCGGCATCTCGGTCGGCGGCATCGTCTCCAACCGCAAGATGTTCGGCACGCTCCTGACCGGCGTCGACCACATGCCGCACACGCACCTGCCGGCCCAGAACGCCTTTACCCGTGGCGAGCCCGAGCATGGCGGAGATCTGGCGACCGAGCTTGAGCGCATCGTCACCCTGCACGATGCCTCGACGATCGCTGCCGTCATCGTCGAGCCGGTTGCAGGTTCGACCGGCGTGCTGATCCCGCCGAAGGGCTATCTCAAGAAGCTGCGCGATATCTGCACCAAGCACGGCATCCTGCTGATCTTTGATGAGGTCATCACCGGCTTCGGCCGCCTCGGCACGCCGTTCGCCGCGCAGTATTTCGACGTGACGCCGGATATCATCACCACCGCGAAGGGGCTGACCAACGGCGTGATCCCGATGGGCGCGGTGTTCGTGACCTCGGAAATCCATGACGCCTTCATGAACGGCCCGGAACACCTGATCGAGTTTTTCCACGGCTACACTTATTCCGGCAACCCGATCGCCTCGGCTGCAGCGCTTGGCACCCTCGACACCTACAAGGAAGAGGGCCTGTTGACACGCGCCGCCGAGCTTGCCTCCTATTGGGAAGACGGCCTACATTCCCTCAAGGATTGCCCTAATGTCATCGACATCCGCAATGTCGGCCTGATCGGCGCGATCGAACTGCAGCCGATCGCCGGCGAACCGACCAAGCGCGCCTTCAATGCCTTCCTGAAGGCCTACGAAAAGGGCCTTTTGATCCGCACCACCGGCGACATCATCGCGCTGTCGCCGCCGCTGATCATCTCCAAGGCAGAGATCGACGAGCTGTTCGACAAGCTTCGCGACGTTCTCGTCAACAATATCTGATTGCGTCGTCCATCTGCGAATAGGGCCCTTTCCCCGGCAACGGGGAGAGGGTTAATCTTATCTACGGGTCTGAAGTGAGGGGTGCAGAGATGTCTAGGGCTTTGGAACGAATGATCGACCAGGGCGTCGGCCGCGAGCCGGCCGACATCGTGCTCAAGGGCGGGCGCTTCTTCGATCTGGTGACGGGTGAACTGATCGCCTCCGATATCGCCATATCGGCCGGCCGCATCGTTGGCACCTATGGCGATTATGAGGGACGCGAGGAGATCGATATCTCCGGCCGCATCGTCGTTCCCGGCTTCATCGATACGCATCTGCACATCGAATCCTCGCTCGTCACCCCGCATGAGTTCGATCGCTGCGTGCTGCCGCTCGGCATCACCACAGTTATCTGCGACCCACACGAGATCGCCAACGTGCTCGGCACCGAGGGCATCCAGTTCTTTCTCGATTCCGCTCTCGAAACCATCATGGATATCCGCGTGCAACTGTCGTCCTGCGTGCCGGCGACGCATCTGGAGACCGCGGGCGCCGACCTGCCGATCGAAAGATTGCTGCCCTTCCGGGATCATCCGAAGGTGATCGGCCTTGCCGAGTTCATGAATTTCCCCGGCGTCATCCACAAGGATCCGGTATGCCTCGCCAAGCTCGAGGCGTTCCAGGGTGGGCACATCGACGGGCACGCGCCGCTGCTGCGCGGCAAGGACCTCAACGGCTATCTCTCGGCCGGCATCCGCACGGAACATGAGTGCACCACCGCGGACGAGGCGATGGAGAAGATCCGCAAGGGCATGCATATCCTGGTGCGCGAAGGTTCCGTCTCCAAGGACCTGCACGCGCTGATGCCAATCATTACCGAGCGGCTTTCGCCCTATCTGGCGCTCTGCACCGACGATCGCAATCCGCTCGATATCGCCGAGCAGGGCCACCTCGACCACATGATCCGCACCGCGATCGCCGCCGGCGTCGAGCCGCTGGCGATCTATCGCGCCGCCTCGATCTCGGCCGCGCGCGCCTTCGGCCTTCGCGACCGCGGCCTTGTGGCCCCCGGCTGGCGCGCCGACCTCGTCGTCGTCGACAGTCTCGAAAGCTGCCGGGCGCAGATGGTCTTTTCCGGCGGCCGCCGCGTCACCGACGCACTGTTTGCCACCCGCAAGCCGGTCGCCCCCGTCGGCCTCGACAGCGTCAAGGCCGGCCATGTCAATGCCAGCGACTTCGGCGTGCCCTACTCCGACAGCGAGACATCCGTCATCGGCGTCCTGCCGGGCAAGATCATCACCGAGCACCGCCGCTACCGGCTGCCCGCGGATGGCAACGAGACCGGCGTCGACCTCGGTCGCGACATCATCAAGGTGGCGGTGATCGAGCGCCACGGCGTCAACGGCAACCACGCCAACGGCTTCGTACAGGGGTTTGGCCTGAAGAAGGGCGCGATCGCCTCGACGGTCGGCCATGACAGCCACAACATCTGCGTCGTCGGCGTCAACGTCGAGGACATGGCGACCGCCGCCAATCGCCTTGGCGAGATCAAGGGCGGCTTCGTCGTCGTCGAGGATGGCAAGCTCACCGGCGAGATCGCGCTTCCGGTCGCGGGCCTGATGAGCCTGGAACCGCACGAATCCGTGCGCGACACCCTGCACCATCTGCGCCAGGCGGCATTTGCGCTGGGCGCCACGCTGGAAGAGCCATTCCTGCAACTTGCCTTCCTGCCGCTACCGGTAATCCCGCACCTGAAGATATCAGACCGCGGCCTCGTCGACGTCGACAAGTTCATGCTGATCGGCTGAAGCGCGGCTCGCTCAGTTATCCGCGGCGACCGACAGCTCTTTGCGGAAATAGACGACGCGTTCGGTTTCCTCGAAGCCGAGCGCCATATGCAGGCCATGGCTTTCCAGATTGTCGATATCGGTGTCGGATGCAAGCTCGCGGCAGCCGCGACTGATCGCCCAGCGTTCCGCCGCGGTAATCAGCGCCCGCGCAACGACATGGCGGCGATAGCCCGGAAGCACATAGATGCCTTCGAGGAAGGCAACAGGCGATGTCTCGCAGCCGTTGACGTAGTCGGTGCGTAGCGACACTTCGGCGAAGCCTACCGCGACACCGGCATCGTCCTCGCAAAGAAACGCGGCCTGTCGCTCGGCTGCAGCCAGACTGCTATCGATCTCGTCGCGGTGCACGGCGGCCGGCGTGTCGGACCAGAGCGCAAGCCGCATCTCCAGCCAGCGGCCGACCATCTCCCCGTCCATTAGCAACACACGCATCAGAGCTTCCCGCAATAGGCACTCAGAGCATCGAGTTTCAGCACGCCGCCGGCGACCCGCACCGATTGACCCGGCAACGGCACGCCTTCCATCGCCGCGTCGGAAACGAGAAATTCCTGCGGCACGCGCGTCAGGTTGAAGACGAAGAGCAGCCGCTCGCCATCCTTCTCGCGGATGAATGCCAGCAGGTCGCGGTTGCTCTCGATGAACGACATGTCACCATCGTGCAGGGCCGCATGCGACCGGCGAAAAGCCAGCATGGCGCGATAATGGTTGAGCACCGTGCCAGCGCCAGCCTCCTGCGTATCGACCGCCAGGCGGGCCTGCTCTGTCGGCACCGGCAGCCACGGTTTTCCGACGGAGAACCCGGCATGCCTGGCGGCCGCCTCCCACACCATCGGCGTGCGGCAGCCATCCCTCCCCTTGAACGACGGCCAGAAGCGGATGCCATAGGGATCGCGTAAATCCTCGAAGGCAAGATCCGCTTCCGTCAAACCCAACTCTTCGCCCTGGTAGAGGCAGATCGAGCCACGCAAGGTCGCCAGAAGCGTGATTGCCAGCTTTGCGACCACTTCCCGTTCCGCATCGCTTCGCGCAAAGCGGCTGACATGGCGCATGACGTCGTGGTTGGAAAAAGCCCAGCACACCCAGCCGTCGGTGACAGCCTTCTGGAAATTGTCGACGCAGCGGCGGATATGACCTGCAGTGAAATCCGGGCCGAGCAGATCGAAGGTATAACACATGTGCAGCTTGTCGCCGCCGCTGGTATAGGCGGCCACGGTCTTCAACGATCGCGCGCCGTCCCCCACTTCGCCGACCGTCGTTCGGCCGCCATAACCATCGAGCAAGGCCCGGAACCGCTGGAGAAAGGCGACGTTTTCCGGTTGGCTCTTGTCGTAGAGGTGATCCTGCATGCCGTAGGGATTGACGTCG
The DNA here is from genome assembly GCF_001425225.1 of Ensifer sp. Root127. NCBI lineage: Bacteria > Pseudomonadati > Pseudomonadota > Alphaproteobacteria > Hyphomicrobiales > Rhizobiaceae > Ensifer > Ensifer sp. Root127. Next base: position 116,286 of record NZ_LMDX01000002.1, read on the forward strand.
GGCGCATCATTGCTCGTCGCATCCGGATCCGGCACCAGCGGCGGATTGTCCCTGAGATGGCGGTCGTGGAAATAGAAGTTCACGGTATCGAGCCGGAAACCGTCGACGCCACGGTCGAGCCAGAAGCGCGCTGCATCCAGCACTGCATCCTGAACATCAGAATTGTGGAAATTGAGGTCCGGCTGCGAGGCAAGGAAGTTGTGCATGTAATATTGCTTGCGCACCCCGTCCCACTCCCAGGCCGGTCCGCCGAAGATCGAAAGCCAGTTGTTGGGCGCGGTGCCATCAGGCTTCGGATCGGCCCAGACATACCAGTCTGCCTTCGGATTCTCGCGGCTGGTCCGGCTTTCGACGAACCAGGGATGGCGGTCGGATGAATGCGAAATCACCTGATCGATGATCACCCTGAGGCCGAGGCGGTGCGCCTCCGCCAGCATCGCGTCGAAATCGGCAAGCGTGCCGAACATCGGGTCGACGTCGCAATAATCCGAGACGTCGTAGCCCATGTCGGCTTGCGGCGAGGTGAAGAAGGGCGACAGCCAGATGGCGTCGACGCCGAGCGAGGCGATGTGGCCGAGCCGCCGCGTGACGCCCTTCAAGTCGCCGATGCCATCATCATCGGTATCCTGAAACGAGCGCGGATAGACCTGATAGATCACAGCGCCGCGCCACCAATCGTCACCCGAAACCTGCTGAGACGCCATGCCCTGCCCCCGTGAAACCGATCTGTGCGCCAAGATGTAACCGCGCCCGGCGCGGGAGTAAACGCCGGAGGGCAGCCAAGTCATCGCTCAAATCTCAAGCGCCCTAAAAACAACTCTTGCCGAGACCGGTCTTGAACCTTATCCCGTCAGCACGGCAAAAACCAAAGGGAGAGAAGACGTTGGCGGGAACGATGCTTTCGATCGGGGAGTGCATGGTCGAACTGATGCAGGCCGAGGGCGGCCTGTTGCGCAAAAGCTATGCCGGCGACACCTTCAACGCCGCCTATTATGCACACCTGTTCCTGCCGATCGACTGGTCCGTCGCCTATTGCTCTGCCGTCGGCACCGACACGGTTTCCGACGAAATGCTCGCCTTCATGGCCGAGAAGGGCATCGACACGGCGGCCGTCCGCAAAATCGAGGGTCGCACGCCGGGCCTCTACATGATCCATCTGAAGGACGGCGAGCGTAGCTTCTCCTATTGGCGCTCGGCTTCAGCAGCGAGACTTCTCGCCGATGACCCAGAGCATCTGCGCCGCGCCATCGAGGGCGCCGATCTCATCCTGTTTTCCGGCATTACCCTTGCGATCCTGGCGCCCGAGGCGGTGGAAACGCTGCTTGCCGAACTGCGCCGCGCCAAGGCCGCGGGTAAACGCGTCGTCTTCGACCCCAATATCCGTCCTCGCCTTTGGGACGACGCCGAGCGCATGCGCCAGACACTGACGGATGGCGCCCGTGCCGCCAGCCTGGTGATGCCGAGCTTCGACGACGAGGTCACGCATTTCGGTGACGGCTCGATCAAGGCGACGATCGAGCGCTACAAGGCGCTGGGTGTCGCCGACGTGGTCGTCAAGGACGGGGAAAAGGGTGTGACGCTGGCGTTCGAGGGATCAGAAGCAAGCCACGTCCCGGCAACGCCGGTCGAGCGCGTGGTCGACACCACCAGCGCCGGCGACAGCTTCAACGGTGCCTTCCTCTCGCGTCTCGTCACGGGCGACACGCCGAGTGAATCTGCAGCCTTTGCCGCCCGCATCGCTGCCGGCGTCATCGGCCATCACGGCGCGCTGGTCGACAAGAACAAGCTCGTCGACTGAGGCATCGCCGCAGCCGACCGCCGCTTGCGGATTTTGGGCATGATAGCATCCCTTGCGCGTCAAAATCGACGCGAGGGGCTGCAAAGACACAGACGCTGCCGCCGATGGCTCAGCGCTTCTTGCGCTTATTCTCGAAGGGATTTTCCGACGCGCGATAGTGGATGCGGATCGGCACGCCCGGCAGGTCGAAATCGTTGCGCAAGCCATTGATCAAGTAGCGGGTATAGGATTCCGGCAGCGCGTCGGGCCGCGTGCACGAGATCATGAAGCCCGGCGGGCGGGCCTTCACCTGCGTCATGTATTTCAGCTTCAGGCGGCGGCCGGAGACAGCCGGTGGCGGATGCTGCACCTGCTGGGAATCGAGCCAGCGGTTGAGACGCGCCGTCGAGATACGGCGGTTCCAGGTCTTGTCGGTGTCGATGATCGCCTGCATCAGGCGGTCGAGGCCGTAGCCGGTATGGCCGGAGATCGGTATGGCGCGAATGCCGCGCGCCTGCGGCAACAGCCGCTCGGTCTTTTCGCGAAGATCGGCAAGCACGGCCTGCCAGTCCTCGACCAGATCCCATTTGTTGAAGGCAAGCACGGCGGCCCGGCCTTCGCGAATGATGAGATCGACGATCTGCAGGTCCTGCTTTTCGAACGGAATGGTCGCGTCGAAGACGATGACCACCGTTTCGGCAAAGCGGATGGCGCGCAGCGCATCGGCGACCGAAAGCTTCTCCAGCTTCTCCTGCACCCTGGCCTTGCGACGCATGCCCGCGGTGTCGAACATCTTGATGGTGCGGCCGCGCCAGTCCCATTCGACCGAAATCGAATCACGGGTGATGCCGGCTTCCGGCCCGGTCAAAAGCCGGTCTTCACCGAGGAAGCGGTTGATCAGTGTCGACTTGCCGGCATTCGGCCGGCCGACGATCGCCACGCGCAGCGGCTTGGTCTCGTCATAGGCAGGCTCGGCCTCGTCGTCCTCTTCCGCCGCTTCGCCGGTGGTCGGGCGCAGGTCGATATCGGTCTCGGCAACGTCGTCTTCCTGAGGATAGGCACGGTCTTCGCCGATCGCAGCGACGATCGCGTCGCGCAGATCGAGCATGCCCTGGCCATGTTCGGCCGAGATCGGGCAAGGATCGCCAAGACCGAGCGTGAAGGCGTCATAGAAGCCGCCGTCGGAACCGCGGGCCTCGGACTTGTTGGCGACGAGCACGACCGGCTTGCCGCGCCGACGCAGCATCTCGGCAAGTGTGTTGTCGGCCGGCGTCAGGCCCCCTTTGGCGTCGACCACGAACAGCGACAGGTCGGCCTCGTCGATCGCGGCTTCGGTCTGCGCCCACATGCGGCCCTGAAGGCTGTCGGGTGCGGACTGTTCCAGGCCGGCGGTATCGATGATGCGGAAGCGCAAGTCGATGAGCTTGGCATCGCCCGGACGGCGGTCACGGGTGACACCCGGCGTATCGTCGACGAGCGCCAGCTTCTTGCCAACCAGACGATTGAACAAGGTGGACTTGCCGACATTGGGGCGCCCGATGATGGCGACGGTGAAACTCATGAACGTATCCGTTTCCGTCCTGAAGCGCTGCACGTCGTCAAGACATACAGCGCTCCAACACTTTGAAAATCAACATATCCTTTCCAAAGGCCGGTGCCGGCCTTCAGGGATATGCGCTTAGGCTTTGCCGCTCGCGGCAATCACGTCGAGCAGCATCTGCGCCCGGCCTGCAACATTGCGCGGGCTCTGGGGATCATCGACGATCTGTTGGAACCAGCTCTTCGCCTTGGCGGTATCGCCGGCCTTGTAGGCAGCAAGGCCAAGCGCCTCACGGGCCGAGTGGCGCATATTGTTCTGCGGCACGGCCAGTTGTTCGACTTCGGCCGAAACCTGGTCATAGGTGCCGGTATCGACCAGCAGATAGGCGGCGCGCAGGCGGGCGGCGTCGCGAAGCGCCTCAGGCAGGCTGGTGTCTTTGCCGATCTCCGAGAACGCCTTGATGGCGGCATCGGTCTCGCCCTTCTCGGCCTGCAGCGTCGCCGCACGAAGGCGAGCCAGCACCGGATAGGCGCCATAGCCGTCCTTCTGCAAGTTGTTGAGGGCGGCCAGCGCCTCGTCGGCCTTGTTTTCCTTGGCGAGGTTCAGCGCCTGGAGGAACTCGTCGCCGGACTTCGACGACGCGTTGTCACGCCAGTAGTCGTAGCCGACCTTGCCGATGGTTCCGAGAACGATGAGCACGGCAATCGCCACGATGACGCTGCCGAAACGGGCCCAGATGTTCTTCATCTGGTCCGAACGCAGTTCTTCATTCACCTCGCGGATAAAGCTGTCGTCTTGGTTCGCCATCGATTGCCCCGGCCTCTCGGCCTTCCCTGCACGCTATTAGGATTTTGCGCCTTCTACCCGATTTTGCGGCTGTTGTAAGGGGGCGCGCGTTATTTAGCCGACAACCATAGGCGAAACACCGATCACCAGTTCGTGCAACTTCCACACAATCACGCCATAAAGGGCCGCACCAAGCACGATGGCGATGAGGTCGTAGCGATAGGAAACGAACGCCGGATAGGTGATTTCGCCGGCGCGCCAGCGCTTTTTCATCGAAATGCGCAGGATCACCGCCCAGACGAGGAAGGTGCCGAAGAGCAGCACCGACGACGTCTCGCCATTGGCAAGCAGGTGGGCAAGTGCCCAGATCTTGATTGCGAGGATCGCCGGATGTTTTGTGGCCGCGCGGATCTTGCCCGGGGGCAGATAGGCGGCCACAAGACAGATGCTGGCGATCAGCATCAGGGTCAGCGCGATGTGTGCAAGAAAGACCGGGGGCGTATAGAGCATGCCGGTGGTGGCGCGCGCCTGATCGAAGCCATAGGCAATCAGACCGAGGCCAACAAGCGCACAGATACCGTGGATCGCATGCCAGGCGCCGGTGCCGCTGCTCGATATCACCGATGCGCGCAGGCCGGGTGCAAAGCTGCGAACGAGATGGATGCCCAAGAAGATCACGATACCCAATATCAGTAGCGCCATGTCGTCACCCGTCCTTCATTATTGTTCTGTCGGCTATCGACATAGCCGGAGTGCACAGAAATTTCCAGACAGATCAAAGGATTGCCGCATTCCTGGATAAAGGGACGGCATACGCAAATCGTCGCAGATATCATGATCCGAACATTTATTGCCCTTTCCCTCGCCCTTTGCCCTGCCCTCGTCGCGGCTGCCGAACCCACGCCCGATATGGCCGCACCGACCGTTCCTGCCAAGGACAAGCAGCTCGTCATCGTGTCTTTCGATGGGGCGCATGACAACGCGCTGTGGGAGAAAAGCCTGGCGATGGCCAAGCGCACCAATGCGCATTTCACCTATTTCCTCTCCTGCACGTTCCTGATGACGCGCGCCGACGGCAAGCAGAGCTACAGACCGCCGGGGCTGAAACCGGGTCGTTCCAATGTCGGCTTTGCCCAGAGCCGAGAGGAAATCGCGGCCCGCGCCGGTCACATCTGGCAGGCCCATCTCGACGGTCACGACATTGCCAGCCACGCCTGCGGCCATTTCGACGGCAAGGGCTGGACGAAGGCCGATTGGCAAAGCGAATTCTCGACATTCGACATCGCCCTGCGCGATGCCTGGAAGAAGGCCGACAGGCCGGATGCCGAGCCGCAAGGCTGGGCGGAATTTGCCCGCACCGGCATCAAGGGTTTCCGTGCGCCCTACCTGTCGCTGAGCGACGGCCTGCTGCCAGCCCTGAAGGCATCGGTCTTTACCTATGACGCGAGCCTGGTGACCAAGGGGCCGGGCTGGCCGATGGAGAAGGACGGTCTGCCGCGCTTCGGCCTGCCGCTGATCCCGGAAGGGCCGTCCAAGCGGCCGGTGATCGGCATGGACTACAATCTGTTCGTGCGCCATTCCATGGGTATCGAAAACAAGAAGGACAGCGCCACCTTCGAAGCGCGCACCTACGAGGCCTACAGACAAGCCTTCGACAAGGAATATGCCGGCAACCGCATCCCGCTGCAGCTCGGCTTCCATTTCGTCGAGATGAATGGCGGCGCCTACTGGCGCGCGCTCGACCGGCTGCTGACCGAGGTCTGCAGCAAGCCTGATGTCGCCTGCGTCAGCTACGCCCAGGCGCTGCCGATGATCGAGCAGGCAAAAAAGAAGGCGGATCGCTCCGCCTTCTGATTGGTCCTCTCCTGGCCCAGCTTAGGCCAGTTCTTCCTCGCCACCAACCGCGATGAACTTCTGCTCGATTTCCGGCAGGGGCTCATCGTCGATTGCCGCTTCGAAGGCGCGCAGACGCTTGTAGATCGAAAGCAGTTCGACAATCGTCGGCCAGGATGAAACCAGGTACTGAAACGACGACGTCACCTGCCCGAAGGCACCCGAGATCTGGTTCAACGCGCCGAGTGTGATCTTGCCGGCGATGATCGACGGCGCCAGGATCAGCAACGAGAAGATGCCGTTGATCTGCAAATAGAAAATGCGGGCGATGTTGAAGTAGAGATAGTGGAAATAGAGCCGGAAATAGTTCCGGCGAACGTTTTCGAAGAGATCGGCGACCGTCGGCGGCTGAGCGCGATCGGCGTGGTCCTCACCATAGACCAGTTCCTTGCGGTAGGCCGCTTCCACACGCTGGTTGCGGAACTCGAGGCCCGGCAGCTTAATGCCGACGAGCGCCAGGAACACCGTGCCGAACAGCGACCAAAGCACAGCGGCCGTAACCAGCGGATAGGGAATGTCACCGACGATCGGCAGTTCGGTGACATTGGCCGAAAGCCGGATCAATACCGGCGTAAACGCAATCAGCGTCATCACGCTGTCGATCAGGCTGACGCCGAGGCCCTCCACCGTCGTGGAGAAGCGCATTGTGTCTTCCTGGACACGCTGCGAAGCACCTTCGATACGACGCAGCTTGCCCCAGTGGGCCATGTAGTACTCGTTCATCGCCGTGCGCCAGCGGAAGATATAGTGGCTGACGAAGAAGCGGGTCATGACCGCGACAGCGACAGCGACCAAGGCGATACCGAGGAAGACGGCGATTTCTCCGTAGAACTCTGCCGCGGTCACCACCTTCGTCTTCGAGACGATCGCCTGAATCAGATCCCAGAACGGCCCGTACCAATTGTTGATCGCGACGCTCACCTGCACCTGGAAATAGGTGACGAAAAGAATGAGGGCTGAGCCGAGGATCGACCAGTTCTGCCAGGGATGTGGCGAATAGACATACCAGAATGCTGCGAACAGCCCGACGACCAGCCCGAAGTAGAGATAGAACCAGAGGAAGGCGGGCGACCAGAAGGCAGAAATCCCGGTGATCGGCGGCGCATCCGAGGGCAAGGGCGGCATTCCGAAGACTGCACCCAACTGCTCGCCTTCACCATACCAAAAGGCGATGGCGACAAGCGACCAGACGACAAAGGAAATGAAAAAGAGCTTCGGCTTCGGGAAGAAAGATAGGAACAAAGTACGGCACTCTCGTTTCGGGGGAGGAGAACAACTCGCCTCTCGAAGCGCCGAAACTAGGGCAAAGCACCTTTTTCAACAATCAGGTAATATGAACGTTACCGTTATTTCATCATGTGTTACGGCAAGCGGCGCAACCTTCCCGCCGCCGCTCAGCGCGGCAGCGCCGCTGCGATCCGCCTGAGTTCGGCAACGATCACCCCGCCGCAGACGAACAGCACCGCGGCCGCGATCAAGGTCGGCGCTGCAAAGCTGCCGGTGCGCTGGGCCAACCAGCCGGCAACCACCGGACCGATGATCTGGCCGATACCGAAGGCCGCCGTCATCAGCGCCAGTGCCTTGCGCGGACTTTCCGGCGCCAGATGCCGGCCGATCTGCAGGCCGTAGGCGGTGATCATCATGAAGGTGGCGCCCAGCATCAGGCCACCGGCAAGCGGCGCATAGGGCAGCGGCAGGCTGACGGTGAGCACAAGGCCGACAGCCTCGGCCAGAAGACCGATCGCGTAAACACCGGCAAGCCCGAAGCGCGGCACGGCGAAGCGCCAGAGATAGACCGACAGCGCTGCACTTAGGCCCGTCAACAGCCAGGCAAGGAACTCGATGCTGTGGCCGCCGCTCGCGTCGCGGGCCATGGCCACCAGGAACGTGGCCGTGATCACGTAACCGAAGCCGAACAACCCATAGGTCAGCGTCACCACCGTCAGGGGGCGGGTCCAGGTCAGCGGCTTTTCACGTGCGGCGCCGTTGCCGGAGACGGGACCGGCCGGCAGCATCAGAGCGACGACGACCGTGCCGACAAGCGCGACAAGAGCGCCGGTGAACCAGTCGGCTTGCGACGCTGAAAGCCCGGCGGCGCCAGCGAGAGGTGCCAACCAGACGCAGAGCGAGGAGAAGGCGATGCCGAGCCCGACGCCGCCGAAATGCATGGCCGGCACATGTTCAGACCGCGCCAACAGCCCGTGACCAAGGACGATGCCGGAGATGAAGATCATCGAAAACGCGCTGGCAAGGCCGGCGAGAAAGCGGATGAGACTGAGCACCAAGACCGAGGACGTCAGGCCCATCGCCGCCAGCAGCAGTGTGGTTGCCGCGAGCGAAGCAAGCCCGATCCTTCGCTCCTGCCCATGCGCCCAGCCGTAAGCGCCAAGCACGGCGCCGGCGAGATAGCCGACGAAATTGGCCGAGGCGATGAGGCCGGCATCCGCCGGCGATAGGCCGAGGTCCGTCATCATCGCCGGCAGGATCGGCGTGTAGGAGAAGCGGCCGAAGCCCATGGCGACCGCCATGGCAATGGCGCCGGCGGTAGCGGTGGAGGCGAGGCTTGCGTGATGTGGTCTGTCGATCGTGGTCATAAGCAGTTTTATTGCACTGCAAAACGAACACCACAAATCACTATAATTGAATGTCCTATTGAAGGAATCGAACGATGGCCCGTCAGCCGGGCAGCGTCACCACCAACGGACCGCCGCGCGTGACGACGACCGTGTGCTCATATTGCACGGTCGGTGCCCGCGGTTCGCTGTAGAGCGTCCAGTCGTCCTTGTCGCCGCTCTCGGCCCAGTCCGCGCCCATCGAGAGGAACGGCTCGACGGTAAAGACCATACCGTCGGTCATGCGCCGCCGCTCGCTCGGATCCGGCCAGGTCGCGATCTCCTTCGGCTCCTCGTGCAGCGAGCGGCCGATGCCGTGGCTGGCAAGGTTGGTGACCAGCGAATAGCGGTTCTTGCGGGCGAAATCGCCGATCGCATTGCCGATCGCTGCAAGCGACTGGTCCGGACGCACTTGCTTGAGGCCGACCCACATCGCCCGCTTGCCGTCACGGCAGAGGCGGTCGATGGCTGCCGAGACCGGCGGCACCGGAAAGGAAGCGCCGGTGTCGGCGAAGATGCCGTCTTTCTCAGCCGAAACGTCGATATTGACGAGATCGCCGGCGCGGATGATGCGGCTGCCGGGGATGCCGTGGGCGATTTCCTCGTTGACGCTGATGCAGGTGGCGCCCGGAAACTGGTAGCAGAGTTCCGGCGCAGAGCGCGCACCTGCCTCTTCCAGCACCTTGCGGCCGATGGCATCCAGTTCCGCCGTGGTGATGCCCGGCTCGAGCGCTTCGCCCATAGCCTGCAGCGCATTGGCGCAGATGCGGCCGATTTCCTTCAGCCGCAGCAGATCTTCTTCGTTGTTGAGGGTCATCCGTGTCTCGCTTTCGTGCCCACATGTAGCCGGTCGGTGCCGGATTTTCCAGCGCCGACAAGCGAGACATGAACGGCCTGTGGCGGCTCAGGCCGAAACGGTCTGTCCGGCCCCCTGCTCGGCAAGCGCCTTGCGCACCAGCGGCGCGACCTTGGTGCCGTAGAGTTCGATGCCGCGCATGATCTGGGCATGCGGCATCGGGCCGATCGCCATCTGCAGCAGGAAGCGGTCGTTGCGGAAGAGCTTCCAGTTCTCGACGATCTTCTCCGCCACGGTTTCGGGGTCGCCGAGGAAGAGATTGCCGGCAGGGCTGCGCGCCTGGTCGAAATGCGCCCGGTTCGTCGGCCCCCAGCCGCGCTCCCGGCCGATGCGGTTCATCACCTCGGCCTGCGGGCGATAAAACTGGTCAGCGGCAAGATCGGTCGTATCGGCGATGAAGCCATGGACATTGATGCTGGTCTTCAGCTTTGCCGGATCCTGGCCGGCACGACGGGCGGCCTCGCGATAAAGATCGAACAGCGGAGCGAACCGGCGCGGCTCTCCGCCGATGATCGCAAGTGCCACCGGCAGCCCGAGGGCACCGGCACGGGCAACCGACTGCGGCGTGCCGCCGACGGCGATCCACAGCGGCAGCACCTCCTGCAGCGGACGCGGATAGACGCCGCGATCGCTGATCGCAGGGCGCATCTCGCCCGCCCAGGAGACCTTTTCCGCTTCGCGCAGCGCCATCAACAGGTCGAGCTTTTCGGCAAAGAGCTGGTCGTAATCGTCGAGCGACTGACCGAAGAGCGGGAAGGACTCGATGAACGAGCCGCGCCCGGCCATGATTTCGGCCCGGCCGTTGGAGAGAAGGTCGAGCGTGGAAAACTGCTGGAACACGCGCACCGGGTCGTCCGAGCTCAGCACCGTCACGGCACTCGTCAGCCTTATGGTCTTCGTCCTCGCGGCGGCTGCCGCAAGGATGACGGCTGGTGCCGAGGCTGCATAATCAGGGCGGTGATGTTCGCCAAGGCCAAAGACATCGAGGCCGACCTGATCTGCCAGTTCGATCTCTTCCAGCAAATTGGCAAGCCGACGCTGGCCTTCCCGGCCCTTGTCGGCAGCGTTCGGATCGACATCCGCAAATGTGTAAAGCCCGAGTTCCATGATGCCCATCCTATCGTTGTTCTACCGACAGATAGTTGGCCCCGGCGAAAGCAGCAAATGCGCGTCCGGGAAACACTGTGTTTCCCGGATGATGCCAAACGGCGCTTGGATCAAGCCAAGGGTCCGGGGCGAGAGCGTTTCCGGTTTAAGCGGAGTCGCAGAAACGCTCTATCTCCTTGTTTTTACGCATTTCCTGACGGAAAACCGCTTCGCACTTTTCCTGGAAATGCTCTAGGTCAGCGTGCGCTTGACCGCATTGCGCCAGCCCTTGAGCTTCGTCTTGCGCGTCGCTTCGTCCATCGCCGGCTCGAAACGGCGATCGCGCGCCCAGGACTTGGCGAACTCCTCCTGCTTCGGCCAGACGCCGGCGCGGCTGCCGGCGAGCCAGGCAACGCCGAGCGCCGTCGTCTCGAGGATGGTCGGCCGGTCGACCGGCGCATCGAGGAGGTCGGAAAGCCGCTGCATCGTCCAGTCCGAGACGACCATGCCGCCGTCGACGCGCAACACGGTTTCCTTGCCGTTGCTGCGCCAGTCCTTGTGCATGGCTTCGAGCAGATCGCGCGTCTGGTAGCAGACCGCTTCGAGCGCGGCACGCGCAAACTCGGCGGGCCCGGTGTTGCGGGTCATGCCGAAGATCGCGCCGCGAGCGTCGGGATCCCAATGCGGCGCACCGAGACCGGTGAAGGCCGGGACGAGGTAAACCTCCTGCGACGGGTCGGCGCCTTCGGCAAGCGTGCCGGTGTCCGGAGCCGCCTTGATGACCTTCAGGCCGTCGCGCAGCCACTGCACCGCCGCGCCGGCAACGAAGATCGAGCCTTCGAGCGCATAGGTGGTTTCGCCATCCAGCCGGTAGGCAATGGTGGTGAGCAGCCGGTTCTTCGAGCGCACCATGTCCTTGCCGGTGTTGAGCAATGCGAAGCAGCCCGTGCCGTAGGTCGATTTCAGCATGCCCGGCTTGAAGCAGGCCTGGCCGATGGTGGCGGCCTGCTGGTCGCCGGCAACACCGAGGATCGGGATCGCCGTGCCGAAGCGCTCCTTGTCGGTGACGCCGAAATCGGCGGCGCAGTCCTTCACCTCCGGCAACATGGCGCGGGGAACGCGCAGGATGTCGAGCAACTCGTCGTCCCAGGCATTGTCGGCGATGTTGTAGAGCAGCGTGCGCGAGGCGTTGGTCGCATCGGTGACGAAGGACTTTCCGCCTGTCAGCCGCCAGATCAGGAAAGTATCGATCGTGCCGAAGCAAAGCTCGCCCTTGGCAGCTCTGGCCTGGGCGCCCTTCACATTCGACAGCAGCCAGTTGAGTTTGGTGCCGGAGAAATAGGGATCGAGCAGCAAACCGGTCTTCTTGGTGAAGGTCTTTTCGAGACCCTGTTTCTTCAGCTTGTCGCAATAGGCTGATGTGCGGCGGTCCTGCCAGACGATGGCGTTGTGGATCGGCTTGCCGGTTTCGCGATCCCAGACCACCACCGTTTCGCGCTGGTTGGTGATGCCGATGCCGGCGATATCGCTTGGGGAGATCCCCGCCTTCCTGATCGCCTCGTTGACGGTGACGACGACGCTATCCCAGATTTCCTCCGGATCGTGCTCGACCCAGCCGGATTTCGGAAAGTGCTGCCTGAATTCCTTCTGGTCGAGGCCTGCTACCTGCTGCTTGCCGTCGAAGACGATCGCCCGGCTCGATGTCGTGCCCTGATCGATCGCGAGAATATATCCGCCCATATGCCCCTCCCCGGCCTCACATCACGTGTCTCGACGCCCTTCCTCTTGGGCGTGGCGTCCATTTCGAAAAACTTCAATACGATGGCAAAACGAATGTCAAACGAAAACAAAACGCAAGAAATCGTGACAAGGCCTCCCGCCGCAACTCTGCGTCGGCGGCCTGAAAAACACAATTGTCACCTCAGCGGTTTTACGCGTAGGTTGACGCTGTTGCGCCGCAAAAAACGGGCAAGATCAGCGGCGCTGCAAAGGGAGAGATCAGGAATGACGAGAACTGCGGTCATCACCGGTTCGACGAGCGGCATCGGCCTTGCCATTGCCAAGGCTTTTGCCAAGGGCGGCGCCAACATCGTCTTGAACGGCTTCGGCACGCCGGACGAAATCAAGGCTGCGACGGACGAAGTCGGGGCGCTCACCACGGGAACGGTCATCTATCACCCGGCCGACATGACGAAGCCGGACGAGATCGCCGACCTGATGGCAACGGCGGCAAAACGCTTCGGCAGCGTCGACATTCTGGTCAACAATGCCGGCGTTCAATATGTCGAGAAGGTCGAGGATTTCCCGGTCGAGCAATGGGACCGGATCATCGCCATCAACCTCTCCTCCTCTTTCCATACCATTCGCGCCGCCCTGCCCGGCATGAAGGCAAAGGGCTGGGGCCGCATCGTCAACATCGCCTCTGCCCACGGGCTCGTCGCCTCGCCGTTCAAATCGGCCTATGTCGCCGCCAAGCACGGCATCATGGGGCTGACAAAGACCGTCGCGCTCGAAGTTGCGGAAAATGGCATCACCGCCAATTCGATCTGCCCGGGTTATGTGCTGACCCCGCTGGTCGAAAAGCAGATCCCGGATCAGGCCCGCACCCGCGGCATCACCGAAGAGCAGGTCATCAACGACGTAATGCTCAAGGGCCAGCCGACCAAGAAATTCATCACCGTCGAGCAGGTAGCGTCGCTCGCCGTCTATCTCGCAAGCGATGATGCGGCGCAGATCACCGGCACGCATGTTTCCATGGACGGCGGCTGGACGGCGCAATAGAGAGCCGCCCGTCCATTGAGACGAGGCGGACGACGCCCTAACTCTATGAAAATGCGCATGGTCCGTCGCCGGGAACGCTTCCGGTTTTTGCGGCCATGCATCAGCAGGAATGAATGGCATGCCTAAGGTTAGGGAACGCAAGGACGACGACAGCATTCGCTTCATCCTCAATGATAGCGAGGTGGCGCTTTCCGACGTCGCGCCGACCGCTACCCTGCTCGACTATCTCAGGCTTGAGCGCCGGCTGACAGGAACCAAGGAAGGCTGCGCGGAGGGCGATTGCGGTGCCTGCACCGTGCTCGTCGGCCGGCTCGCCGGCGAAACGCTGGTCTATGAAAGCGTCAATGCCTGCATCCGCTTCGTCGGATCGTTGCATGCGACCCATGTGGTCACCGTTGAGCATCTCGCCGCCAGGGATGGAACGCTTCATCCCGTGCAGCAGGCGATGGTCGATTTCCATGGCTCACAATGCGGCTTCTGCACGCCCGGCTTCGTCATGTCGCTTTATGGCCTCTGGCTTTCGAACGACAATCCCAGCCGGGCCGACATCGAAAAGGCGCTGCAAGGCAACCTTTGTCGCTGCACCGGCTACGAGCCGATCGTCAAGGCGGCCGAGGCCGCCGCAAGCGCGCGGCCTTCTGCTATCTTCGATCCGATCACGGCTGCGCGCGAGGCCACCATCGCCCGCCTCAAGGCGCTTCAACCCGAGAAAACGATCACCGTCCGCCACGGTGAAAGCTGTCTGATCATGCCGGCGGATGCCACCGGCCTCGCGACCGCTCTTGCCGAGCACAAAGGCGCGACGGTGGTTGCCGGCGCCACCGATGTCGGCCTCTGGGTCACCAAGCAGATGCGTCCGATCGATCCCGTCGTCTTCATCAACGGCATCGCCGAACTGCAGCGCATCGAGGAAAGCGACGGCGGCCTGACCATTGGTGCCGGCGTCAGCTATTCAGCCGCCTTTGCAGCGCTCAGCAAAGCCTATCCAGCCTTCGGCCGGTTGATCGACCGTATCGGCGGCGAACAGGTGCGCAACATGGGCACGATCGGCGGGAACATCGCCAACGGTTCGCCGATCGGCGACAGTCCACCGCCCCTGATCGTGCTGGGGGCAACTGTCACGCTGCGCTCGACGGAAGGGACGCGCACGCTGCCGCTTGAAGATTTCTTCATCGCCTACGGCAAGCAGGACCGCAAAGCCGGCGAATTCGTCGAGAGCGTCTTCGTGCCCGCGCTGCCGGCGGGTGAGCTGTTTGCGGCCTACAAGCTCTCCAAGCGCCGCGACGAGGACATTTCCGCATTACTCGGCGCCTTCCGCATTTCGCTTGACGGCAACCGGGTAGAGACCGCCCGCATCGCCTTTGGCGGCATGGCCGGCACGCCGAAACGCGCTGCAACCGTCGAGGCCGCGCTCATCGGCAAGCCCTGGACCGAGGAAACGGTGCGCGCCGCTCAGGCAGCCTTCGAGGCCGACTATCAGCCCTTGAGCGATTGGCGCGCCACCAGCACCTATCGCATGCTGGCGGCGAAGAACCTGCTGATGCGCTTTTTCCTGGAAAGTGGCGGCCAGCCGGCGGAGCTCGTGCGCTACGCGGCGGGAGAGAGGTAATCATGGACAAGTCGACCTTCGAAGAACGCAAGGCGATCAAGGGGCAGATGCATTCGCACCAGCGCCATGACAGCGCCCACAAGCACGTGACCGGCACCGCCGATTACATCGACGACATGCCGGAACCGGCGGGCACGCTGCACGGTGCGCTGGGGATGACCGACCGCGCCCACGCCGAAATCACCGCCATGGACCTCTCGGCCGTCGCCGCGGCGGCCGGCGTCGTCTGCGTGCTGACGGCGAGCGACATGCCGCATTCCAACGATATCAGCCCCAGCCACCTGCATGACGAGCCGGTGCTTGCCGACGGCATCGTGCAGTTCCACGGCCAGCCGGCCTTTGCCGTCATCGCCGAGACGCGCGACATCGCCCGTCGTGCTGCCCGGCTGGCGAAGATCAGCTATCGCGACCTGGCGCATTTCACCGATATCACCGATGCGGTAGCCCATGGCGGCGAGCTCGTCACCCAGCCCCTGACCTTGCAGCGGGGCGATGCCGACGCTGAACTGGAAAAGGCGCCGCGCCGGCTGAAGGGCCGGATGCGCATCGGCGGCCAGGAGCACTTCTACCTCGAAGGCCATATCGCCCTTGCCATTCCCGGCGAGGACGACGAGGTCACCGTCTGGTCGTCGACCCAGCACCCAAGCGAAATCCAGCACATGGTCTCGCACGTGCTCGGCGTTCCCTCCAATGCGGTCACGGTCAATGTGCGCCGCATGGGCGGCGGCTTCGGCGGCAAGGAAACGCAGGGCAACCAGTTCGCAGCCCTTGCAGCCGTGGCGGCGAAAAAGCTCGGCCGTGCGGTCAAGTTTCGCCCCGACCGCGACGAGGACATGACCGCCACCGGCAAGCGTCACGACTTCCTCGTCGACTACGATGTCGGCTTCGACGAGGAAGGCCGCATCCACGCCGTTCACGCCAATTACGCTGCGCGCTGCGGCTACTCCTCCGATCTCTCCGGACCGGTGACCGACCGCGCGCTGTTCCACGCAGACAGCTCCTACTTCTACCCGCATGTAAAACTGACGTCGCAGCCGCTGAAGACGAACACCGTCTCCAACACCGCCTATCGCGGCTTCGGTGGCCCGCAAGGCATGGTCGGCGGCGAGCGCATGATCGAAGAGATCGCCTACGCTCTCGGCAAGGATCCGCTCGAGATCCGCAAGCTCAATTTCTACGGCGAGAAGGGTTCCGGCCGGGATATCACCCCTTACCACCAGCAGGTCGAAGACAACATCATCGCCCGGATCGTCGCCGAGCTTGAAGTCGACGCCGATTACCAGGCGCGCCGCATGGCCATTATCGAGTTCAACCGTGCGAGCCGTGTCATTCGCAAGGGCATCGCGCTGACGCCGGTGAAGTTCGGCATCTCCTTCACCATGACCGCATTTAACCAGGCCGGCGCCCTCGTGCACATCTATCAGGATGGCTCGATCCACCTGAACCACGGCGGCACGGAAATGGGCCAGGGCCTTTATGTGAAGGTCGCGCAGGTCATCGCCGACAGCTTCCAGGTCGATCTCGACCGCGTGCGCGTCACCGCGACCACGACCGGCAAGGTCCCCAACACCTCGGCGACCGCTGCATCGTCCGGCTCCGACCTCAATGGCATGGCCGCCTTCGATGCGGCGCGCCAGATCAAGGAACGGCTCGTCGCCTTTGCAGCCGAGCGCTGGCAGACGACGGCGGAAAACGTCACTTTCGTTCCCGATCACGTGAAGATCGGCGAAGAACTGGTACCCTTCCCGGAATTCATCAAGCTTGCCTATACGGCGCGCGTGCAGCTTTCGGCCGCCGGCTTCTACAAGACGCCGAAAATCCATTGGGACCGCGCGACCGGACGGGGAACGCCCTTCTACTACTTCGCCTATGGCGCCTCGGTGTCGGAAGTATCTGTTGATACGCTGACCGGCGAATACATGGTCGATCGCGTCGACGTGCTGCACGATGTCGGCCGCTCGCTCAATCCGGCGATCGACCTTGGCCAGATCGAAGGCGGTTTCGTCCAGGGCATGGGATGGCTGACAACGGAGGAGCTGTGGTGGGACGACAAGGGCCGACTGCGCACGCACGCACCCTCGACCTACAAGATCCCGCTCGCCTCGGACCGGCCGAAGATCTTCAACGTCAAACTGGCCGAGTGGTCGGAAAATGCGGAAAAGACCATCGGGCGGTCAAAGGCCGTGGGCGAACCGCCCTTCATGCTGCCGATCTCCGTGCTCGAGGCGCTGTCGATGGCGGTGGCGAGCGTTGCCGATTATCGCGAATGCCCGCGCCTTGATGCGCCGGCGACGCCGGAGCGCGTGCTGATGGCCGTCGAACGCCTTCGACAATCGTCTTGATTGATGACATCGCCGCGCATCCCGTTCGACGCGCGGCGTGTGAGAGCTCCGGTCAGATCCGGGGCAGCTCGTCGATGTTGACGAGGCGGTGCGCGTCGGCCTGCGCCTCGACATCGTCCCCATAGGGGCCACGGCCATCCATGAAACCCATGTCTCTTTTGATATGGTCGGACAGCGCATTGACGTCGAGCACCGGCTTGGCGACAACGGCACGGCCAAACAGGGTGGACGTGAGCCGCACGACCGCATCCAGCGAAAGAAGCGGTTTTCTTTCAGTATGTTCGATAACGTCGCAAGTCATTTTGAGCACCTGTTCGTCTTGGGAAGTTGACTTGCAGGATGCCGTGGAAGAGGATTGAGTTCCAATCGAACATCCGTCTGCATGCATCAAGAGAACTTATCCATGAAGATGTCCAAGCAGTTTCCGCTGAATGCGTTGAGGGTCTTCGAAGCCGTCGCCCGGCTCGGCAGTTTTACCAAGGCCGGCGAGGAGCTGGGCATGACCCAGACCGCCGTCAGCTACCAGGTCAAGCTGATCGAGGAGAGCGTCGGCGAGCCCTTGTTCCTGCGCCGCCCACGCCAGATCGCGTTGACCGATGTCGGCCAGCGGCTGGCGCCACGGGTCACCGAAGCCTTCGAGATGCTGCAGGAGGCCGTCTCCTCAGCGCGCGGCGATATCGACAGCACACTGTTGATCAGCTCGACCCCGACCTTCGCCTCGCAATGGCTCGCCCGCAACATCGGCTCGTTTCAGCTCGCCCACCCCACCATCGCCGTGCGCCTGGACACCAACGACAACCTCGTCGATTTTGCCAAGGAACCCACGGATCTCGCCATCCGCTCCGGCGCCGGCGTCTGGCCGGGCCTCGACACACATCCGCTGATGCGCGTCGAGTTCAGCCCGATGCTGAGCCCGGCACTCGCCGAAACCGTTGGCGGCATCCGCGAGCCGCGTGATCTCCTGAAGCTCAGGATCATCGATGCCGGCGACCCCTGGTGGCGGATCTGGTTTTCGGCCGCCGGCGTCGACGATCCGGATCTCGAGGGCCGCCCGACAAGCCGGCTCGGCGCGCAATCCTTCGAGGCGCGCGCCGCCGTTGCCGGCCAGGGCGTGGCGATCCTGACACCGGAATTCTACGGTGACGACGTAGCGCTTGGCCGGCTCTACCAGCCTTTCGACCTGCGCTGCAGCGACGGCTGCGACTACTGGCTGGCCTACCCGCATGCGCGCCGCAACACCCCGAAGATCCGCATCTTCCGCGACTGGATCCTCAGCGAACTCTGCCCGTCGGTTCAGTTCGGGGCCGATTGGGTAGAAGAGCGCAAGGCGGCTTCCGCGAGCTAGGGTAACCCATTAGAATCCATCAGGTTTATCATTCCGGGTGAATTCACCCCGAAATCGTCCCGATCGCGGCAATTTACGCTTGGAGGCGCATTCGCCCCCTTCCCCAACTCCCGGTTTTTGCGCAAGGTGCGCTGACGGAGAGAATAAAGGGGACCTGAATGTACGAGTTCGCCATCGCCTGGGAATGGCTGGCCTTTGCTGTGCGCTGGCTGCATGTCATTACCGCCATCGCCTGGATCGGCTCATCCTTCTATTTCATCGCGCTCGACCTCGGTCTCGTGAAGCGCGACCACCTGCCTGTTGGAGCCTACGGCGAGGAATGGCAGGTGCATGGCGGTGGCTTCTACCACATCCAGAAATATCTGGTCGCCCCCGCCTCGATGCCCGAGCACCTGACCTGGTTCAAATGGGAATCTTACGTGACGTGGCTTTCGGGCTTCGCCATGCTCTGTCTGGTCTATTACGGCGGTGCCGATCTTTTCCTGATCGATCGCCACGTGCTCGATATCTCGGCAACGTCCGCGATCCTGATCTCGCTCGCCTCGCTCGGCATCGGATGGGTCTTCTATGACCTGCTCTGCAAGTCGCCGCTCGGCAACAACACCTGGGGCCTGATGGCGCTTCTTTATGTGGCGCTGGTGATCATGGCCTGGGGCTATACCCAGGTGTTTACAGGCCGCGCCGCCTTCCTGCATCTGGGCGCTTTCACCGCCACCATCATGTCGGCCAACGTCTTCTTCCTCATCATTCCCAACCAGAAGATCGTCGTTGCCGACCTGATCGCCGGGCGCACGCCCGACCCGAAGCTCGGCGCCCAGGCCAAGCAGCGCTCGCTGCACAACAACTACCTGACCCTGCCGGTCATCTTCTTCATGCTGTCGAACCACTATCCGCTGGCTTTTGCCACCGCCTTCAACTGGATCATCGCGGCGCTGGTGTTCCTGATGGGTGTCACCATCCGGCACTGGTTCAATACGACCCATGCCCGCAAGGGTAGGCCTACCTGGACGTGGCTCGTCACCGTCCTCCTCTTCATCCTGATCATGTGGCTGTCGACCGTGCCGAAGGTGCTGACCGGCGAAGAAAAAGCCGAGGTCGCGCCGGTCTTTGCCCGGTTTGCGGAGAATGCGCATTTCCCCGCCGTCAAGGACGCGATCTCGACCCGCTGTTCCATGTGCCACGCAGCCGAACCGGTCTATGAGGGCATCGCCCGGCCGCCGAAGGGCGTGGTGTTAGAGAGCGATCAGGAGATTGCCGCCCACGCCCGCGAAATCTATATCCAGGCGGGGCGCAGCCATGCCATGCCGCCCGGCAACATAACCGACATGACGACGGACGAGCGCCAGTTGCTGGCAGCCTGGTTCGAAAGCGCCGTCGAGGAAGGCAAGACACAATGACAACGACGCTCATCCGCGGCCGCCTCTTGAGCTTTCACCGCGCGCCAATGGCAATCGAGGACAGCGCCGCCTACACCTATGAAAGCGATGGCGCGCTGCTGGTCGCAGACGGCCGGATCAAAACGTCTGGCACCTACGCGACTGTGAAGGCCGAGGCAGCGGATGATATCGTCGAGATCGATCACCGCCCGCACCTGATCGTGCCGGGCTTCATCGACACGCATCTGCATTTCCCGCAGATGCAGGTGATGGCCTCCTACGCCGCCAACCTGCTGGAATGGCTCAACACCTATACCTTCCCGGAAGAGTGCCGCTTCGTCGAGACCGCCCATGCCGAGCGCATCGCCAGCCGTTTCTTCGACGAAATGGTCCGCCACGGCACGACGACGGCGGCCGCCTATTGCACCGTGCATAAGGCATCCGCCGACGCCTTCTTCGCCGAGGCGCTACGCCGCGACATGCGCATGATCGCCGGCAAGGTGATGATGGACCGCAATGCCCCGCAGGGGTTGCTCGATACGCCGCAGATGGGCTACGACGAGACCCGCGCGGTAATCCGCGACTGGCACGGCAAGGGCCGCAACCATGTCGCCATCACTCCGCGCTTTGCCATCACCTCGACGCCGGAGCAGATGGACGTCGCAAAATCGCTGGTGCATGAGTTTCCCGACCTGCATGTCCAGACACATCTGTCGGAAAACCGCGACGAGATCGCCTTTACCTGCGAACTCTATCCGGAAGCCACCGATTATACCGACGTCTACGCCCGTTATGGGCTGCTTGGGCCGAAGAGCCTGTTCGGCCACTGCATCCACCTCTCAGACCGCGAGGCGGACGTGATGTGCGAGACGGGATCGGTCGCGGTCTTCTGCCCGACATCCAACCTCTTCCTCGGCTCGGGCCTTTTCCCGTTGCGGGCGCTCAACCGGCGCGAAAAGCCGGTACGCACCTCGGTCGCCTCGGATATCGGCGGCGGCACCAGCTATTCGATGCTGAAGACGCTCGACGAGGCCTACAAGATCCTGCAACTGCAGGGCGAGCGGCTGAACCCGTTCGACAGCTTCTTCATGATGACCCGCGGCAACGCCGAGGCGCTGTCGCTGGTCGATCGCATCGGCACGCTCGAGGCCGGCACCGACGCCGACTTCATCGTGCTCAACATGGCGGCAACACCGGCGATGGCGCTGCGCGCCGAAGTGGTCAACTCACTCGCCGATGAACTTTTCCTGCTCCAGACCATGGGCGACGACCGCGCGATCGTCGAGACCTATGTGGCGGGAAAACCGGCCAAGGCGACACTCGCTGCTGCCTGACTTCACCGTCATTGGCAAAGAGGTCAAAAAAATTGACCTCTTTGCGTCCGCGCTATTAACAAGCCTCCGGCAAACATGGTAAGGCCTCGGTAGTCATCCCAAGAGTTGGGTGCGGAAAAGTGTCCGCGGCTTTCCGCCCGCATCCCGCTCTAACCTGTGTTTCAGATGAAGGCCGTTTCCATGACGCAAATCCTCGAAATCAGCGACCTCAAGGCCCTTGCCAAGCGCCGCGTACCGAAGCTCTTCTTCGATTACGCCGACAGCGGCGCCTGGACCGAGGGCACCTATCGCGCCAACGAGGAAGACTTCGCCAAGGTGAAGCTGCGCCAGCGGGTGCTGGTCGACATGACCAACCGCTCGCTGGAAACGACCATGATCGGCCAGAAAGTGTCGATGCCGGTGGCGCTGGCGCCGACGGGGCTGACCGGCATGCAGCACGCCGATGGCGAGATGCTGGCAGCCCAGGCGGCCGAAGCCTTTGGCGTTCCCTTCACGTTGTCGACCATGAGCATCTGCTCAATCGAGGATGTCGCGTCGGTCACAACCAAGCCCTTCTGGTTCCAGCTCTACGTCATGCGCGAGCGCGAGTTCGTGCTGAACCTCATCGACCGGGCCAAGGCCGCCAAGTGCTCGGCACTGGTGCTGACGCTCGACCTGCAGATCCTCGGCCAGCGCCACAAGGACCTGCGCAACAGCCTGTCGGCCCCGCCGAAGCTGACCCCCAAGCATCTCTGGCAGATGGCGACACGTCCCGGCTGGTGCATGAAGATGCTCGGCACCAACCGCCGCACCTTCCGCAATATCGTCGGCCACGCCAAGAGCGTCACCGACCTGTCCTCGCTCGGCGCCTGGACGGCAGAACAGTTCGACCCGCAACTCTCGTGGAAGGACGTCGAATGGATCAAGGAGCGCTGGGGCGGTCCGCTGATCCTGAAGGGCATTCTCGATCCGGAAGACGCCAAGATGGCGGCGGCGACCGGCGCCGACGCGATCATCGTCTCCAACCACGGCGGCCGCCAGCTCGATGGCGCCCATTCCTCGATCAGCATGCTGCCGCGCATCGTCGATGCGGTCGGCCACCAGATCGAGGTGCATCTCGATGGCGGCATCCGCTCCGGCCAGGACGTGCTGAAGGCCGTCGCCATGGGCGCCAAGGGCACCTATATCGGCCGCCCCTTCCTCTACGGCCTCGGCGCCATGGGGAAGGAAGGCGTGACCAAGGCGCTGGAAATCATCCGCAAGGAGATGGACATCACCATGGCGCTCTGCGGCAAGCGCGATATCAACGACGTCAACCGCGACATTCTCGCGGATTGATCGAGCGCGCCAACCGGCGAAGCCGGATTGCCTGAAAAGGGCGGCTTCGCGGCCGGCCTCCAACACGTGTGTGGAATGCCTGCAGTTCCAAATTGGTCGCATAAACTAAACGTATGCGATCGTTTCTTGCGGCGAACCGTCCTTTGAGACGGGCGGTTCAGTCGTAAGCTTCAGGATTGATGCAGGTCGCCTTTACAGCGCCGCGCGTCAAATATGACGCGCAAAGGACGCTGTATCGCTTCAAACTTGTTGCATAATTCTATCCTCAAATCGGATCAGATTTGAGGAATTATGCAGTAGATCCAAGAGTTTGCGGCTCTCCGATCTCTATTGCGTGCCCGTCGGGATCATAAAAACGGAACACCCGCTGTCCCCAGGCTTGCCGCTCAATCGGGTGGATCAGCTCCACCTGCGGCGCAATGCTTTCGAAGGCCGCTTCGATATTCTCATGCTCGAAGTAGAGCAGCAGGTTCCCTCGCCCATAGGGTTCTTCCGCGGGACCGACTTCCCGCCAGACTGTTTGTTCCAGCGAACGACCCTCGTGGATCGCAAAACCGGTCTCGAAGAGAACGAAGTTTCCGAAGTCCTTCAACACCGTCAGACCGAGTGTCTCCCGGTAAAAGTCCCTGGATCGATCGATGTCGCGGACGAAAGGGATCGGATTGATGAAACGCATCGAATTCCCCTCGTGAGTCTCAAAATCGTCTCACACAATCCCGATCAAGGCGACGGTTTTCGACTGAATTTTACGCCGCGAACACTCATCCACCCACGCTCAGCTGCCGCGATAGGTCGAGTAGCCGTAGGGCGAAAGAAGCAGCGGCACGTGATAATGGCTGGCCGGATCGGCAATGCCGAAGCGCAGCGGGATCAGGTCGAGGAAGGCAGGCTCCGGCAGGTCCGCACCGACACGACGAAGATAGTCGCCGGCGTGGAAGACCAACTCGTAGCTGCCCGCCATGAAGCCGATGCCTTCGACCATGGGCCCATCGACGCGTCCGTCGCTGTTGGTATGAACGGTGCGGATCAGTTGCCGCTCGTCGCCTTCGAGCCAAAAGAGGTCGATGCGCAAGCCTTCGGCCGGCGTGCCGAGCGCAGTGTCGAGGACATGGGTGGTCAGGCGGCCGGTGCTGCTCATCGCTGCTCTTCCTTCATATTGCGCTCTCGATGACGAAGGGCTCGTCGTAGACATATTCTTCGAGATTGTTTCCCGGCCCATCCCGATCGACGACGATGAAGTCGCTGACCGCGCCCACCGACATCAGCGGATGGTGCCAGACATTGCGCCCGTAGTTGACGCCCTGCCGCCCGTTCGCCCGGAACACCCGCGGCATTCCCGGTCGGCCCCCCTCGTCTTCGGCAACGACGACGAGCCAGGGCCGGTCCTCGAGCGGCGAAAAGCTCTGGCTGCCGAAGGGGTGTCGCTCCATCATCGCCACCGCGTAAGGAAAGGCGCGCGGCTGGCCGCGAAAGATATTGATGATGACATCGGCACCCTCGCCGACAACATCGGCACGCGCCAGGCCATGGAAGCGTTCGGTGGTCCCGCCATTGATGTACCGCATCGAAGCCGGATCAGCCTCGATGACCGTGCCGAACGGCGCGAAAGCATCCTGCGTCAGGGGTTCGATCGAAAGAATACGCGACATCAGGCCATCGCCCCGCGGTGCTCATTGCCGGCGGCGTCGGCATGGTCCGGTTCGACTGCCCTCGGTAAAGATGAGCGCAGATAGCGAACGGGTATGTCAGGCATTTTCGTCTCCTGGAAGCATGGATTGCAGCCGCAGGCGGGCGATCTTCTCCACCTGCGCACAGGCGGTTTCAAATTCCTCTTCGGTCGAATTGTCAATGCGCCTTTCGAACGAGGCGAGAATATCGTTCTTCGTCAGGCCCTTGACCGCGATGATGAAGGGAAAGCCGAATTTCTGCGTATAGGCCTCGTTCAGCGCCGTGAACCGGGCATGCTCGTCGGCCGAAAGGCGGTCGAGGCCGGCCGACGCCTGCTCCGCCGTCGAGTCCGCCGTCAGCTTGCCGGCGATCGCCAGCTTGCCGGCAAGATCCGGGTGGGCGCGCAGCACCGCCAGCCTTTCGCGCGGCAGACCGGCGCGAAAGGCCTGGCAAAGTGCCGAGTGCACGTTGCCGGCCGAAAGTCCTGTTGCGGCCGCCCGGTCGTAGGCCCGTTCGGCAACCCATGGAGAATGCTCGAACACGCCGCCGAAGCGGCTGACGAAGGCGTCGCGATCGGACATCAGAGAGCCCCTTCCGGCTTGTGGTGTTCATACCAGTGACGGGCGATGTCGATGCGCCGCGGCACCCAGACCTTGTCGTGCGACATGACATAGTCGATGAACCGCGCCAGCGCCGCGGCGCGGCCTGGACGCCCAACGAGGCGGCAGTGCAGGCCGATGTTCATCATCTTGGCGTTGCCTTCCTTGCCCTCCTCATAGAGCACGTCGAACGTGTCTTTGAGATAGGTGAAGAACTGGTCGCCGGAGTTGAAACCCTGGTTCGTCGCAAAGCGCATGTCGTTGGCGTCGAGTGTGTAGGGGATGATCAGATGCGGCTTGTCGGCCGTCAGCCCCGCCACCCAATAGGGCAACTCATCCGCATAGGAATCGGAGGAATAGAGGAACCCGCCCTCTTCGAGAACGAGCTTCAGCGTGTTGCTTGAAGGCTTGCCCTGGTAAAGGCCAAGCGGGCGCTCGCCGGTCAGTTCGGTATGCAGCCGAACGACTTCGCGGATATGCTCGCGCTCCACCTCTTCGGGGAAATCCTTGTATTCGAGCCAGCGCAGGCCGTGGCTGGCGATCTCCCAGCCCGCTTCCTTCATGGCGGCGACCGCTTCGGGATTGCGAGCCATCGCCAACGTCACGCCGTAGACCGTCAACGGCACGTCGCGGCTGGTGAACATGCGCCAGAGCCGCCAGAAACCGGAGCGCGAACCGTACTCATAAATCGATTCCATGTTGAGGTTGCGCTGGCCCTGCCAAGGCTGTGCACCAACGATCTCCGAGAGCAGGCTCTCGGAGGCCAGGTCGCCATCGAGGATGCAGCTTTCGCCGCCCTCTTCATAGTTGAGCACGAACTGCACGGCGATACGCGCATCGCCCGGCCAGTTTGCCTTGGGCGGGTTGCGGCCATAGCCGACGAGGTCACGCGGATAGGAAGTCTCAGACATCAAATCACCCTTCGAATTTTCCGGAACGGTATCACCGCCGACCGGATTGTCGAGACAAAATGACGTCGGTGCAGACGGTTAGCGGCCGGCCATCAGCGAGGCGACCATCCGCGACAGTGGCGGGATAGGGCCTGGCGCAAGCGTCGCCTCGGCTGCCGGCCGCTTGATCCGTTCGGCCCGCTTGGCCGCCGAAATCTTGCCGAGCGGGTGTTGCGAGTGGACGCGCATCGGCGCGCCCGATTCCTGCTCCACGAACAGCGCCAGGCTGCCGATCGTCAGCGGCGGCGCCAGGCATGGTTCGAACAGGTCGCGAAGCGGTGCCTCGATGCTGCGCATCGCGTCCAGATTGAGCGGCCCGGTCAGCATCATGTGAAAGCGATATTCATCCATCACATGAGGATCGCCCCAGCGATGCAGGTTGGAAAATTGCGGCGCCGTCAGCCTGTCGGGGTCGGAGCGCTCGATGTCGTCTTCGCTGAGCGGCGCGCGGAACGCGTCGAATTCCTGGATGATGCTGGCGGCCAGCAGATGCATCGCCGTGCTCGGGATCTGCGGCATCAGTCCCCAGCAGTGGCCGAGCCGGGCCACTTCCAGGCGCTCGATCTCGAACGGCGTCTGGGCGCCGGCAAAATGCATCAGCGCCTTGAGTAGCTGCGCCTCGTCCATATCGGGGTGAAGCCGGAAGGGCGACATCACCACCGCCTGAAAGCCGAAGCGACGCGGGACAGCCGTATGGAAGGCGATCTCGGATGCGGTCAATCCGGAGATCGATGGTAACTCGGTGGGCTCGCCGGAATAGACATTGCGGCCGAGCCAACTGGCGGCAACCGTTGAAAGCGGGTCGGCCATCGGCGGCGTGAAACAAATGGCGTAACGCATGCGCATGCTCCGGAAATCCGTTCTGGCACAGACCCGCGACAATCGATCTCGATCGTCGCCAGGGTGCGCAGGTTCAAAATCTTAGAGCTTCAACAATACCCTCCCCGGGAAGACGCGACGCTCTATTGCCCGCGTCTTAGGTGATTTGCGTGACAGCTTGACGAAGTGGAAGGGGCAATACCACGCGATTACCGTCCGGATCGCGCCCGCAGCTTTTTCGGAACCATCCCACCGACCAGCCGTTCCCCTGAGGTAGCAAACAACGATGGAGAAGAAGCGTGACCTATCACAATGCGAACCTTCAGGACGCCGGGATCAAGGAAACCCATGACCTGATCGCCAGCGACAAGGTTGAAGGCACGAAGGTTTATGGCGCCGACAACAAGCACATCGGCTCGATCGAGCGCGTTATCCTGGAAAAGCGCAGCGGTCGCGTGGCCTATGCCGTGCTCGGGTTCGGCGGTTTTCTCGGCATCGGGGAAGATCACTATCCACTGCCTTGGGCCAAGCTGACCTATGATGAGAACCTCGGCGGCTATCGGACTGATGTGACTCGCGAACAGGTCGAGCGGGCGCCGAAATATCACGGCAACGAGGAATACGACTGGAACAGCGAGAACGGACGCCGGGTCTATGACTATTACGGCGTGCCGCCTTACTGGATGTAAGGATCGGGTTTACGATCGTCCCGACATGGCTCCGCCGATGGCGGGGCCGTTCTTATGCCGCCAGCTTAAAGATGTTTCTCGCGAAGTGCCGCTATGTGATTCTGGCACAAGAAGGATCCCGGAATGTCGATCAACGGCTGGCCGGTGATCTCGTCGACGACGAAGCGCGCGAGGCGGTGGGCGATGCCGAAGCTCACCTTGAAGCCGCCTGTCAGGACCGACAGGTTTTCGTGATCCGGATGGCGCCCGGCGATCGGCTCCCGGCCGGTCGATTTCGGCCGGATGCCGGCCCAGCGCTCGACCACCTCCGCCCCGCGCAAGGACGGGACCAGCGCCTCGGCGCGCACCAGCAGCTCATTCAGCAGTTCATCCGTCGACTGCGGATCGGCATATTTGTTCTCGCTGGTGCTGCCGACCGCGATATGCCCGTCGTCATGGGCGACGATATAGACGCCGTCGGTGAAGATGACGGGCAATTGCGGATCGACATCGGCCAGAAGCAGCGCCGCCTGGCCCTTGACCCCCGTGCCGCTCGGTCCACGGAGAGGTCCCGACAGCGCATCGACGAGCGGAAAGCTGTCGACGCCGGCAGCAACTATGCAATGGCCGAAGGCGATTTCCGTGGCGTCATCGAGTTCGGCGCGGCCCTGGCCCGGATGGATTGCTCGAACGCCCGTCCCCTCGACGATCCGCACGTTCGGCGATTGCGCCAGTGCCGCACGCAGAACCGCCAGCATCTGGCGTGGAGAAAGCCGACCGCCAAGCGTATCGAACACCAATCCGCAAGCCGCCGCCTCGGCACTGAGCCATCCGGACGGCAGCTCGTCGCGCACGTGCCAGAAGAACTGGCGGTCGCCTGCCCGCCAGTTGCGCGTCGCATCCTGCTCGTGGCGAAGAGCGATCTCGCGCAGATGCGGCTTCGCAAGCGGCATGATCCGCCCGCTGCGGCGGTAACCTGCCGAAAGTCCGGTTTCGGCCTCGAGCGTTTCGATCTCGCTTTCGAGCGACACCAGGGCGTCGAACTGGAATTGTTTCTTGGCGTTCCATTTGTCCGGCATGTGCGGCATCAGCGCGCCGAGTATGCCGCCACTGGCGCCGGCCCCGATGCGATGCTCGTCGACCAGTTGCACGTCCATGCCGGTCCGTGCTGCCGTAAGGGCTGCCCAGAGCCCCATGATGCCGCCGCCGACGATCAAAAGTTCGCTCATCGATTGACCTTCTCCGGTGGCGGGATTATCGCCATCGCATGACAGGATCCGCCGCAGAACCGAACCAGCCCCCGGCCCATCAAAGCCTCGATTGGCACGAGGGCGATATGCCCTATTCCAGGGAGTTTGGCGATCATTTTTATTGCCGCACCGACGGTCGGCTCGAATGCGGACATGTGTTCCTCGCCGGCAACGGCCTGCCCGAACGCTGGGCCTCCGGCGGGGCATTCACCATCGGCGAACTGGGCTTCGGCACCGGCCTCAATTTCTGTGAAACCTGGCGGCAATGGAAAGCTACGGCGACCACGGACGGCACGCTGCATTTCGTCAGTTTCGAGCGCTTTCCCATGCAGGCGGAGGAAATCTCCCGCGCCTTGTCCCATTGGCCGGAGATCGACGCCGAACGGCTGGCCCTCACCGATCGCTGGCCGGCAACCAACGACGGCAGGATCGAGATCGATCTTGGCGATGGCGTTCGCCTGACCGTCGTTTGCGGCACAGCACTGGAGGGGCTCGCCCAAGCGAAGGAGCGCTTCGATGCCTGGTTCCTCGATGGTTTTGCACCGTCCCGCAATCCCGACATGTGGTCGGAGGAGCTGATGCGGCTGGTGTTCGACAAGACCGCGGCCGGCGGCAGCTTCTCCACCTATGCCGCCGCCGGCTTCGTTCGCCGCAATCTGCAGGCGGCCGGCTTTGCCGTCGAGAAGCGCAAGGGCTTCGCCGGGAAGCGCGAGATGCTGCGCGGAGACAAGCGCTGAGCGAGGCGAGCAGTCGGCGTCCGCGGGCATTTTGACGGCCTTTACTCCACCAGAGAACTGAACTGTCGCAAATGGCAGGGGCATGACCGCGAAAAATCTGCGACAGAAATCCATCGGCAACGCGGTGGGTTTTTCATGAACGACGATCAGTTTCCGGATGCTGCCACAGGTGAAACTTCCTCAGCCCCGCTCGAGCGGCGACGCCGGCCCGGCGGCCGCAGTGGCGAGCGCACACGAAAATCCTCAGGCGGTAAATATCTCAATCTCGTCAACACCCAGAGCAAATCCTCGGTACTGTCAGAAGACGCGCTCGAGGCGATCCATCAGGCGTCGCTGACGATCCTGGAAGAGATCGGCATGGATGTCATCCTGCCCGAGGCGCGCCAGCGCATGAAGGCAGCGGGCGCCGATATCACCCCCGGCACCGACCGCGTGCGCTTCGATCGCGGGCTGATCATGGAGATGATCGCTTCGGTTCCCTCCTCCTTCACCATGCATGCGCGCAATCCGGCCCGCAACGTCGCGATCGGCGGCAACAATCTGGTCTTCGCCCAGATCGCCAGCGCCCCCTTCGTGGCCGACCGCGAAGGCGGCAGGCGCACCGGCAATCAGGAGGATTTCCGCAAGCTGGTGAAGCTCGCCCAGTCCTACGACATCATCCACACCACCGGCGGCTATCCCGTCGAGCCGGTCGACCTGCACGCATCCGTGCGTCATCTCGACTGCCTCTCCGACATGGTGAAGCTCACCGACAAGGTCTTCCACGTCTATTCGCTCGGCCGCGAGCGGAACACCGACGGCATCGAGATCGCCCGCATCGGTCGCGGCATATCCATGGAGCAGATGGAGCGCGAACCGTCGCTGTTCACCATCATCAACACCTCCTCGCCGCTGCGCCTCGACGGGCCGATGCTGCAGGGCATCATCGAAATGTCGTCGCGCAATCAGGTGGTGGTGGTCACGCCATTTACGCTCGCAGGCGCCATGGCGCCGGTCACGATCGCCGGTGCCCTGGTGCAGCAGAATGCCGAGGCGCTGTGCGGCATCGCCTTCACCCAGATGGTCCGGCGCGGCGCGCCGGTCATGTATGGCGGCTTTACCTCGAATGTCGACATGAAGACGGGCGCACCCGCCTTCGGCACGCCGGAATACATGAAGGCGGTCATTGCCGGCGGCCAGCTCGCCCGCCGCTACAACATTCCCTACCGCACGTCCAACACCAACGCCGCCAATACGCTCGATGCGCAGGCAGCCTACGAGTCCGCGCTATCGCTCTGGGCACTGACGCAAGGCGGCGGCAACTTCGTCATGCATGCGGCCGGCTGGACCGAGGGCGGACTGACCGCCTCGTTCGAAAAATTCATCCTCGACGTCGACATGCTGCAGATGGTGGCGGAATTCCTGACGCCGCTCGATGTCAGCGAGGATGCACTCGGGCTCGACGCGGTGCGCGACGTCGGCCCCGGCGGGCACTACTTCGGCACGCTGCACACGTTGCAACGCTATGAGACAGCGTTCTATTCGCCGATCCTTTCCGACTGGCGCAACTTCGAAACCTGGACGGAGGCGGGCCGGCCGACGACCTATGACCACGCCAACCGTGTCTTCAAGCAGAAGCTCAACGAATACGAACGGCCGCCGCTGGACCCGGCGATCGAAGACGAACTCGACGCCTTCGTTGCAAAACGCAAGGAGGAAGGCGGCGTCCCGACGGATTTCTGACGGGACGCCTTGTTACATCAAGATGCGGCATGCGTATGAGAGCATTTCCGCCCTCTGCCTTACGCATGCCCAGACGGGAAACCGCTAAGCACTTTCCCTGCAAAAGCTTCAGGGATAAACGGCCGAGCGGGCGGTGGCGATCAGTTGCTCGATCGGCACAGTGACGCAGTTGCGGTCGATTTCGGCCACCGTCTTCTGCCTTACATTGGCAGAAAGCAGCTTGCGCAAATCTCCGAGCGTCCTTGGCGCCGCGCAGATCACCAGGCTGTCGAAGGCGTTGTCGTTCAGATAGCCTTCGAGCCTGCTGGCCACATCGACGGCAAAGCGATGCTTTTCCTCGCGTACCGGATCACTGCTGTATTCCATCGCCGACCGGCCATGACCGACGGACGAATGGCTGCGTCCCGGCTTGTCGGCCATGATATCCTGGGCGCGTTTCGGGTCGGTGTGAATAACCTCTTCTTCCGGGTGCTGACGTTCGTCCTTCCGCAGGTTGACGCCCTTGACGAAGCGCGCCGTATTGCCATCCGCGGCCAGTATCCAAGTCCGGTTCTGCACGATTGTCTCCCATGCAATGATGTTGCTCGTGGGCAGGCCAGAATAAGCCCTTAATAGAAACGGATGAAGCCCGATCCGGTTCCATCTTTTCCTCGATCGCGCGCACTTTTACGGTGTCATCCTACATGCGCGAGAGATAGGCGTCGAAGCTGCGCTCTGGTGACGACTGGAAATGATCGCGCTCGAGTTTCATCTCCCGGATGCGATCCACCCGGAAGTCGCGAAAGTCCTGGCGCAGCTCGCACCAGGTGGTCAGCAGCCAGTGATGGCCGAAGACGCTGAGGCCGAGCGGCCAGACGGTGCGCTCCGAGCTCTGATCGGCGAGGCTTTGATAGGCCATGCGCACCTTGCGCTCCTCGGCGATCGCCCGGCGCAGGTCACCCAGCATCGGCGGCGGCTTCGGCTGCAGCGCCGAACGGAAGGCGCGGATCGGGGCGCTGCGCAGCCGCGCCACGTGCTCGGGCGGAAGTCCGTGTTCGATCTTTTCCATGGCCTCGCGCGCGGCCTGCGCCAGCCGGTGGTCGCCAAGCATCTGCACGGCCCGCGCGCCGAAGGCCAGCGCTTCGAGCTGCTCGAAGGTGAAAGCGAGCGGCGGCGCGTCAAAGCTCTCGCGCAGGAGGTATCCGACACCGCGCTCGCCGTCGATCGGCGCACCCGAAGCCATCAGGTGTTCCATGTCGCGGTAGATGGTCCGCCGCGCCACCTCCATCTTGTCGGCGATTTCCTGCGCCGTCATCGTCCGGCCGGTCGCCCGCATGAGCTGGATGATTCGAAACAGCCGGTCGGCAGGTCTCATTCGCGTATTCCCATCGCATGTCGATGTAAGGCTATGGCCATAAGGCTGTCAGTTGCACTGTGCTTTAGTCAAGCGGCAATCAACATGGAGCATGACATGACCACCAAGAGCATCCTCGAACTCGCCGTCTGCATCGTTGTGGACAAGCCCGCGGCCGCAGCCGCGCGCCATCGGGCGATGCAGGCCGTTTCAAACTATCCGGGCTTCATTTCCTGGCGCGCCGTCGGCTCGTGCGAAAAGCCCGACATGCTCGCGGATCTGGTCGAGTGGGAAACGCTCGATGATGCCAGATCGGCAGGCGAACGCGTGCGTCGCGACCCGGATTTCGCCCCTTACATGGCGGCAATCAGCGCGGTAATGCTGATGCAGCATTTTGCTGTCGAACAGCAGATCTGAGCCGGGAGAGTACCGAGAGATGGCGGAGCCACTGAAAAACCTGTTGCATCCGGGCGTCGTCACCGCCATCGCAGACCGCCTGAGCGCGGTCTGCCCGACATTCGACCGCAAAAGGTTCGAGGCGCTTGCCAGCGACAATCTCGAGGCACTGGAACTGATGCAACGATCGCTGCAGATCCGCGATGCGCTCATCGAAACCCCTACCGCAGTCCTTCCCGCAAGCCGCGGCAAAGCTTGGCGATTGTCTGCACACCGACGAGAGGCCCGGCCTCAGCGGCTGGACCCTGTTGCCCGTCAGCCAATATGTCGCCGCACGCGGGCTTGGCGATTTCGAGCTATCGCTGTGGCTGCTGCGCGCTTTGACGCCGCACTTCACCTCCGAGTTCGGTATCCGCGTGTTCATCGACACGGACCAGGAGCGGGCGCTCACGATCATCGGCTCATGGGTAACGGACGCCAATCACCATGTCAGGCGTCTGGCGAGCGAAGGCACCCGCCCGCGCCTGCCCTGGGCAATGCGGCTGCCGAAGCTCATCCGCGATCCCCAGCCGATCCTGCCGATCCTGACGGCCCTCCTCGACGACCCCGAGGACTATGTGCGCCGCTCGGTTGCCAACAGCCTCAACGACATTGCCAAGGATCACCCGGATCTGGTGGCCGGTTTCGTGGCCGAACACATGGTGGGTGCCTCGCCGGAGCGGCAGCAATTGCTGCGCCATGCCTCGCGAACGCTTCTGAAACAGGGACATGAGGCAGCTCTTTCGAACTTCGGCTTTGCCGCACCCGCCGGCATAGACGCAGCCTTCTCGCTCGACCGGTCGGACATCGCGCTCGGCGAAAGCCTCGTCTTCAAGCTTTCGGTCAGGCACACCGCGAAGACCACCCAGAAGATCATGATCGACTACGCCGTACACCACCGCAAAGCGAATGGCACGACCTCGCCCAAGGTGTTCAAGTGGACATCGGCGACGCTGGAGCCGGGCGCGACGATCAGGATCGAAAAGCGTCACGCGATTCGGCCAATCACAACCCGTCGTTACTATTCCGGCACCCATCGCGTGGTGATCCTCGTCAACGGCCAGGAGGCTGCCGACGCCGATTTCGAGCTGTCGGTCGCCGAATAGCCCCCACCTCATTTCGCACCTGCGAAAAGATGGACCTTGACTTTTGGGGCCAAAACGACGACATGGACGCAGCGTCACCTTCAGGCCGCCGCGTGAGCGCGCCCTCGGCAACACAGAAAGCCGTGAAGAAGGAAAAGCGCAACCATACGCCGTAACCGGCGACAGCACAGGCGCTTGACGACTTTTTTCTTAACCCACAAGTTCCCAATTCACGCGGGGTTCTTGACGCCAAACGACACCGGAACAGCAGATAGCGGTTCCGGCGAATGCGTTTGGCGCCCCCAAAAGGTATATACATTTGTCCACCTTCAAAGATCTTGGTCTTTCCGAACACATTCTGGAGACCCTGTCCGCCAACGGCTTCGAAAAGCCGACGCCGATCCAGGCGCAGGCCATTCCGCTGGTGTTGAAGGGCCACGACCTCATCGGTCTCGCCCAGACCGGAACCGGCAAGACGGCCGCCTTCGGCCTGCCGATGATCGAAAAGCTCGTTGCCGACGGCAAGCGCCCCGACCCGCGCAACATCCGCGCCCTGGTGCTGGCGCCGACCCGCGAACTGGTCAACCAGATCGCAGCCAACCTCAAGCTGTTCGTCAAGAAGTCCCCGCTGAAGATCGGCGTTGTCGTCGGCGGCGTCTCGATCAACAAGCAGACCGAACAGCTCGCCCGCGGCGTCGACATCCTGGTCGCAACGCCGGGCCGCCTGCTCGACCTCATCAACCGCAAGGCCGTGACGCTGACCCAGGGTCGCTACCTCGTGCTCGACGAAGCCGACCAGATGCTCGATCTCGGCTTCATCCATGACCTGCGCAAGATTTCGAAGCTCGTGCCGAAGAACCGCCAGACGCTGCTGTTCTCGGCGACGATGCCGAAGCTGATCGCTGAACTCGCCGGCGAATATCTGACCGACCCGGTCAAGGTTCAGGTGACGCCTCCGGGCAAGGCCGCCGACAAGGTCGAACAGTATGTTCATTTCGTCCCCGGCAAGGACCTGAAGACGACCATCCTCAAGAAGACCCTGACCGACAATCCGGATGGCCTGTCGCTGATCTTCAGCCGTACCAAGCATGGCGCCGAGAAGCTGATGAAGCATCTCGACCACGTCGGCTTCAAGGCCGCCTCGATCCATGGCAACAAGAGCCAGGGCCAGCGTGAGCGTGCGCTCAAGTCCTTCCGTGACGGTGAGATCCGCGTGCTCGTGGCAACCGACGTCGCTGCCCGCGGCATCGACATCCCCGGCGTCACCCACGTCTACAACTACGACCTGCCGGAAGTTCCCGATGCCTACGTTCACCGCATCGGCCGTACTGCCCGCGCCGGCCGCGACGGCATCGCGATCGCTTTCTGCGCACCGGACGAAATCCGCCTGCTTCGCGACATCGAGAAGCTGATGGGCATCAACATCGCGGTTGCCAGCGGCGAAGCGCCTGCCGACCAGGCCCGTCCGTCCAAGGGACGCGGCGGTCGCGGCAACGGCAATGGCAACGGCCAGCACCGCGGCAATGGCGGCGGCGGCCAGCGTCAGGACGCCCGCCCGCGCCGCGAACGCCCGGCTCGCCAGTCGGCACTGGCTCCAAGCAGCTTTGCCGGTGACGATCTTCTGCGCGACGACCGCCCGAAGCAGGACCGCCGCGATCAGCGTCCGGCTGGCCAGCCCCACGCCGACGGCCGTTCGGAAGGCAACCGCAACCACGAACCCAAGAAGCACCACGGTCGTCCCGGCCAGAAGCCGGGCGAATGGCGCAACAAGGGCCCGCGCCCTGAAGGCCAGGCCGGCGACCGCCGCGAAGGCGGCCAGGGCGGCATGCGTCGTGGCGCCGGTGGCGGCAACCGCGGCCAGCAGGGCTGATCGGCAAGACATTGCCTAGCGCATTTTCAGAAAGCCTGCGAAGCAGGTTTTCCATCAGGAAATGCGTAAAAACAAAGTGATAAGAACGGCGGGTCGCTTCGGCCCGCCGTTTTTTATGCCTGCTGTTTGCGGTTGGTGAGATAGACGCCGGCAACGGCAATGACCGTGCCGATGATCATCGGCAGCGTCAGCGCCTCGCCGAAGAACAGCCATGCCTGCACGGCCGCAAGCGGCGGCACGAGATAGATGAGCGAGGCTGCGCGCGATACCTGGCCGCGGCGGATCAGATAAAGCAGCAGCGCGATCGCGCCCATGGAAAGCCCCAGCACCGACCAGGCGAGTGCCGCAAAGATCTGCAGGTTCCAGGTGACGTGCAGATCCTCCAGCACCAGGGCCAGCGGGACCGTGACGATCAGGGCGCCGAGATATTGAAGCGCTGCGATCGTACGGATGTCGCCGCTCTGGAGGTGCCGCTTCTGGTAGAGCGTGCCGTAGGTCACGGCGGCCATGCCGAGCACGTTGATGATGACAGGGAAAAGGTGGATCGGCGTTGCGCCGGTGTCGATCGAAAACACCTTGGGCAGCACGGCAAGCGCGATGCCGAAGAAGCCGAGCACCAGTCCGAGTTTCTGCTGAACGCTGAGCTTCTCGTCGATGACGACGGAGGCGGCGACGGCCGTCATCAACGGCTGCAACCCGGCGATGATGCCCGAGATCGCAGCCGGCACGCCCTGCCCGATCGCCCACCAGACGGCGCCGAGATAAAGCCCGTGCAGAAACATGCCGGAGACGACCGCATGGGCCGCGGCCGACCACGACTTCGGCCATTTCGCCCCGGTCACCAGGCAGAAGCCGATGAACAGCAGGATCGCCAGGGTGTAGCGCAGCACCAGAAACGTCAGCGGATCGGCATAGACGGCCGCATATTTGGCGACGACCCAACCGGTCGACCAGAGCAGTACGAAGATGGCCGGAGCCAGGCGGGCGAGTGTCATTGACCTATCCGAATGGGCAAAGGGAGGTCAGCCGCGATAGACGCGGGGGCGTTGATGGTCAAAGCAATTTTTCTGATACTGACGATCAGCTACTGCATAGTTCCTTAAATCGGAATCGATTTAATGGCAAACTTATGCAGCAAGTTCAAAGTGTTACAGCGTCCTTTGCGCGTCATGTTTGACGCGCGGCGCTGTAATCGGAACCATCAACCTGAGCGACGACAGCGAGAGAGAGACGAAGCCCGGCTCGTACTCTTCGCGATAGTGCAGCCTGCCGGTATCGACCACGAGCCCTTCAGACCCGATCCAGTCAAACATGTGCTGAT
The DNA here is from genome assembly GCF_001425225.1 of Ensifer sp. Root127. Taxonomy (NCBI): domain Bacteria; kingdom Pseudomonadati; phylum Pseudomonadota; class Alphaproteobacteria; order Hyphomicrobiales; family Rhizobiaceae; genus Ensifer; species Ensifer sp. Root127. The sequence goes on from NZ_LMDX01000002.1 coordinate 153,397, forward strand.
AATGCGCGAAGACGTCGCCATCATCAGGGTGGTGCATGGCGCTGACGAAACGCATGGCCGGTAGGTCCACATGGCCAGGGTGACGCGTCGTTTCCGCCGTCTGGGAAACAAAGCCGACGAGATAGCGGAAGCCATCAGGACGGTCGTTCCACGACAGACCGACGAGCGTCGGATGGTCCTTCGGATGGACACGCAGGTGATGCTCCTGCATCTCAGCGATCAGCCGGCGAACGGCCCCGTCGGCCGCCTCGACGAAGGTCCCCTCCCAGAAGGAGCCGGCAATCCGCTGCGCCGGCCTTTCGACGATTTCGAACACGGTGCACCTCCTGGCAAGACCAGAACCGGCCCGCCCGGGACCGGCGCGACTATTGTTAGGGCAGCCGAACCGGATGGCAATCGCCTTCGCGTTCGCCTAGAGCAGATCGACGAAAGCGCGGGCCGCGCGGCTGAACTGGCGGTCGCGATGCGTCAACAATTCGAAGCTGCGCTCGGCAAGTTCGAACGGCAATTCCACCAACCGGCCGCTATCGGCGAAAGGCTGGGCGGCGAGCCTGGAAACGGCGGTGATGAAGGGACCGCTCTCGACGGCCGTCAGTACCGCCTCGTTCGACGGCAATTCGAGTTCGACCTTCAGCTGATCGATATCCGCACCATGTGCCCGCATCGATTGCAGGAACATTGCCCGCGTCCCCGATCCTTCCTCGCGCAACACCCACCGTGCGGCAAGCAGCGCTTCGAGATCGACCGGCCTTCCGGCAAGCGGGTGGCGGGGTGGCGCATAGATCGCGATGCGGTCGACCGCCACGCTGCGATGGTCCAGCTTTTCCGCATCGACCCTGCCCTCGACGAAGCCGAGCTGCGCCGTTCCCTCCTCGACCGCCTCGGCGACCACCGCCGTGTTGCGCACGGTCAGCTTCACGTCGATATGCGGATAATCATGGGTGAAGCGGGCGAGACGTGCCGGCAGCCAGTAGCTTGCCACCGTCTGGCTTGCGGCGATCGCGAGCGTGCCGCGGCGCAGATGCGAGAGGTCGTTGAGGCAAGCGGTCGCAGCCGTCGCGCGCGCAAGCACGGCTTTCGCCTCCGGCAGAAACGCCTTCCCCGCCTCCGTCAGCGCCAGCCCGCGGCCGATGCGATCGAACACCCTGACGTTGTGTTGCGTTTCAAGCGCCGCGATCGCCGCGCTGGCGGCAGACTGCGTGACGTTCATTGCCTCGGCCGCGCGTGTCATATGCAGACGCTCGGCGACAGCCACGAAAATGCGAAGTTGATCAAGGGTCATGGAAAATCAATCGCAAAAAGCGATCGAATTGACAAGAACAATCCGTTAGACTGATTCATCAATCGGACTAGGTTGCGGCCATGTCCAGATCGCATTCCCCATCGGCCGCCCCCGCACCCACGCTCTCTTCCCGCATAGCGCGCATCGCGCCGGGTTTGATCCTCTGTTGTCTCGTAGCACTCGCCGCCTTCGGCCTTGAGCGCCTCGAGGCAAGCTGGACCGGCCGGCCATGGCTGGAAGCGCTTGTTATCGCCATCCTTCTCGGTGCCCTGCTGCGCACCTTCTGGACACCGGGCGATCGCTGGATGGCCGGCATCCGCTTTTCCTCCAGGCTGCTGCTGGAGGCGGCGATCGTCCTCATCGGCGCGACCCTCAGCTTCAAGGCGATCCTGGCAAGCGGCCCGGTGCTGCTCGCAACCATCGTCGGCATCGTCTTTCTGTCGATCGTCTCCGGTTATCTGATAGCGCGGCTGCTCGGCTTGCCAAAGCGGATGGCGACCCTGATCGCCTGCGGCAACGCCATCTGCGGCAATTCGGCGATCGCCGCCGTCGCGCCGGCCATCGGTGCTGAGGGCGATGACGTCGCCGCCGCCATCTCGTTCACCGCAATTCTCGGCATTGCCGTCGTTCTATCCCTGCCGCTGATCGGCGGCTGGTTCGACATGTCGCCCTATGGCTTCGGCGTTCTGGCCGGCATGACCGTCTACGCCGTACCGCAGGTACTGGCCGCTGCCGCTCCGTTCAGCGCCCTGTCCGTCCAGGTCGGCACGCTGGTCAAGCTCGTGCGCGTGCTGATGCTCGGCCCGGTCGTCTTGTGCTTCTCGATCATCAACCGCGCGAGCGAGGCGCATCCCCTGGCGCCTAACCTGCCTGCCGGCAATCGCCGCGTGCGCCTTGCCACGTTTGCGTATTTCGTGCCCTGGTTCATTCTCGGCTTCCTCGCCGTGGCGGTCGCCCGCAACAGCGGGATGATCCCCGACGCGGCCGCCGCCGGTGCTGCTCACCTCGCCACATGGCTCACCGTCATCGCCATGGCGGCACTCGGGCTGGAGGTCGACATCCGCAAGCTCGCCGATGCCGGGCCGCGCGCCAGCGCCGCCGCCATGCTGTCGCTGCTGGTTCTGGCCGGTCTGGCAGCCGCCGCAATCACCGTGTTCGGCCTGGGCTAGCTTCCCAGACACGCCCAAATTTCAAGCATTTGCTTATTTTCTAAGACGCCAAAGTCGGGGCCGATCGGGTGACTGGCCGTCCCCGCCCCATTGTTGAGCATCGCCTTGCCCGGAAGCGGCGGGATAACGCGCCAAAACTTTCTTGTCCCGCGACTGTGCACGCTTCTTGCATTGCATCCAGCGTTGTACTCAAATGGTCAAAAATAAGGGGATCACGCCTTTGGCATTTGACGAAATGATGAATGCGGACAGCAGTCCGCGCCAGCCATATTCGACCTATCATGAATGGTATGCCAGCCAGGACAGAAATCGGCTCATAGCGAAATCAAAGGACGCCGAGAACATCTTCCGGAAAACCGGCATCACCTTCGCGGTCTACGGACACGCAGACAGCTCCGAAAAGCTCATCCCCTTCGACCTCATCCCCCGCATCATTTCAGGTCGAGAATGGCGCAAGCTCGCCCAGGGCATCGAACAGCGGGTCATCGCCCTCAACGCCTTCCTCGACGACATCTACCACAAGCAGGAGATCATCCGCGCCGGACGGGTGCCGCGCGAGTTGATCGAGAAGAACGTGGCGTTCCTGCCGCAGATGATCGGCTTCCGGCCGCCGGGCGGCGTCTACACCCATATCGTCGGCACCGACATCGTGCGCACCGGCGAGGATCAGTTCTACGTGCTGGAGGACAATGCCCGCACGCCGTCCGGTGTCAGCTACATGCTGGAAAACCGCGAAACGATGATGCAGATGTTCCCCGAACTCTTCCATCAGAACCGCGTGCGCCCGGTCGAGAACTATCCCAACCTGCTGCGCCAGAGCCTGGCGTCGCTGGCGCCCCCCGGCTGCAGCGGCAAGCCGCGCGTCGCCGTTCTCACCCCCGGCATCTACAATTCCGCCTATTACGAACATGCCTTCCTAGCGGACATGATGGGCGTCGAGCTGGTCGAGGGATCGGACCTGCGCGTGATCGACGGCAAGGTGAAGATGCGCACGACCCGCGGTTACGAGGCGATCGACGTCCTCTATCGCCGCGTCGACGACGACTTCCTCGATCCTCTTACATTTCGCCCGGAGTCCGCGCTCGGCGTTCCCGGCATCATGGATGTCTACCGCGCCGGCAACATCACCATTGCCAACGCGCCCGGCACCGGCATCTCCGACGACAAGGCGATCTATTCCTACATGCCCGAGATCGTCGAGTTCTATACCGGCCGCAAGCCGCTCTTAGAAAACGTGCCGACCTGGCGCTGTTCCGAGCCGCAAAGCCTGAAATACGTGCTCGAACACCTGGAAGAACTTGTCGTCAAGGAGGTGCACGGCTCCGGCGGCTACGGCATGCTGGTCGGCCCGACAGCCAGCAAGAAGGAGCGCGCGCTCTTCGCCGAAAAGCTGAAGGCACGCCCGACCAACTACATCGCCCAGCCGACACTGTCGCTGTCGACCGTTCCGATCCTCGTCAACAAGGGCATCGCGCCCCGGCATGTGGATCTTCGTCCCTATGTCCTTGTCTCCGACAAGGTGCAGATCATTCCCGGCGGCCTGACGCGCGTCGCCCTCAAGGCTGGTTCGCTTGTCGTGAATTCCAGCCAGGGCGGCGGGACCAAGGACACCTGGGTGCTGGAGGACTGAGACCATGTTGGGAAGAACTGCAAACGGTCTCTACTGGATGTTCCGCTACATCGAACGCGCCGAAAACAGCGCCCGGCTAATCGATGCCGGCCTGCGCATGGCGCTGACGCGCAGCGGCGCAACGGAAGGCGATTGGGACGGCGTGCTGCAAAGCGCTGGTGTGCGCGAACTCTACGACGAAGTGCACGAGACGCTGACGAGCATCGATGCCATCGACTTCCTGCTGCGCGACCGCAGCAATCCATCGAGCGTGATGTCCTGCATCGAGGCGGGCCGCCACAACGCCCGCATGGTGCGCACGGCGCTGACGCGCGAGACGTGGGAAGCGACCAACGAATGCTACCTCGAGATGAAGGCGATGCTCTCCAGGAAAGCGCGTCCGACCGACATGCCGGAGATCATCGACACGATCAAGCGTCGCGCCGGCCTCATCCGCGGCGCCTTCCACGGCACGATGCTCAGGAACGAGATCTTCAATTTCTCACGCATCGGCACTTTCATCGAGCGGGCCGACAACACCGCGCGCATCCTCGACGTCAAATACTACGTACTGCTGCCGGCGGTCGCCGCCGTCGGCTCGTCGATGGACAATGTGCAGTGGGAATCGATCCTGCGCTCGGTCTCGGCCCACCGCGCCTACGGCTGGGTCTATGATGCCGAACTGAAGCCGGCGAATATCGCCCATTTCCTGATCTCCAACGGTCGCATGCCGCGTTCGCTTGCCTATTGCTATGAAAAGATCGCCAGCAACCTCGGCTATCTCGAGCGCGAATATGGCGAGCGCCACGAGGCGCACGAAACGGCGGAACGTACGCTGGCCGCGCTGCGCAGCCGCTCGATCACCGACATCATGGACCAGGGCCTGCACGAATATCTCGAGGATTTCATCAGCCAGAACAATCTTCTGGGACAGGAAATCTCCGACGGCTATCGTTTCAACTGAATTTCGGGAGGACAGCATGCACCTGAAAATCAGCCATACGACCGAATACCACTACGACGAGCCGGTGCAGTATGCGCTGCAGCGGCTGCGCCTGACGCCGATCACCGGGGTCGGCCAGACCGTGCTCGGCTGGCAGACGCTCGTCGACGGTGCTGTGATGGAGGTGAGCTACGACGATCACTTCGGCAATCGCGTCCATCTCGTCAGCGTCGATGGCGACCGCGAGGCGATCCGCATTACCGCCAGCGGCGAAGTCCACACCGAGGACCGCCACGGCGTCTTGGGCCCGCATCAGTCCTACGTCCCGCTTTGGCTTTATGCCCGCGAAACGCCTTTGACCAAGGGGGGCAAGCTGATCCGCGACCTGGCGAAATCGGCCGAGGGCGACACCGATCTTGCCCGCATGCATGCATTGATGGCGATGATCCATGAGGCGGTGGAGTACAAGGCCGGCGAAACCCACGCCGAGACGGCGGCCGAGGATGCGCTCGAGGCCGGCCACGGCGTCTGCCAGGACCATGCCCATATCCTGATCTCGGCGGCACGTTCGCTCGACATGCCGGCGCGCTACATCTCAGGCTACCTGATGATGGAAGGGCAAACGGAGCAGACAGCAAGCCACGCCTGGGCCGAGATCCATCTGCCGGGCCTCGGCTGGGTCGGCTTCGATGCCGCCAACAAGATCTGCCCGGATGACCGCTATGTGCGCATCGCCTCCGGCCTCTGCTACCGCGATGCGGCCCCGATATCGGGTCTGATCCATGGTGAGGCCAACGAGACGCTGAAGGTATCGGTGACCGTCGAGCAGCAGGCGCAAAGCCAGAGCCAGACGCAAAGCCAATAAGGTTGGCGATGGGGCGCACCGCAGTGCGCCCCATCGAACTCCGTCCGGCATCAATTCTCGATCTCGTTCGACGATATCGAATGCCGAAAACGCCGGTGCATCGGGCCGACACCCTCTTTGCAGATCGGCTTCCACAGCACGCCATTGGGGGCCTATGCCCCTGAAGACCTTACCAACGGCCCGAAAAAGCCCACGACCCGTGTTATCCGCTCCTGCCCAGGGTGGAGGAAGATGATGTCCAGCCCCTCAGGGAAGGATGATCCGTCCGGCATCACAAACCTCCACGCGAAGCGTGCGATCCCATGATGAACATCCACGTCGCTTGTCCGTGCAATGCGTGCACCAGGATGCTTGGCCTGTATTCCTGCGATGTGCGCGAGCAGTTCTTCTGCGCCAGCAGCATGAACTGTTGGATCCGTATACGTTGCGCCGTCGGCCCAGATCGGCAGCAGCAACGCCCGCCGCTGCTCGCCGTCCTCGTTCGACCATGCAGCGCAGTACGAATCGATGAGATGCGCTAAAGGCATTTTATTCTACTCCTATGGATCATTGGTCTGACTACAGCGCCGCGCGTCTTATTTGACGCCCAAAGGTCGCTGTAGCACTTTGAATTGCTGCGCAGGCAACAAGACCCGAGCGCGTCCTCCTTCTTTTGCCGGAACCAGCTGGCCGTCATGGGGTCGGCTGGCTGGCCGCAAGATGCTGTTCGGTCCCTCGATCCCATGCGTCCGGTCCCCAAAACACTGATTGCAGGCCTCATTCCGACACCCCATATTGGTCGGCACAACGCTCGGTACGCTTGCCGTTGAGAGAGCTACGATGTGAAGAGTACTGTGCCAATACGCACAGAAGCGTAAGTGGTTACCCGCAGGTAAGGCGAATGGGACGGACTGGCCTATGGACAATGGTTTTTCGACAGCGATGAAGATGGTCGCCGGCAAGTGGAAGATAACTATCCTTTGCGAGCTCGGCACAGCGCCCCGTCGATTTGGCCGGCTGCGGCAGTCTATCCCTGCGGTCAGTGAAAAGATGCTGACGCAGCAATTGCGTGAACTGGAGGCCGACGGGCTTGTGAACCGAAAAGTCTATCCGGGTTCCCCGACCAAGGTCGTCTATTCACTGACGGAAAGCGGGACAGCGCTCAACGCTGGAGCGGTGGGGTTATGCCATTGGGCTGAGCAATTCCATCTCGTGCCTGTGCCTAAAGGTCCCCCAGAACCATCTCCTGAAACGCCGTAAATTCAGCTTAGGGTCGTCCGCATGACGCGGCTTTCCGGATTTGGCCGGCGCCAGCGCGCCGACGGAAAAATGAAGCCGTACGATCGCGGCGCAGCTGTTTTTCCTGGGGTCGGATGAAACTTTGAGAAGGATTGCGCTGGCTGGTGCGTCGACCGCCCCAGTCACCGACAAGCTATCCGCCAACCACCTGCAGCAGATGGTCGGCGAGGCGGTGGGCGAGCGCCACGACGGTAAGGGTTGGCGTATCATTTCCAGCCGTCGGAAAAACTGAACTGCCAGCGATGAAAAGGTTATCCGTTCCGTGGACCTTGCATTGCGTATCCACGACCCCTTGACCGGGGTCCACGTGCATCCGTGTCGTGCCCATGTGGTGCCAGGTCCACATCGGCTTTTCGAGCCCGGTCAATTCCTCTGGTTTCACGATCAGCTTGCCCAGGCCGGTCTTCGTCAACTCGCTGCCTAAAATTGTGATCGTACGCATGACGGAATCGACCGTTTTGGCCGAAAGCTGCCAGCGCAGATTGACCATCGGCAATCCGAAACGGTCCTTCTTGTTCGACAGCATGACGCGGCTTTCCGGTTCCGGTTCCGGCTCCACGATGTGAAGCAGGCGAAAGGAACGCAGAAGGCTTGAGGGCCGCACGAGATGCATGAGCCAGGTCCAACTGACCAGACCCTCCTTGCCCGCCGCGCGGACCGCCGACTTCGCCTCCACGCCATGCAGCCGCTGCTCCCTGTAAGCGAGCAGTTTCTCTTTCATCGCCTGCAGCTTGGCTGTGTCCTGGCCGATGAAGCATGGCTCGAGCCATGCTCGATAATTGAGAAGCTCCTCGCGCTGCTGCAATTCCGCCGGCAGCGTCAGCCCGTTGACGAGATACGGGCGCTGTCGCGTGTAACTCAACGCATCGCGGATCCGCTGGCCGCGCGCGATCCGGATTCGATCAAGAGCGTTGAGAGTTCTCAGAACACTGCCATTGGCCGGCACCAGCGTGCCGATGGAAAATCGCGGATGATCCATGAAAAACCGCCCAGTGGTTCTGTCGTCGCTCCCCGGTCCGCCGCTCAGCAACAAGAGACGCGCGTTCTCGATGCCACCGGCGGCAAGCACGAACGTCCGCGCTCGGATGTGAATGGTTTCGTCAGCCCCGTTTTTGACGACAGCCGATCCGACCGTGCGCTTTTCTTCATCAAACGAAAGATAGAGCAGCGTGGAATGCAGAAGGATGCTGATATTGTCAGCGTTTTCGAGGGCATGACGCAGGCGTTTGCCGGGCCGATTGTGCCGACAGAGCTCGAGATGATCGACGGAGATGATGTCGGACCTCCCCGGAAACAGCGGCTGCCGCTGGCCAAGCGCCTCGACATCCGCAATCCCTAGCGTTTTCTGCGCGCGTCGGTAATAGGGAAGGAGATGCTCGCGGCCGAAGGGCCAGCCGCTGTGCCGGACCCAGGGGCGTACCGCGAAATCCTGCTCGTCGAGCGGCTTGCAGAGACCACCCCAGCCCAGGGCCTGGGTGCTGCCGCCCAAGCCGCGCAGCCTGCATGTATCGAGTTCGGCATAGGTGAGCCCGGTGCTTTCGCCCGCCGAGAGATCACTGGCCGTCGGGATCGCATCGGCCCCTCCGCTTTCGAGCACGCAGACGGAAACGCGTCCACCGGCGAAATCCGACGCGATCGTCAATCCACTCGCACCGGCCCCGACGATGCAAATGTCGAACGTTTTGTCGGCAGGAATATCGATCCGTTCACGTAGGATCATGCATCACCCGCTTTGCTGCAAGTGAACGACCGGCACCACGGCAGAGCAACACACACCTCCCGCGAATACAGACGAAGCTTAAATCAATAGTCTGAGATGCAATGCTGCGACGCTCGTCTGCCTCCTGCGGACAGGAAGAGAGCAAAGCGTCACGGTCCCCAAAATTCTACTCCGCTTGCATCATTACACCGGATACCGGCGGCGTGAAACTCGCGAACTCGACAATCTTAAGAATGCGCTAAAATAAAGCCACCACGGCCCGCCGAAGCCGGGATAAATCGGCATCGGCGGGCCGTGGCGGCTCAAACTGCTAGTGGCTGTCGCGTTCGACGACAGAACCGCGCGTGCCGACAAGGAAGTCGAGGTCGGCGCCGGTGTCGGCCTGCATCACCGTGTTGACGTAAAGGCCGCCATAACCGCCCTTTTGCGGCTTCACCGGAGAAACCCACGCCGCCCGACGCCGAGCCAGTTCGTCATCGGAAACATCGAGCCGGATGGTGCGGGCGGGAACATCGACCGCAATCATGTCGCCGTTCTCGACCAGCGCCAGCGGGCCGCCGTCCGCCGCTTCCGGTGCGGTGTGTAGGATGACGGTGCCATAGGCGGTGCCCGACATGCGCGCATCGGAAATGCGGATCATGTCGGTAATGCCCTTCTTCAGCACCTTCGGCGGCAGCCCCATATTGCCGACCTCGGCCATCCCGGGATAGCCCTTCGGGCCGCAGTATTTCAGCACCATGACGCAGGTCTCGTCGATGTCGAGATCGTCGCGGTTGATGCGGGCGTGGTAGTCCTCGATGCTTTCGAAGACGACGGCGCGGCCCGTGTGCTGCATCAGGTGCGGCGACGCAGCCGAAGGTTTCAGTACGCAGCCCTTGGGCGCCAGATTGCCGCGCAACACGGCGATGCCGCCCGACTGCGTCAACGCCTTTTCGCGCGGCACGATGACATCGTCATTGTAGTTGGTGACATCCTTGACGCCGTTCCAGATCGTATCGCCGGTAACCGTCAAGGCGTCCTTGTGGAGGAGGCCCATCTCGCCGACCGCCTTGATGACCACCGGCAGACCGCCTGCATAGTAGAACTCTTCCATCAGGTGCTTGCCCGACGGCTGCAGGTTGACGATCGTCGGCACGTCGCGGCCAAGCCGGTCCCAGTCGTCCAGCGTCAGGTCAACGCCGATACGACCGGCGAGCGCCAGAAGATGCAGCACGGCATTGGTCGAGCCCCCGACGGCACCGTTGACGCGGATGGCGTTTTCGAAGGCTTGCCTGGTCAGGACATCGGACGGCTTCAGATCTTCCTTGACCATGTCGACGATGCGGCGGCCGGAAAGCTGGGAGATCACCCGCCGGCGGGCGTCGACAGCGGGAATTGTCGCATTGCCGGGCAGCGTCATGCCGAGCGCTTCGGCCATCGACGCCATGGTCGAGGCCGTGCCCATGGTCATGCAACTGCCGGCCGAACGGGCCATGCCCTGCTCCGCATCCATGAATTCGGCCAGAGACATCTCGCCGGACTTCACCATTTCGGAAAACTGCCAGATGGCGGTACCGGACCCGACGTCCTTGCCGCGCCACTTGCCGTTCAGCATCGGGCCGCCGGAGACCAGAATGACCGGGATGTCGACGCTCGCCGCCCCCATGAGCAGGCTCGGCGTGGTCTTGTCACAGCCGCCGAGCAGCACGACGCCATCGACCGGATTGCCGCGGATCGCCTCTTCGACATCCATGGCCGCGAGGTTACGGAACATCATCGCCGTCGGCCGTAGCGTGCTCTCGCCCACGGAAAACACCGGGAATTCGACCGGGAAACCACCCGCCTCGTAGACCCCGCGCTTCACTCGCTCGGCGAGATCGCGCAGATGCGCGTTGCACGGCGTCAGTTCCGACCAGGTGTTGCAGATGCCAATGATCGGCCGGCCGTCGAACGTATCGGCGGGCAGACCCTGGTTCTTCATCCAGGAGCGATGCATGATGGCATTCTTCCCCGTGCCACCGAACCATTCCTGCGAACGCAGCTTGCGCGGCCACTCAGCTTTCTTCTTCATCTTATCCTTCCTTGAGCGGCCCGCGCCGTAACGCGGGCCTGCGACGGCGCCCATTAAGCCAGGGTGTATGCGGTCTTGACGGTTGTGTAGAATTCGGCGGCGTRGCGACCYTGCTCGCGCGAGCCATGGGAGGAGCCCTTGCGGCCACCGAAGGGCACGTGGAAATCGACGCCGGCGGTCGGCAGGTTGACCATCACCATGCCGGCCTCGGCATTGCGCTTGAAATGCGTCGCTGGAGCCGCGGTTTCTCGAGCTGGAATTGCGATCAGGCTGGCGTCGGTGCGGCACTCGGCATGCTCGGCAAGGATTGCGGCAGCTGTCATGAGACCTACATTGGCAACGGCAAGCGCCTCGTCCATTGGCRACGGCAAGCGCCTCGTCATAATCCTTCACCCGGATCACCGAAGCGACCGGTCCGAAGATTTCTTCACGCGAGATGCGCATCTGGTTGGTTGCCTCGGTAAACAGCGCCGGCTGCAGGTAGAAGCCGGGCGTGTCRCGCTTCARAAGCTCGCCGCCGAAGGCGAGTTTSGCGCCKTCCYGTTTGCCGATGGCGATRTAGTCGGTGTCCTGGTTGAGCTGGCTCTGGTCGACCACCGGGCCGATATGGGTGCCGGCCTTCAGCGCRTCGTCGATGGTGAGCCCCTTCATGCGCTCGCCCATYGCCGCCACGAACCGGTCGTGAATGCCTTCGGTCACGATCACCCGCGACGASGCGGTGCARCGCTGGCCGGTGGAGAAGAAGGCGGAGTTGACGGCGGCTTCGACGGCAACGCCRAGATCGGCGTCRTCGAGCACCACGAACGGGTTCTTGCCGCCCATYTCCAGCTGGTAYTTGCGATTGTGCTCGACCGAGGCCAGTGCCACGCGTTTGCCGGTGCCGGTCGAGCCGGTAAAGGTGATCGCCTGGATGTCGGGGCTGTCGAGCATCGTCTGGCCGACGACCGAGCCCTTGCCCATCACCAGGTTCARCACGCCCTTCGGCAGGCCGGCGCGATGGAGAATRTCGACGATCGCCCAGGAGCAACCGGGCACCAGTTCGGCCGGCTTGAAGACGATGGTGTTGCCATAGCAGAGCGCCGGCGCGATCTTCCAGGCGGGAATGGCGATCGGGAAATTCCAYGGCGTGATGATGCCGACGACGCCGACCGGCTCGCGGGTGATCTCGACGCCGATATCAGGGCGCACCGAGGGGATGACCTCGCCAGCCAATCGCAGCGCCTCACCGGCAAAGAAGTCAAAGATCTGGCCGGCGCGCACGGTCTCGCCGATGCCTTCCGCCAGCGTCTTGCCCTCTTCGCGCGACAACAGTCGCCCGAGCTCGTCCTTGCGCGCCAGGATCTCGTCTGCGGTCTTTCGAAGGATCGCATGACGCTCGAGGATGCCGAAGCGCGACCAGGCCGGAAAGGCCGCCTTGGCCGCAGCAATCGCCGCCTTCGCATCCTCGGCCGAGGCGCGGGCATATTCCCCGATCACGTCGTTGGTGTCGGACGGATTGATATTGGCAACGCCATCACCGCCAACCCATTCGCCGGCAATCAGGTTTTGGTGCAATGTCATGGGCCTCAGCCTCCTTCATCTACTTTTCGCGGGCAACCGCGCCTGTCGCGGCCTGCCACTGGCATACCGCATATGTCAGAGCTGATGTATGGCGACCGGTTCGGCGGCGGCGATTGCGAGCGGATTGCGCAAGGGAAGGCCGAATTCGGCAGCCTCGATCTCGAAGACATCCCCCTCTTCCGTGCGGATACCATCGCCGAAGGAGAGCGTCGCCGTGCCGAACATGTGGACGTGGATGTCCCCCGGCTGGCGGAACAGGCCATATTTGAAATGGTGATGCTCGAGGTTGGCAAAGCTGTGCGACATGTTGGCTTCGCCCGATAGGAACGGCTTTTCCCACAGAACCTTGCCGCTCCGCAGGATACGCGAGGTGCCTCTGATATCGTCGGGTGCTGCGCCGACGCGGATTTCCGGCCCGAAGCTCGCCTGGCGCAGCTTCGAATGCGCGAGCCAGAGATAGTTGACCCGCTCGGTCTTGTGATCGGAAAACTCGTTGGCGACGGCAAAGCCGATACGGAACGGCATGCCCTTGTCAGAGATCACGTAGATGCCGGCCATCTCCGGCTCCTCCCCACCGTCTTCGGCAAAGGCCGGAGAGACGAGCGCCGAACCGGGCGCGACGGCGGAGGTGCCGTTACCCTTGTAGAACCATTCCGGCTGCACGCCGGTTTCGCCCGGTTGCGGCTTGCCGCCTTCAAGGCCCATGCGGAACATCTTCATCGAGTCGGTCAGCGTCTCCTCCGCCGCCTCGGTCGTCTTTTTGTGCATGGCGTCGCGGGTCGCGGCTGAACCAAGATGCGTCAGCCCCGTTCCGGTCAGATGCAGGTGCGCGGGGTCGGGGTGGGTGATCGGCGGCAGAAGACGGCCTTCGGCATAGGCCTTTTCGAGATCGACGGCAGCACCAAGACCCTTTGCCTCGATCGTGTCCTTGAGGCTACGCCCGGCATTGGCCGCGTCCATCGCCAGTGCATAGACGCTCGCCGCGCCGTTGACTGCGCGGGCAACCTCGCCCGGCGCGCGTACCGCGACCGTTGTCGATCCGTCTTCGTTCCTGATCTGAGAAATCAGCACGATCCTGTCCTTCCTTGCATCGTTCGGGCCTTGCTCGCGCCTGATCTCAGGCAAACCGCGGCCCCTCGGGTGGCTCTCGCCACCCAATCCTGACAGTCCGGGCTGTCACTCCCGGCAGCCGGAGCTGCCCGTTCAATGGTACTGGTTCGATCCGGGCCGTTCGGTCGCTGGTCAGCCCTTGTTCTTGTTGTAGACGTCGAAGAAGACGGCAGCGAGCAGCACCAGACCCTTGATCAGCTGCTGGTAGTCGATGCCGATGCCCATGATCGACATGCCATTGTTCATCACGCCCATGATGAAGGCCCCGATCACCGCGCCGATGATCTTGCCGACGCCGCCGGACGCTGAGGCGCCGCCGATGAAGCAGGCCGCAATCACGTCGAGTTCAAAGCCTTGGCCGGCCTTCGGCGTTGCCGAGTTGAGGCGGGCGGTGATGATCATGCCGGCAAGTGCGGCCAGAACACCCATGTTGATGAAGGTGTAGAACGTCAGCCGCTCGGTGTTGATGCCGGAGAGCTTCGCCGCCTTGACGTTGCCGCCCATGGCATAGATGCGACGGCCGATCGTCGAGCGCGTGGTGACGAAGGTATAGAGCGCGATCAGCACGCCCATGGCAATCAGCACGTTGGGCAGGCCGCGATAGGTCGAAAGCTGATAGCCGATGAACAGCGCAACGACGGCGATGACCGCCATCTGGATGGCGAAGAAGACGAAGGGCTCGTTTTCGCTACCGTGCTGCTCGTTGACCCGGCGATTGCGCACGCCCGCATAGATGGCGTAGCCGACGAGTGCCAGCACCGCCACCAGCGCCACCATGTTCTGGATGAGGTCGGGCCTCGGATTGAGGAAGTAGAGGAAATCCGGAACGAAGCCTGTCGAAAGCAGCTGAAACTCCTTCGGGAACGGACCGATCGGCCGGCCGCCGAGCACCACGTAGGTGAGCCCGCGGAAGACCAGCATGCCGGCAAGCGTGACGATGAAGGACGGGATCTTCTGATAGGCGACCCAGTAACCCTGCGCCGCCCCCATGATGCCGCCGACAACAAGACAGGCAGGAATGACGACGAAGGCCGGCAGGCCCCACTTGACCAGCATGATCGCCGATATCGCCCCGATGAAGGCGACGATCGAGCCGACCGAAAGGTCGATGTGTCCGGCGACGATGATCAGCAGCATGCCCAGCGCCATGATGACGATGAACGAGTTCTGCAGCACCAGGTTGGTGATGTTGACCGGGCGGAACAGCACGCCGTTGGTGACGAACTGGAAGAACAGCATGATGACCACGAGCGCGACCAGGAGGCCGTATTCGCGGATGTTGTTCTTGAGATAGTCCCCGATCGAGGGTTTGTTCGGTTGGGTGCTCGTATCGGCGACCATTAGTGTTTCTCCCCTGAACGCATGATGGCACGCATGATGGATTCCTGGCTCGCTTCGGCCTTTGAAAGCTCGGCGACGATGCGGCCCTCGTTCATGACGTAGATGCGGTCGCAGGTTCCAAGCAGTTCCGGCATCTCCGATGAAATCATCACGATGCCTTTGCCCTCGGCTGCAAGCTGGTTGATGATGGTGTAGATCTCATACTTCGCGCCGATATCGATACCGCGTGTCGGCTCGTCGAGGATGAGGACTTCCGGATTGGTGAACAGCCACTTCGACAGCACCACCTTCTGCTGATTGCCGCCGGAAAGATTGACCGTTTCCTGATAGATCGAGTGCGAGCGGATGCGCAGCTTCGAACGATAGTCGGAGGCGACCTTGACCTCCTTGCGATCGTCGATGACGCCGTTGGACGCCACCGCCTTCAGGTTGGAGAGCGTGGTGTTCTCCTTGATGTTGTTGATCAGCACGAGACCCAGTTGCTTGCGGTCTTCGGTGACATAGGCGAGACCAGCGTCGATGGCGCGGGGGATGGTGCTGACGTCGACCGGCTTGCCGCGCATCAGGACGTCGCCGGTGATCTTGTGCCCCCAGGACTTGCCGAAGATGCTCATCGCCGTTTCGGTTCGCCCCGCCCCCATCAGGCCGGCGATGCCGACGACTTCGCCGGCGCGCACGGTAAAATTGACGTCGTGCAGGAACTGCCGGTCGCGGTGATGCTGGTGGAAGACGTTCCAGTTCTTCACTTCCAAGAGCGTCTCGCCGATCTTGGGCTCGCGCGGCGGGTAACGATCTTCCATCGCACGACCGACCATGCCCTTGATGATCCGGTCTTCGCCGATATCCTCGGTCTGACAGTCGAGCGTTTCAACGGTTCCGCCGTCGCGCAGGATGGTGATCTGGTCGGCGACCTTGCGGATCTCGTTCAGCTTGTGCGAAATGATGATCGAAGTCATGCCCTGCGCGCGAAACTCCATCAAGAGCTTCAAGAGCGCGTCAGAATCGTTTTCGTTGAGCGAGGCGGTCGGTTCGTCGAGGATCAGCAGCCGCACCTTCTTCGACAGCGCCTTGGCGATCTCGACCAGCTGCTGCTTGCCGACGCCGATGTCAGTGATCAGCGTGGCGGGCGGCTCGCTCAGGCCCACCTTTTTCAGAAGTTCCTGCGTGCGGGCAAAGGTCTGCGGCCAATGGATCACCCCATTGGTGGCGATCTCGTTGCCGAGAAAGATGTTTTCGGCGATCGACAGCAGCGGAACCAGCGCCAGTTCCTGGTGGATGATGATGATGCCGAGATGTTCGCTGTCAGAGATGGTCGAGAAGCGGCGAGGCTCGCCGTCGTAGTAGATCTCGCCGTCATAGGTGCCGGCGGGATAGACGCCGCTCAGTACCTTCATCAGCGTCGATTTGCCGGCACCGTTTTCACCGACCAGAGCGTGGATCTCACCTTCGCGAACCTTGAAGCTGACATTGTCCAGCGCCTTGACGCCCGGAAACGTCTTGGTGATGCCACGCATTTCGAGAATGATATTGTCCATGTTCAGTCATTCCAGCGGCAGTCGGCAAGAGAGTACAGGCTCCCTCACCGGGATAAAAGGGTCCGCGATGGATCGCGGACCCTCAGGTGCGTCATCCTATCAGTTGTTGATCTGATCTTCGGTGTAGTAACCGGAGGAGACCAGCACATCCTTGATGTTGGACTTGTCGACCGCGACCGGCTTCAGCAGGTAGGACGGAACGACCTTGACGCCGTTGTCATAGGTCTTGGTGTCGTTCACTTCCGGCTCCTTGCCTTCCATGATCGCATTGACCATGCCGACCGTGACCTTGGCGAGTTCGCGCGTGTCCTTGAAGATCGACGAATACTGTTCGCCGGCAAGGATCGACTTGACCGAAGGCAGTTCGGCGTCCTGACCGGTAACGGCAGGCATCGCCATGTCGCCGGAACCATAGCCGACGCCCTTCAGCGCCGAGATGATGCCGATGGACAGGCCGTCGTAGGGCGACAGAACGCCATCGACCTTGGCATCGGTGTAGTTGGAGGACAGCAGGTTTTCCATGCGGGCCTGGGCAACGGCACCATCCCAGCGCAGCGTGCCGACCTGGTCCATGCCCTTCTGGCCGGACTTGACGACGATCTTGTTGCTGTCGATCAGCGGCTGCAGGACCGACATCGCACCGTCGTAGAAGAAGAAGGCGTTGTTATCGTCAGGCGAACCGCCGAAGAGTTCGACGTTCTTCGGCTCGGTCGCGCCGTCGAGCTTCAGGCCCTGCACCAGCGACGTTGCCTGCTGCACGCCGACCTGGAAGTTGTCGAAGGTGGCGTAGTAGTCGACATTGCCCGAATCGCGGATCAGACGGTCGTAAGCGATGACCTTGACGCCGGCGTCATGGGCCTTCTGCAGGATGTCGGAAAGCGTCGTGCCGTCGATGGCGCCGATGACGAGAACCTTGGCACCCTTGGTCACCATGTTTTCGATCTGGGCGAGCTGGTTCGGAATATCATCGTCGGCAAACTGCAGGTCCGGCGTGTAACCGGCTTCCTTGAACAGCTTCTCCATGGTCTCGCCATCGGAGATCCAGCGGGTCGAGGTCTTCGTCGGCATGGAAATGCCAACCGTGCCTTTGTCCTGTGCGAAGGCGGGCGCAGCAAACGACGCGACGGAGATCGCGGCCGCTGCGAGAAGCGAAGTAATCAATTTCATCTGGTCTCTCCCAAAAGTGTTGAAGCCGGCAGGCCCGCAGCCTCCCCGTCCTATGCGCAGCGATCCACCGGCCCGGAGATCGCGTCTCCGGCGGTGGATCCAGGTGAAGGAAGTCCTCCCCGCCCGCATGCTCCCACATGCACTGGCACATGGGGAAAAACTGGAATCAAAAGCCATAACTGTCAAATACAATATCGCTTTGCTACCATACCAATATTGATATACTACTCGAAAACAGTGTGATTTTTGAAACATCCTGAAAACTGGATTGCCCACGATGATGAAAGAAGGAAAGCCCGGCACGACAGGGATTGCCGCCGAACAGTTCGACAGCGGGCTCTTTCGCTCAGGGCTGAAGATCAATCACCTCCGGCTGATCCTGGCGATCGACGATCATCGTCGCATCAGTGCGGCCGCCGAGACGCTCGGCATCTCCCAGCCCGCCGCCTCGCGCATGCTGGCGGAGATCGAGACGATCCTGAAGGCGCCGATCTGCGAGCGAGTGGCACGCGGCGTAGAACTGACCCGCTACGGCCAGGCGTTGGCGCGGCGGGCGCGCACGATCTTTCTGGAACTGCGGGAGGCCTCGCGCGAGATCAGCGAACTGAAGACCGGCAGCGGCGGCTCGGTGTCGATCGGCTCGGTGACCGGGCCGGCGCTCAACCTCGCCGTTCCGGCAATCCGCCAGGTCATCACCGCCTATCCCGGCATCGAGATCAACATCCAGATCGAAAACAGCAATGTGCTGACGCGCGAGCTGCTCGCCGCCCGCCACGACTTCGTCGTCGGACGCATCCCAGACGATCTCAGCCCGCGGCTCTTCAACATGGTCGAGATCGGCTACGAGGAGGTCTGCCTGATCGTGCGCGACGGCCATCCGCTGCTCGACAAGCCCATTGCCGGCGCCGAAGATCTGCCCGCCTACGACTGGGTGTTCCAGCCGCCGGGAACGCTGCTGCGCCGCGCCGTCGAAGACAGCTTCATGTCCGCGGGTGTGCGCCTACCGGCGACCGTCATCAACACCTCGTCGATCATCCTGACGCTGTCGATCGTGCGCAACACCAATGCGATTGCGCCGGTGGCGCTCGATGTCGCCAACCTGATCGCCGACAACGGCACGCCGGCCGGCGAGATCCGCATCCTCAAAACCGAGATCCCGATCCGCATCAAGCCCTATGGGTTGATCACCGCCGAGGGACGCGCGCTGCCGCCGAGCGCCAAGCTGCTCTACGACCTCATTCTCAAACAGGGACGAGCATGATCAGCCAGCATTGGTTGATCAGCCTGGGCATGATCAAGTTGATCAGCCTGGGATAATCTCCATCCGGCATTTTGCGCCGGGATAGCGGAGGCTGCATGTTCGGAATGTCGGTGTTTCAGTCCGTGCTCGAGCGGCTGAAGACGGAAGAAGACGAGGAAGAGACCGCCAATGCGGAGGTTTTCGCGACGTCGCGCACGCCTCTGTTCGCAACCACGTTCGTCGCCGGCGGCGCCGACAGCGCGTCTGCTGCGCGCAGCGCCGTCGAGCGAGCCTATTTCGATGCGTCCTTCGTCGAGCCGCCGCCGATAGAGCCGATGCCGGAATTTCTCAACCGCATCAGCCTTGCCGAAGTCGCCGAGGAACTTGACCTTGGTGAAGGGGAGACATTGACGACGCTCGCTGCCAAGCGGCGAAGCTTCGCCGCCGCCAATCATCCCGATCGCCTGCCGCAGGACTACCGCGCCAATGCGACGGTCCGGATGAAACTCGCCAACATGCTCATCGACGAGGCGTCGCGCCAATTGCAGGCGGCCTGACCGCCGCTCACGCGTCGTTGTCAGCCTTGGGCGTCTCGTCTTTTGACGCCGAGCCCTCAGCACCGGCAGTCTTGTCTGTCGGCTTGTAAAACAGCAGCAGAGAGGACCCGACATAGGCGGCGATCGCCAGAGCGATGATGCTGAAGAACGGCTGGTCGTGATAGAATTCGAGCGCCGCCCAGCCGGCGCAGACTAAAAAGATCAAAACCCGCCGCCACAAGGGACGGTAAAAGGCGTGGTCCGGGTCGATGAGTTTGATCATCCTGTCCTCTGGGTGCTTGCGCTCGTGATCGGCAACGGATGTCTTGTAGGGGAAATCCACCGGCCGCCGCAAGCCCGCGACCGCATCACGCCCTTGACGGGCACCATGAAAATAGAATAAAAATTCCGAAATTGTTTTCTTCGACCATTTCATTCCGAACAGATGGCGCCGGACGCCCGCACGGAAGAAACGGTCGGGCAAGGGAGAGGAAAGCGCGCGGCATCCGCTCGGGCACCATCGCTGACAACCACCTTGCAACCCAATCGCGGAATTGCCCCTCCGCGGCGCCTTTGCGCGATGAGCGCCGATCATCACGCACCTTCCCGGTCGAGGACCGGATTTCGAGAGAGACAGAGATGACAGTGAGATTTGGTCTTCTGGGCGCCGGACGCATCGGCAAGGTTCACGCAAAGGCCGTCAGCGGCAATCCCGATGCCGTGCTCGTCGCCGTGGCCGACGCCTTTCCGGCCGCCGCCGATGCCATCGCCAAGGCCTATGGCTGCGAGGTCCGCACCATCGAGGCAATCGAAAAATCGGCCGATATCGACGCCGTTGTCATCTGCACGCCGACCGATACCCATGCCGACCTGATCGAGCGTTTCGCCCGCGCCGGCAAGGCGATCTTCTGCGAAAAGCCCATCGATCTCGATGTCGATCGCGTGCGGGCCTGCATGAAGGTGGTGGCCGAGACCAAGGGCAAGCTGATGGTCGGCTTCAACCGCCGCTTCGACCCGCATTTCATGGCCGTCAAGCAGGCAATCGACGCCGGCAAGATCGGCGACGTCGAGATGGTGACGATCACCTCGCGCGATCCCGGCGCGCCGCCGGTCGACTACATCAAGCGCTCGGGCGGAATCTTCCGCGACATGACGATCCATGACTTCGACATGGCGCGCTTCCTGCTCGGCGAAGAGCCCGTATCGGTAACGGCGACCGCCGCCGTCCTCGTCGACAAGGCAATCGGCGAAGCCGGCGACTACGACAGTGTGTCCGTCATCCTGCAGACCGCCTCCGGCAAACAGGCGATCATCTCCAACTCGCGCCGCGCCACCTACGGCTACGACCAGCGCATCGAGGTTCACGGCTCCCAGGGTGTCGTCTCGGCGGAAAACCAGCGCCCGGTGTCGATCGAGATCGCCAATGGCGAAGGCTACACCCGCCCGCCGCTGCACGATTTCTTCATGACCCGCTACACCGAAGCCTATGCCAACGAGATCGAGAGCTTCATCTCCGCGATCGAAAAGGGCACGGAAATCACCCCGTCGGGCAAGGATGGCCTGGCAGCGCTCGCGCTTGCCGACGCAGCCGTGAAGTCGGTCATCGAAAAGCGCCAGATCAGCGTCGCGTAAAGCATTTCGAGGAAAAGTGCGAAGCGGGTTTCCGTTTGGCAAAGACAAACGGCCGGGCGCGACACGCCCGGCCGTTTCGTGTTTCAGTTCATTGCCTCAGCCGTCCGCGCGCAATGGCGCATTCTCCCATCCGCCTGACTGCTCCTCCTGCCCGGTGCTCGGGGCAACGCCGGGCCTGCCAGTGAGAAAGCCCTGAACCTGGAGGCAGCCCTCGTCGACCAGGATCTGCCTTTGCCGCTCCGTTTCCACGCCTTCGGTTACGACAGGCAGGTTGAGGCTGTTGCCAAGCGCAATGATCGCCCTGACGATCGCGTGCGCCGAAGGGTCCTTGTCGATCACGGCAGTGAAGCTGCAATCGATCTTCAGCTTGTCGAACGGGAACGTCTGCAGGTTGCTGAGCGAGGAATGCCCGGTGCCGAAATCATCCATGACGATGCGCACCCCATGTATCCTCAGTCGTCCGAGGGTGGCGAGAACGTCTTCGCGATTGTGCAGAAGGGCCGCCTCGGTGATCTCCAGCTCCAACCGGCGCGGCTCCAGCCCCGTTCGCCGCAGGATACCAAAGATCTGATCGAAAAGATTGGGAAGCAGGAACTGCACCGGCGAGATATTGACCGAAACCGGTAGAGGCTCGTTCCATTTCGCCGCCTCCCTGCAGGCCTGCTCCAGCACCCATTCGCCGATCTGGATGATCGAACCGCTTTGCTCGGCGATCGGGATGAAGACATCGGGGCTGATGAGGCCACGCTCCGGATGCATCCAGCGCAAGAGCGCCTCGTAGCCCAGGATCCGATCGCCGCGCAGATCGACAAGCGGTTGATATTCAAGGAAGAGCTGCCGGCGAAGCACGGCATGGCGCAGGTCGTTTTCGATCTGCCGTCGCGTGCGCACGGTCTCGTCCATTTCCGTGTCGAAGAAGCAGGCGATCCCCTTGCCCGATTGTTTGGCGCGGTAGAGAGCGGTGTCGGCATTGTTGCGCAGCCGGTCAGCCGTGTCGCCATCAGCAGGGTAGATCGCAGCACCGATGCTGACGCCGACGGCGGTCGGATCGCGGTTCGTATCCATCTCGGCGGCAAAATAAGTCAGGATGCGGTCCGACAGGTGACGCGCCGCGTCGGGCTGTTCGCCACCCACCTGAAGAATGGCAAACTCGTCGCCGCCCAGCCGGGCGACGGTATCCCCCTCGCCGACCGCCTTGCGCAGGATGTCGGCGACCTTCATGAGGATGCGGTCCCCCTCGCCATGGCCGAAAATGTCGTTGACGGCCTTGAAGCGGTCGAGGTCGAGGCAAAGGATGGCAAGCTGCTCGTTCTTCGCCGCCGCCACCGTCATGACCTGGGCCAGGCGCCGGTCGAAGAAACCACGATTGGGAAGATCGGTCAGCACATCGTGGTGGGCCAGATGCTCGATAGTGCGCTCGGCTTCCTTGCGCGCGCTGAGGTCGCGCACGAAGATCACCTCGCATTCGCGGCCGCGATACTCGACCGTCCGGCACATGAACTCGACCGGCACGGACTGGCCGGCCACATTGATCAGATCGATTTCGCCGGGGCCGTCGCCGCGATGATGGCTCTGCAGCCCTTCCTCACCGAAGGCGAAAACCTCCGCCGGATCTCGGCCGGTGAGCTCCGAAACCTTCCATCCCGTCAGGCGCGCAAAACGCTCGTTGGTGTCGATGATGCGGCCTTCATGCACGATGGCCATGCCTTCCAGCGATGCATTGGCAAGCCCGCGCAGGTCGGTCAGATGCCGATCGACGAACAGCGCGCCGAAGGCCAGGATGATCAGCATGGTCGAGGCAGCAATGACCCCGCCGGCAAGCCAGGCCGGATGGATGGTATCGGCTGCCGGAATATCCGGCGCCGGTACCAGCGTGATGCCACTCATCGAGGTGAAGTGCAGGACGCAGATGGCAACGACGAGCAGCAGCGTCGAGACGACAAGCCTGCGGGCGTTGCGCAGCACATGAAACGCATGCAGCGCTGCCATCGCCAGCAGGGTGCCGGCGACGATGCCGAAAACCGTGAACCTTGCATCGTAGACAATGTGTCCCGGCATCTCGAGCGCCTGCATGCCGGTAAAGTGCATGGCGGCAATGCCGCCGCCCAGGATGACACCGCTAGATGCAAGGGCGTAGTGCGAGCGAGCGCCAAGCCCGACCGTGAAAGCAACCCAGGCGGCCGCGATCGCGAGAACGATCGAAAGCGTCGTCCCCCAGGCGCCATAGGAAACCGTCATCCCGCCATCATAGGCGAGCATGGCAATGAAATGAGTGGACCAGACGCCGATGCCGCAGGCAAAACCACTGACGGCGGTCCAAAGACCGCGCTGACTGCCTTCGCTTCGCTGGGCACGCAGCAGCAACAGCATGGTTGCGACGCAACCGGCCAGGCAAACCACGGCCGCCACCAGCACCAGACGCCAATCGTGATCATCGCGTATGCATGCAATCACTGAAAACATCATCGTCTCCCGCGTCAATGTCACATTGACAAGGAGTTGCTAAATAACTGTAAATTGTATTAGCTGGTTTGTTCGCCCTTGATACAACCCCAAAAATGGTTGCCTCGCCCGTCTCGCCAAAGCGGCTGTTCCTTAGTGCGATCCGGCCGTAGCAATCTCGCTGTCGATCTTGCCCAGAGCACGCTCGAGATGGCCGTCGAACACGAGCCGCTGTTCGTCGAGCACGACCGATATCTCGGGCGCGCCCTGAAGCCTGAGCTGGAGTGACTGGGATACGCCCTCCTCCAACCCGCCGCGCAAGAGATCGAAGTAGCGCGTGCCGGGGCCGGTAACGTAGATCGGCATACGCTCGTAAAGACTGAGCATGCGCGAGACGCCGTTGCCGAGCGCGATGCCAGCTTGGCGAAAGGCATAGCCGGCCATGCGATGCCCCTGGCGCGCACTCGCTGCGATCTTGTCCATTTCGGCAATTGGCACGAATTTCGCCGGGATCGTGTCGGCCGGCACTTCGAAGGCGGCCCGCAGAATGCCGTAGAAACCGGCAGCCGCTTCGATGCAGCCATAGGCGCCGCAACGGCACAGTCCGGCCGATGGCGCATGCAGCATGTGGCCGAAATTCGGCGCCGTCACGTCGATCTCGCCGAACCTGCCCTTGCGGGCAACGCCGAGGCCGATGCTGTGGCCGAGCGAGATGGCGGCAAGCGATCGAAATCCGCCGTCCGGCGCGCGCTCCGCTTCGGCCGCCAGCGCCTGTGCCACCAGCAGGGTCTCATTGTTGAGCATCACCCTCGCTCGCCATTCCGGCGCAAGCAACGCGGCAAAGTCGAGCTGCTCGCTGCCGAACACCGGAGACCAGAGCAGCCGTGCCGCGTCCGTATCGGCGTCGACCAGCCCCTTGCTGCTGATGGAGATGGCCAGCACGCGGTCGCGCGTCAGGCGCGAGCGCTGCAGCAGGCGCTCCAGCGCCTCGACGAAGGTGCGCGCAAACGCGTCCGTGCCGCGCTGGTCGTGATTGCGGCCCTCCTCGAAGCGGTCGAGCAGCGTGCCGCCATAGTCGGTCAGCGAATACTGCACCACATCCGAAGAGATACGCACGACGACGATGTAACCGCAGTCGCGACGTGGCGTGAACAGGACGCGCGGGCGCCCTCGTCCGCCCTGCACATGCTGTTCCGCCTTGGCGATCACTCCGGCGCGCTCGAGCTCGGCCGTGATCGCCGACACCGTCGCCGAGGCGAGCCCGGTTGCGGCGGAAATTTCGGTATGCGAGAGATTGCGGGCGCGCCGGAGCGCGGCAAGGACCAGCGCACTGTTCTGCTGACGCACGAGCTCAGTGCTGGACTTGGTCAGCATCATACGTCCTTGCCGGTGGCGGGTCCTTCGAACACATGCCCTCCCAAAGCATCTGTTGCACGGCGAGGCAAGGCACTGATCGCCTTGTCGACACCTCGTCAATCTCTGCCATTGATTTTCTCGACTGTCGAGAAATAATCCACAGACCCTTTCCGGCAGCGATGAGTGGCAATGAACTTGCTCGGCGCTGAGCGAGAAGGCTGTCATCAGAGCTGAAACGCACGGCCATTGATCAAGACCGAGCGGGGTCGCCGGCAAATCACGCGGCACCCGACCCGAGCTTGGCGGCCGGAACTGTTGAAATGACACAACAATCCCCTTCCCGCCTGCGTCCGTTTCACCCGGACCCTCACCGCACCCCCGGTGACGAGCCCAGGAAACCGGCGCATCGGCAGTCCATACGCAACCGGGTCGGCCGTGTTGACAGGCCGTGGATTCTCTGACATTCATTTTCTCGACTGTCGAGAAAATAAAACCGGACGATGTTTACGGTGGCATTTCGACAGCGTTGCAAGGCTGGTCGAGGATGGTGCGGGAGGTTCGCACGCTCAGCCGGCCGCCACTCGGGAGGATGAAATGAAATCCGTTTTGAAGCTGATGGCAGGGGCTGCCATCATCGCGTCGATGCATTCCGCAGCCATCGCCAAGGATCTGGTGGTCGGCGTTTCCTGGTCGAACTTCCAGGAAGAGCGTTGGAAAACCGACGAAGCCGCCATCAAGGCAGCACTTGAGGCATCCGGCGACAAGTACATTTCCGCTGACGCCCAGTCTTCCGCTGCCAAGCAGCTGACCGACGTCGAGTCGCTGATCGCCCAGGGTGCCAACGCTCTGATCGTGCTTGCACAGGATAGCGACGCCATCGGCCCGGCCATCGAAAAGGCTGCCGCCGAAGGCATTCCGGTTGTCGGCTACGACCGCCTGATCGAAAATCCGGCCGCCTTCTACATCACCTTCGACAACAAGGAAGTGGGCCGCATGCAGGCTCGCGAAGTGTTCAAGGTCAAGCCGGAAGGCAACTATGTCTTCATCAAGGGCTCGTCTGCCGACCCGAACGCCGACTTCCTGTTCTCCGGACAGATGGAAGTGCTGAAGGAAGCTGTCGACGCCGGCAAGATCAAGAGCGTCGGTGAAGCCTACACCGACGGATGGAAGCCGGAAAATGCCCAAAAGAACATGGAGCAGTTCCTGACCGCAAACGACAACAAGGTCGACGCGGTCGTCGCTTCCAACGACGGCACCGCTGGCGGTGCGATTGCAGCCCTCGATGCCCAGGGCCTCGCCGGCTCCGTTCCGGTCTCCGGCCAGGACGCCGACAAGGCAGCCCTCAACCGCGTCGCCCTCGGCACCCAGACCGTTTCGGTCTGGAAGGACTCGCGTGAACTCGGCAAGCGCGCAGCCGAAATCGCCGCCGAACTGGCGAGCGGCAAGAAGATGGAAGAAATCGCCGGCGTGACGGCCTTCAATGGCGGCCCCAAGGGCGTCGCCATGCAGTCGGTCTTCCTCGCACCGCTTCCGATCACCAAGGAGAACCTCAACGTCGTCATCGACGCCGGCTGGATCTCCAAGGACGAAGCTTGCCAGGGCGTCAAGGGCGACGTCGCTGCGTGCAAATAAGCCGCCCGGACAGAGTTGAGCTCTAACCTTCGACAAGCGCCGCAACGCAACCCGTTGCGGCGCTTGCGCAAGGTGTGACCGGGGCGGACAATGCCCGCTGCATGATCCCTTAAATCGGAAGCGATCTGAGGAGAGGATCATGAAGCATGCTTGAAGTTTTACAGCGTCCTTAGCGCGTCATATTTCACACGCGGCGCTGTAAGACCTTCAGGCACGCGTTGGCACGAACGAGAGAAGCGCTCGACAACTGTCTTCATCATCAGACTTGTCGCGTCCCATTCCGGTCTTTGGCGCCGGCGGATGCGGTGACATCAACAGAAAGTGGGGGGAAGGCACGTCCATGGCCGACATCACACAAGGCAATCAGACACAGAGCCAGGCCAACCGTGCCCGCAACGCGGACGAGAACCCGGTGAAGCGCTTCTTCCGCGCCACCGAGATCGATACCCGCTTGCTCGGCATGGTCGGCGCGCTGGCCATCATCTGGCTCGGCTTCGAGATCATGACCGGCGGCCTGTTTCTGACGCCGAGAAACCTTTGGAACCTGACGGTTCAAACCTCGTCCGTCGCCGTGATGGCGACCGGCATGGTACTGATCATCGTCACCCGCAACATCGATCTGTCGGTCGGCTCCGTGCTTGGCTTCTGCGGCATGATCATGGCGGTCATGCAGGTCAAGGTCCTGCCGCAATATCTCGGGCTCGAGCATCCCGCCATCTGGATCATCACGCTTGCCTGCGGCATCGCCGTCGGCGCCGCGATCGGCGCGCTCCAGGGCTCGATCATCGCCTTCCTCAACGTGCCGGCCTTCATCGTCACGCTCGGCGGCCTGCTCGTCTGGCGCGGTGCCACCTGGTTCGTCACCAGCGGCCAGACTGTTGCACCGATGAATTCCACCTTCCGCCTGATGGGCGGTGGCACCGAGGGGTCCATCGGGGCGACAGCCAGCTGGATTGTCGGCATCATCGCCTGTATCGCCATCGTCGGGGCCATCCTCAACTCGCGCAAGCAGCGCAAGCGCTTCGGCTTTCCGCTGCGCCCGGTCTGGGCCGAATATTTCCTCGGCATCCTCGGCTGCATCCTGGTGATGGGCGCGGTGGCGATCGCCAACCACTATTACTGGCCGGTCAACATTGCTCGCAAATATGCCGACGCCAACGGCATCGCCTGGCCGGACGGCGGCTTGCTCATCTCGCACGGTATCGCCATCCCCGTGCTGGTCGCCATCGCCGTCGGCATCGTCATGACATTCATCGCCACTCGCCTGCGCTTCGGCCGCTATGTCTTTGCGCTCGGGGGCAATCCTGAGGCAGCCGAACTGGCGGGGATCAAGACCCGCTGGGTCACCGTCAAGATCTTCATGCTGATGGGCGTGCTCTGCGCCATCGCCGCGGCGATCTCGACGGCCCGCCTCAACGCCGCAACTAACGCGCAAGGCGAGCTCGACGAGCTCTACACGATCGCAGCCGCGGTCATCGGCGGCACGTCGCTTGCCGGCGGCGTCGGCACGATCGCCGGCGCGATGATCGGCGCACTCGTCATGCAATCGCTGCAGTCGGGCATGGTGCTCTTGGGGATCGACTCGCCGTTCCAGCGCATCGTCGTCGGCGTGGTTCTTGTCGTCGCCGTCTGGCTCGACACGATCTACCGCGCCCGTGCCAAGTAAGAAGGAGTCCGACCAATGAAAGACCAACGCACTCCGCTCGTGGAAATGAAGAACATTTCCATCTCCTTCGGCGGCATCCATGCGGTCGACAACGCTTCCGTCGACCTCTACCCCGGCGAGGTCGTGGCGCTTCTCGGCCACAACGGCGCCGGCAAGTCGACGCTGATCAAGATCCTGTCGGGCGCCTACAAGCGCGACGGCGGCGAGATCCTGATCAATGGCGAAGCCGCCGACATCAGCAACCCGCGCGACGCCAAGAAATACGGCATTGAGACGATCTATCAGACGCTTGCCGTCGCCGATAACGTCGATGCGGCCGCCAACCTCTATCTCGGCCGCGAGCTGCGCACCCCCTGGGGCACGCTCGACGACGTGGCGATGGAGGCCAAGGCCCGCGAAGTCATGGGGCGTCTCAACCCCAACTTCCAGCGCTTCAAGGAACCGGTGAAGGCGCTTTCGGGCGGCCAGCGGCAGTCGGTGGCGATCGCCCGCGCGATCCTGTTCGACGCCCGCATCCTGATCATGGACGAACCGACGGCAGCCCTCGGGCCCCAGGAAACCGCCCAGGTCGGCGAGCTGATCAAGCAGCTGAAGCGCGAAGGCATCGGCATCTTCCTGATCAGCCACGACATCCACGACGTCTTCGACCTCGCCGACCGCGTCTCGGTGATGAAGAACGGCCAGGTCGTCGGCCAGGCCCGCACAGAGGATGTGACCAAGGACGAGGTGCTCGGCATGATCATCATGGGCAAGGTCCCGCCCAAGGCGATCCCCGGCCCCGGCGCCATGCAGACCGCCTAACCAACGACGCCACATGGCCCGGCAATCGCCGGGCCATGTGTTTCATCGGTTTAAGCGGAACCGAGTAGCAAGCTTCAAGGGCTTCAGCTCGCTTTACGAGTCATGTTCGACTCCGGTGCAGACCACCTCGACATCCCCACTGATCCATTCTGCATGCCCGACCTTTCCCCTCACCCGCACCGCCATGCCTGACACAAAGGGCACAGCTTGTCCCGCCCCGCCCGGCAGCCACATCAGGCCCATTCCAAAGCTCGACCATCGGCTGGCTTCCGCATCAATTTGTGAGCCGCTCGCAAATTCCCCTGCGAACTCCGTCATTTCACCATTGAAGCGACGCGCAAGCTAAGCTATGAACCGCTCACAGTCCGCTTCGGCGGCCTTGCTGCAAACGGATGCACCCGTAGCTCAGCTGGATAGAGTGTTGGATTCCGATTCCAAAGGTCACAGGTTCGAATCCTGTCGGGTGCGCCATCTTTCCACCATTCCAGAACAATGATGGTGCTAGGTCCGCGCCCGCCGCCGACCGGACGTTTTCCTTCTATCAGTTGCCCAGGGCCGTATTTCCGCCGAAGACGTCATGAACTGCCCAGCCAGTATGTCCGTGACAGGCTGACGTGGCTCGCGCGCCTTGAGCATCCTCACCCCCTCAAGAAGACGATCCTCTGCGAGCCCGCTCGTTACCGCCAGCCGCTGCCATTTGTCCTCGTGTTGTCGCCGAGTTGATACAAACGCGGTATCTGCGGCCATGGCGTGCCAAGAAGCTATCCCGCCAGAGGGGCTTCCATGAAGATGAGATGGTTGCACAGTTCAGGAGGTGCGTCGTAATAAGGCGCGATCTCCTGGAATCCGAGAGAGCGGTAGAGGCTCAGCGCCTCATCGTGGTTGCGGCCGGTATCCAGCCGCATGGTCGCGTAGCCCCGCTCAGCAGCCACGCGCACGATGTTTTCGGCGAGACGGCGGCCCAGCCCTAAGCCTCGGCCCTCGGGGCTGATGAACATGCGCTTCATCTCGCATGTGTGTTCATCGATCCGCTGCATCATAACACAACCGACCACCTTTCCGTTCAGGCGGGCAACAAGGATCTCGCCATGTGGAGCCGAGTGGATCCTCGGCAGGCTGTCCAGGAGCGCGGCCCATTCTTCTGGTGTGTAATAGCGGTCGACGAACCAAGCGTTTTCGCCGTAGCGTGACCGGCACCAGTCGATGAAGCTGTTGCACAAGGCTCGAATGGCAGGGAAGTCGTCAGGCCCGGCTGGGCCGATCTCCGAGTTCTGTTCCACCTCTGTGCCCCACTCACAAATTTTGCATCGGCAAAGCGGGCGCTCCTTCCCGAGTTCCATGGACGCCGAAAAGGAGGCCGGGATCGAGTCGGGCTCAAGCAATCGCCCGCTGGCATTTGGAAATTTTCCTGCCCAGTGGCTCCATCGAACTTCGTGGATTGTGCTCACGCTATAATCAACTGTAGTCGAAAAAGGTCTTGCTGACTATCTGCCAGCGCTTTTCGGTTGTCAGACGAAGACCGCCGAAAATTCGAGCTGTTGGTTGAAGAGTTGCGGATTGCCACAAACTAGGTTTTTGCCAGTAGCCGTTCACACGGCCACTGGCAAAACACATCTCAAGCCCGAGTTGTCTCCCAGCCGAGGTTTGCTGTTCGAAAACTCACTGAGTAGCCAGGGCCGGAAGCTGCACCTTCCTGACGGGCGGCGGATTCCATTTTCCGATCAGCGCTTCGGATTTCGGAGCGTACATGCGCATCGTCAGAGTGAACGCTCCCTTCGGTGTAGGCAGCCAGTTGGCCTCCTTATCCGGACCGGGGGACTCGTTTTGAATGTAGAGATCAAGCGAGCCATCTGCGTTGTCTTTGAACGGCATCCAGCTACTGAGTGCGAAACGTTCGAGGCTGTTGCCAACCTGAAATCCGGCTGCGTCGTACAGCGTGATCGACCAGAAAGCGTTGACGGGCGGCATGGCATTCTTTTCGAACGCTATCGTGTATTTATTCGCGCCATCGAGCGGCTGCCCTGACTCGTCGGCGAGATTGAGAGGGTAGATGGCATCTTCCGGCAGATTCGCGCCAAGGCCTTGCTGCGCAACAATGGCCCGCTTCAAATAGTAGTTGCCGTATACTCCCATCGTATCGGTATTCATCGACCAGCCGTTCTCTACCCTCGCCAACGTCGCCAGCTTCCATTCCATCAGTCTCTGGGCGACTTGCGGCGCGCTCTCCAAGGCTTTCTGTACGGTCGGATCGAGCTTGCTCATGTCAAAGCTCTTGCCGGGTTCGATGCCGATCTTCTTCATCTCCGCGAGGATCGGTTGATCGGTCAGGTGGGGCGGCTCGACCTTGAGCAGTTCGGCGGCATATGCGAAATACTTGCCAGCGTCCATCGTATCGACCTGGATCTTTGGCGGTGTCTTCATGTCGACGCTGGGATCGATTTTAACCTCAACCGGCTTCGCTGACTTGCCCCAGTCCGATAGGAGCGTAACCTTGTACCCCGCTTGGATCTTGTGTACGGCATCGTAGTCAGCCGGGCCGTCGGTCTTTGTCCGACCGATAACCCAGACATGCGTCGTCGGCGCTTCAATTCGCTGGGTGTTCTCGGGGAGCTTGAACTCCTCAATGAACTTGTCGCGCAAGTCGGGTCTCCAGCCCGGCGGCGTGACAAGGAATGTCCCTGCGGTTGTGCCCGTGGTCCGCCAACCCGGCGACGCAAAAACATCCGTCCACATGTCCAGCATCGGAAGCAGGTAATAGCGTCCGTCGGTATCCGGAGCACTGATGACTACGGGCTCCTTCGTCATGTCGAGCCACGCGGAGGAATACAGCGTGTCGAAGTTTGGGCGGACCACACCCTTGAAATCCGCCGGAGGATACTCGGGAACGTTGGTGAAGACGTTCATCGGACCCTTCCCGAATTCCTTGCCGGGTTCGACGTTGGTGAATGTCTTTCGGCTGATGTCCATGGACAACAGCGGGTAGAAATACACATAGGCGTCCACGGCAATAGAGTGCGCCTCTGCCTCGGTAAGAGCGGGCTGCGCGGCCTGAGCCATCGCTGACTGCCCTAAAACTAGTCCTAGGGACAGACCGATCACGTGCCTGTTCATGGTGTTCTCCCGTTGCTTTATTTAACGGCTCACGTGGGTGATGCCCGCCCGAGGCAGCCTTTTCGCAAAGCTCCGTAGTAGCAAGTACGTTACGGTAACTTACGGCGTTCGCCCCCTCCTTGGCGGCCCATCGTCCTGCGGGGCCGGAGTATCATGAATGCTCTGGACGACTGAGGGTGGAGCGTACTTTGGCTCAGCGACCACTGGTTAGCGTGTACGTTTTCAGGAATGGGCGAAAGAGCCCCCTCATCGTGTTAGCGCGATGTGTGTCGCCTGCGCCTTAAAGGGCTTGCCCTGTCGCGTCATGGCGGTGTTAAAACAGAGCGTTCGCCGTGGGAAAGTTCTACGAGATCTTCTTTCTGCGCGGGAGAAAGCACCGGGCATCCGACGCTTTCAGCCTAGAGGTATCATGCAGTCCAGCTTCTGGGCGATGCTGGGCGCCGCCGACGCCTTGTCCCATGCCGCAGCGACAGCAGAAATCACCGCTCAGCAGGCGCAAGACGAACTCTTTGAGATCATCGTGGCCATGGTCAGCAGGACACCAGGAAGCGCGCAACGAGTTGATTTCCAAGTAACGTTGGAAACCAAATCCCTTCTGCCGTCCCGATTACTCCGACACTGAGCCGCGCTGCACGACACCCAAGGCTATAGCGAGCCAAAACACTCAAGGGCAGAACAAATCTATCGATACGCATCGGGAGATTGGCACAGCATATCGGCTGGCGCCGAGCGACTACCCCTCTGCACCCGCCCGCGCATACCGTCCCGGCGCCTGTCCAACGTGCCGGCTGAAGGCGGTGCTGAAGGTGCTGGCCGAGCCGTAGCCGACCCGTTCGGCGACATCGGCGATTTCGGCGTTGTGGCTGCGCAGCAGGTCCTTTGCCATCGCCATGCGCCAGGCGAGCAGGTATTCCATCGGCGCCAGGCCAACATTGCGCGTGAACCTTTCGAAGAACGCCGAACGAGAGAGCCCGGCCGCCTTCGCAAGCTCGGCCACTGTCCAGGAGCGCGCCGGGTTGCCGTGCATCACCCTGATCGCTTCCGCCAGCCGTTGATCGGCGAGCCCGCGCAACAATCCCGGCGGAGCGTCCGGCCGCTGGGTCAGCCGCAGCGCCTCGATGAGCAGCACTTCGACCAGGCGCGCCAGTACCAGATCGCGACCGGCGCGCTGTTCGGCGGCTTCTTCTGTCAACAGCCGAACCAGGATCGAAAGTCGCTCGGCGCCGCGCACATGCACCTGCGCCGGCAGCAGCGACACCAGCAATCCCGCATCCTCCGTTGCAAAGACGAAGTAGCCGCCGAGCAGCCGCACGCTTGGCGGTCCATCGAGGTCGCCGTGGCGAACCTCGTCGCCCGGATCAGGTGTTGCCTTCGGGTCGATGAATTCAGGGGTAACCGGCTCGAAGCCCGACATGGTGAAGCCCGGCGTTGTCGGCAGCAGGACGAAATCGCCCGCCTCAAGCGCCAGCACGTCCTGACCGTCGACCGCCAGACGGCAGGCACCTTCGAGAACGGTGCAGAAGCCGGGATGACCGAAATCGGAATAACGCACGCCCCAGCGGCCGGCACCGCTGATGCTTTTCGTAAACACTGCGCGGGGTCGCAGCAGCGTGATGATTTCCGAGAGTGGATCGATCATTTCCGGACTATCGCAAATCAAATACGGACTTTCAATTATATATCGTCCGGTTTTCGCTCGGTATCATGACACCATCTGAACCGAACAAGGAAATTGTCATGAAAACCGTATTGATCACTGGCTGCTCGTCCGGCTACGGCCTCGAAACCGCCCGCCTCTTTCACGCCAACGGCTGGAACGTGGTCGCGACCATGCGCACGCCGCGCGAGGATATCCTGCCCCGGTCGGAGCGCATGCGTATCGTGCAGCTTGACGTCACCGACCCCGACAGCATTTCGGTGGCACTGGAGGTAAGCGGTCCGATTGATGCGCTCGTCAACAATGCCGGTATCGGCGTGGTCGGGGCTTTCGAGGCAACGCCGATGGCTCATGTGCGGAAGATCTTCGAGACCAACACGTTCGGCGTCATGGCAATGACACAGGCGGTGATCCCGCAATTGCGCCGCAGGCGGTCCGGCGTCGTGGTCAATGTGACATCAAGCGTGACGCTCGCCGCCATGCCTCTTGCCGCCGCCTATACCGCCAGCAAGACGGCAATCGAGGGGTTTACCGGGTCGCTTACCCACGAGCTTC
This sequence comes from Ensifer sp. Root127, assembly GCF_001425225.1. Lineage (NCBI taxonomy): Bacteria > Pseudomonadati > Pseudomonadota > Alphaproteobacteria > Hyphomicrobiales > Rhizobiaceae > Ensifer > Ensifer sp. Root127. The sequence continues at coordinate 187,654 of NZ_LMDX01000002.1, forward strand.
GCGCCTTCGGCGTGCGCGCCAAACTGGTCGAGCCCGGCTACGCTCCGAGCACGCGGTTTTCGCAAAATGTCGGCGTGCGCATCGAAGATCTGATCCCTGAAACCTATGCGGCCTTCGCGCAGCCGATCTTTGCCGCTTTTGCAAACCCGGCCCTGATTACCACGGAGAGCGATGTGGCGGACGCGGTATGGCGCGCTGCAAATGATACGTCGGAACAGCTGCATTTCCCGGCGGGGGCCGACGCCGTGGCTTTGGCGCGCGCGAGCTGAAACCGAGGGCGGCGTCATCCGCCGACAGCGCCATCAGGCCAATGGCAAGCCCGCGGCATGCACGCGATCGACAAGCGCTTCGGTGATCGTCCGATCCCTAAAGAACTCCTGGGTGCGGATATAGCCGGCCGTCAGTTTTGGATCGAGCGCCTGGATCTGCGCCACCAACTGGCGCGCCCGGTCAATATCGCCGCGCGCCATCCGCGCGGCGATACGATAGATCAGCGTGCGCCGGGTCTGATAGGGAAGCGCCCGCGCCACGGCAAAAAGCTCGTCATGCCGGCCGAGCACATAGAGCGAGGCGACGCGCTCCTCTACAATCCACACCGGTAGAAACGGGTCCAGCATCTCCGCCCGGTCGAGCAGCTCGAGCGCCCGCTCCGCCTGGTTCGCATAGGTGTAGAAAGCCGCACAACGGCCCGCGATGTAGGCATCGTTGGGCGCCAGGTCTATCGCCCGCTCGTGATGATGCCGCGATGCCGCGAAGTCGCCTTCCATGCACTTGATCGCACCCATGATGCGATGGGAGTCCGGGTCGGTAGGATCGAGATCGAGCGCGTGTGCGACCTGCTGCTCGCCGGCCGAAAGGTCGAAATCGGGCAGGTTGCTCCAGGCGCACACATGCATGGCGACCGGCCGTCCGAAGGTTGGATCCGCATCCATCGAGCGCTCGAACCAGTGCATGGCTTCGCCGATATGCCGATCGGCGACACCGATCAGGCGATGGTGGTCGAGGCCAAGCAGGTAGTACTCGTAGGCCGACATGTTGTCCGGCCGCTTCAGCCGCGCGGCGACCAGCTCCGCCTGCTCTATCCGTCCTGCCACTGTTGCGGCGATGCGGGCGGTCACCTCGTCGATGATGGCAAGCAGCTCCTCGAACGGCCGCTCGATCCGGTCGGACCAGACCAGATGCCCGTGGGTCGTCTCGCACAGCGACACGTTGAGCCGCACGAGGCTACCCAGTTTGCGCACGGAGCCCGAAACGACATAGCGCACCCCCAGTGCCCTCCCCACCTCGACGGGATCACGGATGGCAAGGACCACGGAGGCCGACCGCGAGCTGACGAACAGGCTCTTCAGCCGGCCGAGCTCCAGCGTGAGGTCGTCGGTCAGCCCCTCCGTCAGGAAGGACTGGTCGTCTTGACCGGCAGCGAAGGCGACGAAGGGCGTGACGATCACCGAATTGGGCCGCATCGCGGCCGGCGGCGCCTCGCGCGTCGGCGCCGAGAGAAACCGATGCCTGTCGATCGTCGTCCCGACCCGATAGACACGCATCGGCTCGCTGACACCCTTGAAGCGACGCTCGCCGATCTCTTCGAAGGCGCAGGGCGAGACCCGCCGCACCTGCTCGTACAGAGCTTGGGAAACTTCGATTTCGCCGGCGGCAGCACTCGATTGCAGCCTGGCGGCGAGATTGACACCGTTGCCCCTGAGGTCGTCGCCGACGGCAAGCACATCGGCAAGATGCAACCCGAAGCGCATGTGGTTGGGCGTGGCATCGGGGATGGCCGCAAGCGAGCTGCGCGCCTCCATGGCTGCGCGAAGGGCGTTGACCGGGCTCGTGAACTCTGCAAGCACGGCATCGCCGGCGGTGTTGAAGACCCGGCCATCATGGCGCGCGACCGTGTCGCCCACGGCCTTCAGGCACGCAGAGACGCATTCGACGGCTTCTTCCTCATGGGATTCCATCGCCGCGGTCGACCCGACGAAATCCGCCACCATGATCGCAACCAGCTTGCGCTGCATCTCCATCGCCTCGCCGACACTCGGCCGCCAGCGCGAGAGGATAGCACAATGCAAGGGATCAGGCAGCAGACGCTATTTTAGCAATCGCTTCATATATAGGTGAATGCCTGGTCGCGCGCCGACATCTGGGCGACAGGCAACGGCCAGCCGATCGCCAGCTTCGGATCGAACGCATTGAGCCCGCCCTCCGCCTCCGGCGCATAGGGTTTGTCATGCAGGTAGATCAGTTCGCAGTCTTCGCAGAGCGTCTGAAATCCATGCGCAAATCCACCGGGGATCATCATCGATCGCGCGTTCTCTGCGCTCAGAACCTCGCCGTGCCATTGCAGGTAGGTGGGCGAACCCGGGCGCAGATCGACGGCGACATCGAAGACGGAGCCGGCGAGACAGGACACGAACTTGGCCTCGTCATGCGGCGCACGCTGAAAATGCATCCCACGGATCGTGCCCTTGAGGTGCGTCATCGTGTGGTTGATCTGGGCGATCGTGCCATCGGCGCCGAAATCGGCAAGCTCTTCGCGGCAAAAGAAGCGCGAGAGGAACCCGCGCTCGTCGCCAAAGCGCTGACGCTCGATGACCAAAAGATCGGGGATGGGTGTGGCGATACGATTGAAACGCGACATCGGCTTTCTCGTGGAACGGGTCGGTGGGCAGAACAAGGGTCGTGTTCCAGCCCGCAGATATTGACGGCCAACAAATTCTCAGGACATAAGACGCGCGGAAATGCAAGCACGGACAAGCGTAGTGTGACCCTGCAGGGTGCGACTGGTGCAGGCCGTGCACAGCGAACGGCTTGAACAATGATCGAGGCACACCTCACGGCGCGGATAAGCGACCTGGCTGATTTGGAAGCCTCCGTGCGCGGTTCGAAATACGTGATCGGCGAGAACTCGGTCATCGACAGTTTCGTGAAGTTCAAGCCGGCCGGCGGCAGTGGCGACATCGTGATCGGCCGCAACTGCACGATCAACAGTGGATGCGTTTTCTACAGCGGTCACGGCATCACCATCGGCGACAATGTCTTGATCGCCGCGAATTGTACGCTTGCACCCGTCAATCACGAATTCCGCGACAAGAGCCGCCCGATACGTGAGCAGGGCTTCCAGGAAAGCAGAGGCGGTATCGTCATCGAGGACGATGTCTGGCTTGGGGCCAATTGTGTGCTTCTCGATGGAACTATCCTGCGCAAGGGCTGCGTGATCGCGGCAGGCAGCATCGTGCGCGGCACGGTCGAGGCCTATTCGATCACCGGCGGGAATCCATTGAGAACCCTGGGATATCGATCTTGAGATTTACCCTGCTCGGCGCCCGCGGCTTTGTCGGGCGCCACCTGTTGACCTATCTGACGTCACTCGGCCACGAAGTGATCGCCCCTGCACGCGACGCCCGCCTGACCGAGGCCTGCCATGGCACGCATGTGATCTACGCCATAGGGCTTACGGCCGACTTTCGGCAGAGACCTTTCGATACGATCGAGGCGCATGTCAGCTTGGCCGCCGAACTGCTGCGAGACTGCGACTTCACGTCGTTTCTCTATTTGTCGTCGACGCGGGTCTATGCCGGCAGCACGAACACGGACGAATTGGCAGCTTTGACCGTTCGCCCCGGCAACCCATCGGATCTGTACAATCTCTCCAAGCTTTCAGGTGAGGCAATCTGCAATGCGTCCGGCAGGCCGAATGTGCGCATCGCCCGCCTGTCCAACGTCGTCGGGCCGGCATCGGCCACATCGGAGAGTTTCATCGGCGATCTCTGTCGGGAAGCAGCGGCCGGTCACATCACGCTGCGGAGCAGTATGGCGTCGGCCAAGGACTATATCTGGATCGACGACGCGGTTAAACTCTTGACGCAAATTGCCGAAAATGGACAGGAAACGATCTACAACGTGGCGAGCGGTCAACAGACCAGCAATGCTGACTGGGTGACTGGGCTCGCTCGCCACACGGGCTGCCGGGTTGACGTCGCCGACCATGCTCCGACAATCACATTCCCACCGATAGACATCGACCGCATACGGGCCGAGTTCGCGTTTAAACCAGAGCGCGTTATCGACAGAATTGCGGACATACTCTCGTTTGCCCCTTAAAACACGCTGGCGATCCTCAGCATCGACCGAAAGGACTTCGGATGGACCCGATCAAGCAATTCTCCGCAGAGCGCATGGCTGCCATTGCCGGCTACGGCACCGACGAGGCGTTCACCGCGCTGTCGTCGCAATGGCGGCAGATGTCCATGGACAAACGCTACGTCTACAATTTCGACTGGATGGGGCGCCCGATCATCCAGTATCCGCAGGACATCCAGGCGATGCAGGAACTGGTCTGGGCGACAAAGCCGGACCTGATCATCGAGACCGGTATCGCGCATGGCGGCTCGATCGTTCTGAGCGCCTCGCTGCTGGCGATGCTGGATATGTGCGATGCGATCGAAAAAGGCGTCACGATCGATCCGAAGGTCTCGAACCGCAAGGTGATCGGCATCGATATCGACATCCGCAAGCACAATCGCAAGGCCATTGAAGAGCATCCAATGGCGTCGAGAATCCAGCTGATCGAAGGTTCCTCGATCGCCAAGGACGTCGTTGACCAGGTTCAACAGGCGGCGCAGGGATACGAACGGGTAATGGTGTGCCTCGACTCCATGCACACGCACGATCACGTGCTCGCCGAACTGGAAGCCTATGCCCCCCTCGTCACCTCGGGATGCTACTGCGTGGTGTTCGATACATTCGTCGAGGACCTCCCACGGGACTTCTTCAATGACCGTCCGTGGAACGTCGGCGACAACCCCAAGACGGCCGTGCGCGCCTATCTGGCGGACCATCCCGAATTCAGCGTCAATGGCGAAATTGACGGCAAGCTTCTGGTGACCGTGGCTCCGGAGGGCTTTCTTCTCAGGGCCTAGCAGCCCGTTGGAGAACCCACTCGTCAGCGTATCGATCGAAAGTGTGCGTCAAAAAAAGCGATTTCTCGCTGCCAATAAACCGAAATTGCGTAAGCGATTGCAGATGTAGATCGGGCAAGCGGCTGCTGATATAGAGGGGCCGTCCGCGGCAGATAGCGCTATTGGAGCAATCCTTCACGGTATTATATCGTAAACTGCGTCAAGGGGCAGTCGTATGAAAGTTGTCATTCTTGCGGGTGGCTACGGGACCCGCATCTCGGAAGAGAGCCATCTGCGCCCGAAGCCGATGATCGAGATCGGCGGGCGGCCGATCCTCTGGCACATCATGAAGATCTATAGCCACTATGGCTTCTCGGACTTCGTCATCTGCCTCGGTTACCGTGGCTATATGATCAAGGAGTACTTCTCCAACTACATCCTCCACTCATCCGACGTGACCTATGACATGGCGACGGGTGAAACGCTGTTTCACTCCAACAAGGCTGAACCTTGGCGCGTGACACTGGTAGATACGGGCACGGAATCGATGACCGGTGGACGGCTGAAGCGCGTGGCGGACCACTTGGGTGATACGTTCTGCCTGACCTATGGGGACGGCGTTGCCGATGTCGATATCAAGGCGCTGACCGACTTTCATCTTCGCCACGGCAGAGAAGCAACGGTTACCAGCGTCATGCCGCCGGGGCGTTACGGTGCGCTGGCGACCCATGACGGCGAGGTGCGAAGCTTCACGGAAAAGCCGGCCGGCGACAACGGCCGCATCAATGGCGGCTTCTTCGTGCTGAACCGAAGCGTTCTCGATCGCATCGAGGGCGACAGCACGTCCTTCGAGGGCAAGCCACTGGAGGGCCTTGCCAGAGACCGGCAACTGATGGCCTTCCCCCACGATGGCTTCTGGCGACCGATGGATACCCTGCGCGACAAGACCCAACTCGAAGAGCTCTGGCAGCAGGGCTCGGCGCCGTGGAAAATCTGGGCATGAGCCGCCTGGCAAACCGGAACTTCTGGGCGGGCAAGCGCATCTTTCTAACCGGGCATACCGGGTTCAAGGGAAGCTGGGCGCAGCTGTGGCTCAGGCAAATGGGTGCCGACGTCACCGGCTATGCGCTGGCGCCGCTCGCCGAGCCGTCGTTGCACACCCTTTTGCGACAGGCTGACGGCAAGGAGCATCTCGGCGACATCCGCAACGCCGATGCGCTCGCGGCCGCGGTGCAAAAGAGCAATCCCGAGATCATCCTGCACATGGCGGCACAGCCGCTGGTGCGAGAAAGCTACAGAACCCCTGCCGAAACATTCGATGTCAATGTCATGGGCACCGTGCGCCTGCTCGAGGCAGCACGCATTGCTCCGGCATTGAAGGCAATCGTCGTGGTCACGACCGACAAGGTCTACCGCAACGACGAAAGCGGAAGGCACTTTCCCGAAGATGCGACGCTCGGCGGGCACGATCCCTATTCCGGCTCCAAGGCCGCCTGTGAACTGGTCGTCTCGACCTGGCGTGATGCCTTCCTGCGTGAGCGCGGCATCCGGGTAGCGACAGCACGCGGCGGCAACGTGCTCGGTGGCGGCGATTTTTCGACCGACCGACTGGTGCCCGACATTGTCCGCGCTGCTCTGTCCGGCAAGGCGCTCGATATTCGCAGCCCCATGGCGACGAGGCCGTGGCAGCATGTGCTTGACTGCCTCAACGGCTATTTCGTCTATGCCGAAGCGCTCTATGCCGGCGAGACTGCCGTTGATGCCCTGAACTTCGGCCCCTCGCCTGCCGAGCGTCAGATCCCCGTCCGTGACGTCGCCTCAGCGGTCCAGGCCGCGATGGGCCTGCCGCCGCAATGGCGCGATGTTTCCTCGACCGACCAGCCGCGGGAAATGCAGACGCTCGGGCTCGATCCGGCGCTTGCCGCCATGACTCTCTCTTGGGCCTCCCGACTTTCGCAAGACGAAGCGATCGCGTGGACGGCAAACTGGTACGACGGTTGGCGCAAGGGCGGCGACGCTCGCGCTCTGACGCTCGACCAGATCGACGCATTCATGAAAGGCTGACGACCCAATGTCCCACAACTGCCGCTTCTGCTCGACCCCGCTTAAGACCGTCGTCGCCGATCTGGGATCGACCCCCTGGTCCAACTCCTTCCTGGAGCCGACCGAGGAAGCGATCGCGCGTGAACGCGCCTTCCCGCTAAAGGCAATGGTCTGTTCCGAGTGCCTGCTCGTTCAGACGACGGAAACCGTGCCGGCCGATGAAATCTTCACCGATGGCTATGCCTATCTCTCCTCCTTTTCGAGCAGCTGGCTCGATCACGCCCGTCGCTACGCCGATGCCATGACCGAGCGCTTCCAGCTCGATGGAGCCTCGCAGGTGGTGGAGATCGCGTCCAATGACGGCTACCTGCTGCAATATTTCGTCGCCAAGGATATTCCGGTTCTGGGCATCGAGCCCGCAGCCAACGCGGCCAAGATCGCCGAGACCCGCAACGTTCCGACCGAGGTCGCCTTTTTCGGCCGGAAGACGGCAACGGACCTGGTTGCCCGCGGCATCCGTGCGGACCTGACTGCCGCCAACAATGTGCTGGCGCACGTGCCCGACATCGCCGATTTCGTCGCCGGCTTTGCAATTCTGCTGAAGCCGGATGGCGTCGCAACATTCGAGTTTCCGCATCTGCTGCGCCTGATGGAAGGCGTCCAGTTCGACACGATCTATCACGAACACTATTCCTATCTCTCACTGGCGGCGGTTGAACGCATTTTTGCAGCATCCGGCCTGAAGGTCTTCGATGTGGAAGAGTTGCCGACCCACGGCGGCTCGCTACGGGTTTTCGCCCAGACCGAAACCGGCACGCGCCCGGCGACGGAGCGCCTGGCATCGATACGTGCGAGCGAAGAGGCCGCTGGCCTCACGCAGATGGAGACCTACGCGAAATTCGATACGCGCATCGCCGCTGTCTGCCAGGGATTCCGTGACTTCCTCGCTCTCGCCAAATCCGAGGGCAAGACGGTCGCTGCCTATGGTGCAGCCGCGAAGGGCAATACCTTCCTCAATGTCTGCGGCGTGAAGCCCGGCGAGATCGCCTTTGCGGTCGATCGCAACGACCTCAAGCAGGGCAAGCTTTTGCCCGGCACCCACATCCCGGTGCATGCGCCGAGCCACCTGGAGGTGGCCAAGCCGGACTATCTCGTTATCCTTCCCTGGAACCTGACCGACGAGATCGTCGCTGACAATGCCACCATCCGCGCCTGGGGCGGTCGTTTCGTCGTCGCCATACCATTCGTCCGCTTGATTTAGGCCAACTCTTCATCAAAATCCGCGATAACGGCGAAGGAAACGGCATCGGGCAGGAGCACAATGTCCAGGATCGATCTTTGCATTGTCGCAACCAGGCGACCGGAGTTGCTTTCAGCAACGCTGAACAGCTTCCGTGAAAAGGTCCTATGCCGTTTTGATGTGGGGATCGCCCATCTCAATCTCGATCCCGTCTTCGGCTCGCCGGAGGATCATGCCGCCTGCGTCGACATCGTTCGCGGCCATTTCCCCGACGCGACGATCTCCGAACCGCAGCATCCGGGTTTTTGCGCCGCAGTCGCAAGAGTATGGGCCGCGACCACGTCGGACTATGTCTTCCATCTGGAAGACGACTGGGTCGCGCTGCGCGACGTGGGCGAGGATCTGCTGGCCCCCTTTGCCGATCCGTCGATCATGCAGGTGTCGTTTCACACCGCCGATCAGAACTGGGATATCCGCCGAAAAGGGCACTTCCATCAGCGAAACGAGTATGGCCGCCTGCTTGGGATCAAGATCCCGCTCTTCCGCACCTTCCCGAAATTCACGACCTCCCCATCTATCCTGCGCGGGACGTTCGCGCGCCGCTGCGCCGAGATGATGGACTTGTCGCGCGACCCGGAGAAGCAGTTCTATTCCGGCGTCAACCCGGCATTGGAAGGCTACGTCGCAGGCTACCGCAACTACATCTTCTCGCCGGAAAGAAAGCCGGTCATTCGCGACATGGGACGCGAGTGGCGCGAGCAGCGCAACATCCGCAAGGTCATTGCCAACGCCACATCGATCTGGGAGAAGGCAAGCTAACGCCTTATTTTTCTTCCAAAATCGGAATCGGTTGCGGGAGAAATCAATGCCACGTGCTTAAAGGCGCCATGGCGTCCATATGTGACGCGCGCTCCTCGTCGCGCGCTGCGCGCCTCAACGAGAGGCCCAACTATTCCAGGGTCCTTGGACCACAGTCGGGCCCTGTCAGGCCCAACTGTGCAACCCTTGAAGTCAGGCAGCGGCACCCTTGCGCTGGAAGCCCTTGCTCGCAACCATCAGGTTGCGCGTGTACTCTTCGCCGATCCGCCCGGCGACAAGATCCGCCGAGGACAGGCGTTCGACCACCCGTCCGTTCTGCATCACCGCCAGGCGGTCGCACATGTGCGTGACGACGCCGAGGTCGTGGCTGACCATGATGAAGGTGAGCTTTCGGTCGCGTCGAACCTGTTCGAGCAGGTTCAGGACCTCGGCCTGCACGGAGGCGTCGAGCGCCGAAGTCGGCTCATCGAGAAGCAGGATCGAGGGCTCGAGGATCAGCGCCCGGGCAATGGCAATGCGCTGGCGCTGGCCGCCGGACAGCTGATGCGGGTAGCGGAAGCGGAAGCCCGAGCCGAGGCCGACTTCATCGAGCGCCTTCAGAATGCGGCGTTCGCCATCGGCAACGCCGTGAATGGCGAGAGGTTCGAGCAATTGGCGGTCGATCGTCTGGCGCGGATGCAGCGAACCATAGGGGTCCTGGAACACCATCTGCACGTCGCGATAAAACGCCTTGTCCCGGCGGTTGCCGATCAGAACCCGGTCATGCACGCGGACCTTGCCTGACGTCACCGGCGCAAGGCCGGCGACCGCGCGAAGCAAGGTCGACTTGCCCGAACCGGATTCACCGACGAGCCCGAAGGATTCACCGGGCGCGACGTCGATGCTGACGTCGTCCAGCGCCTTGAACTCGTCATAGGTGACGACAAGATTTTCGACGGATACGGTGGCGGTCGTCATAGGGCCCACTCCGGTTTGCGATCAAGAACCGGCAGGGGATGGCGATCGGAACCGATGGCCGGCATGCAGTTCAACAGGCCCTGGGTATAGGGATGTTTGGCGTTTGCGAGGTCGGAAGCGGCCAGTTCCTCGACGATCTTTCCGGCATACATGACGATGACGCGGTCGCAGAACGACGACACCAGCCGCAGGTCGTGCGAAACAAAGATCAGGCCCATGCCGCGATCGGCGACCAGCTTGTCGAGGATCGACAACACTTCGAGCTGGACCGTCACGTCGAGCGCCGAAGTCGGTTCGTCGGCGATCAGAAGTTCCGGGCCAGCCACCAGCATCATCGCGATCATCGCGCGCTGCCCCATGCCACCCGAGACTTCGTGCGGGTAGAGATCATAGACGCGCCCGGGATCACGGATCTGCACGGCCTCCAGCATGTCAAGCGCCCGCTCACGCGCTTCCGCGCGGCTGACGCTCTCATGGCGTTTGAGGGTCTCGACAATCTGCCGGCCGATGCTCATCACCGGGTTCAGCGAGTATTTCGGGTCCTGCAGGATCATGGCGATGCGCTTGCCGCGCAAATCCCGACGCACCTTCGGCGCGGCCGAAAGCAGGTCGATGCCTTCGAAGGAAAGCGTCTTGGCCGTGACCCGCGCATGCGCCGGCGTCAGACCCATGATCGCCCGCCCCGTCTGCGACTTGCCGGAGCCGCTCTCGCCGACAATGCCGAGGCGCTCGCGGCCGAGCGTGAACGAGACCCCGCGCACGGCCTCAACCACCCCTGTGCGGGTTGGAAACGAGACCTTCAGGTCGTCAACGGTCAGAAGCGGGTTCATTGTCCGCTCTCCCGCGGGTCGAGCGCGTCGCGCAGGCCGTCGCCAAGCAAGTTGAAGCCGAGGCTGACGATCAGGATCGCGACGCCGGGCATGGTGGCAACCCACCACTGGTCGAGGATGAAGCGGCGACCGGATGCGATCATCGCGCCCCATTCCGGCAGCGGCGGCTGTGCGCCGAGGCCGAGGAAGCCGAGGCCCGCGGCCGTCAGGATGATGCCGGCCATGTCGAGTGTGACGCGCACGATCAGCGACGACATGCACATCGGCATCACATGCCGGAAGACGATGCGGGTCGGCGACGCGCCCATCAGTTGCACCGCGGCGATGTAGTCGGAATTGCGCACCGTCAGCGTCTCGGCGCGCGCAATGCGGGCATAGGGTGGCCAGGAGGTAATGGCGATGGCGATGACGGCATTCTCGATGCCCGGGCCAAGCGCTGCCACGAAAGCGAGAGCCAGAACCAGCTTCGGAAAGGCGAGGAAGATATCGGTGATGCGCATCAGCACCGCATCGACCCATCCGCCGGCATAGCCAGCGACCGCGCCGACGATGAGGCCGACGGGTGCGGCGATGATCGCGACCAAAAGCACGACGGCAAGCGTCAGCCGCGAGCCGTGGATGAGCCGAGAGAGAATGTCTCTTCCGAGATCATCGGTGCCGAGCAGATAACCCTGGGTGCCGGGCGGCAGCAAGCGGGCATTGGCGAGGTCGCCGATATAGGGCGAATGCGGTGCCAGCACGTTGGCGAAAGCGGCGACGAACACCAATGCCAGCAGGATCAACAGGCCGAGAACGGCCAGCTTGTTGGCGGAAAAGCGCTGCCAGGTCATGTAGGCGCGGCCGAGGCGCGCCTGGGTGCGCGATTGCGGCCGGTCGGACAACAGCCATTCGCGGCGTGTCATCGGGCGTGTTTCAGTGACGGTGCTCATCGCTGGCGCGTCCTTGGGTCAAGCGTCCGATAGAGAAGATCGGACAGCAGATTGATGCCGATGAAGACCGAACCGATGACGATGGTGCCACCGAGAACGGCATTCATGTCGGCATTCTGCAGCGAATTGGTGATGTAGAGGCCAAGGCCCGGCCAGGCGAAGACGGTTTCGGTCAAGACCGAACCTTCGAGCAGCCCGGCATAGGAAAGCGCAATCACGGTCACGAGCGGCACGGCGGCATTTCGCAGCGCATGGCCCCAGATGATGCGGGATTCCGAGAGCCCCTTGGCGCGGGCGGCAACGATGTATTCCTGCTGCAACTCATTGAGCATGAAGCTGCGCGTCATGCGGCTGATATAGGCCAGCGAGAAATAACCGAGCAGCGATGCCGGCAGGATGATGTGGCGGAAGACGTCCCACAGCACATCCCACTGACGTTGCCAGAGCGCGTCGAACAGGTAGAAGCCGGTGATCGGCGTGAAGGTGTATTCGAAAACGATATCGATACGGCCGGGATAGGCGACCCACTTCAGCCGGGCGTAGAACACGAGGAGCGACAGCAGCGCCAGCCAGAAGATCGGCACGGAATAGCCGACAAGGCCGATAATGCGCACGATCTGGTCGGCGATGCTGCCGCGCTTGACGGCAGCGAGAACACCGAGCGGCACGCCGAAGATGGCGCCGAGCAGGGTGCCGAGCGTCGCAAGCTCCATGGTCGCCGGGAACACGCGGCGGATATCGGTCATCACAGGGTTGGTCGTCAGCACTGAAATACCGAAGTCGCCGGTCAGCGCCTGGCGCACATAGATCAAGAATTGTTGGTACAGGGGCAGGTTCAGCCCCATCGCCTCGCGCGTCCTTTCGACGACATGCGTCGGCGCCCGGTCGCCGAGGACGGCGAGCACCGGGTCGATCGGGATCACCCGGCCGATGAAGAAGGTCACGGCCAGAAGGCCGAGATAGGTGGTGACGACGATCACGAGGAAGCGCAACACGGCGCCCATGATCTTCGCCGGACGGGCGCGTCGGCGCCCGCCCATCCGTTCTGTTCCGCTCATGCTCAAGGGAACTATCCTTTCGGGTTATTCCTTCGAGATGCCAGCAACGAAGTTGGTGTCGAAGCTCGGGCCGAGCTTCAGGCCCTTGACGTTGCCGCGGTAGCCGGCAACTTCGGTCTGCTGGAAGATGATCACGAACGGGCTTTCGCCGAGAACGGTCTTCTGCAGTTCCTTGTAGGTTTCCGCACGCTTGGCGCTGTCACGCTCGAGCAGGGCATCCTTGGTCTTCTTCGTCAGTTCCGGAACGTCCCAGGCATTGCGCCAGGCAAGCGTCTTGTTCTTGCCTTCGTCGGAGTTGTCCGGGTTGCTGGTGAAGGTTTCGGCATTCGAGTTCGGGTCGAAATAGTCCATGCCCCACTGACCGATATACATGTCGTGGTTGCGGGCACGGTACTTCGTCAGCGTCTGCTTGCCGTCGCCGGGGATGATCTCCAGCTTCACGCCGGCCTGGCCGAGTGTCTGCTGGAAGGATTCGGCAATGCCGGTGACCGGCTGGCCGTTGCGCACGTCCATGGTGACGGTGAAGCCGTCAGCGAGACCGGCCTTGGCCAAGAGTTCCTTCGCCTTGGCGACGTCGAACTTGTAGGGGTTCTCGTCGAGGGCACCCAGCACGCCCTTCGGCAGGAAGCTCTGGTGGATCTCGCCGATGCCCTTGATGATCGTCGAGCCGATCGCATCGTAATCGACCAGATACTTGAAGGCCTCGCGCACCTCGGGCTTGGCAAGGTTGGCATTCTTCTGGTTGAGGCTGATGTAATAGACCGTGCCCTTCGGCGCATTGGTCGTGCCGAGGTCGGCATTCTTCGCAACGGCGTCGAAATCGCCCGGCTCCAGGTTGCGCGCGATGTCGATGTCGCCGGCTTCCAGCGCCAGGCGCTGGCCCGAGCTTTCCTTCATGTGACGATAGATGACGCGGGCGAGCTTGGCCTGTTCGCCATAGTAGTTGTCGTTGCGCTCGAGAACGATGACTTCGTTGGCGCGCCATTCGCGCAGCTTGAACGGACCCGAACCGGCATAGCCGGTCTTCAGCCATTCGTTGCCGAAGTCGTTGTCGTACTTGTAGTCATCCGTTGGCGTGACCGGCTTGACGTTTTCGAGCACCAGCTTCTTGTCGAGCACGGCACCAACGGTCGCCGTCAGGCAGTTCAAGACAAAGCTCGGCGCATAGGGTTGGTCGACGGTGAAGACGAAGGTCGTATCGTCTACGGCCTTGGCCTTTTCCGTCACGTTGTCGCCGGTAAGGCCGAACTGGGTGAGGATGAAGGCGGGGCTCTTGTCGAGCTTGACAGCGCGCTCGAACGACCAGGCGACATCAGCAGCGGTTACCGGGTTGCCGGAGGCGAACTTCAGGCCGGACTTCAGCTTGAACGTATAGGTCAGACCATCATCGGAAACCGTCCAGCTGTCGGCGAGATCGCCGACAATCTTGGTGGTGTCGTTGATGTCGAGGCGCACCAGCATGCTGTAGGTGTTGCCGGTGATTTCGGCCGCGGTCAGCTCGAAGGCTTCGCCCGGATCCATGGAAATAACGTCGTCGATCGCAAAGGCTTCGACCAGCGTGTCCTTCGGCGTTTCGGCAAAGGCCGGTGCGGTCGCGGCCATCACCATGGCCAGCGCTGCCGAAGCGGTCAGAAGACGAAGACGTCCATTGAGCTTGTGCATCATTTTTTTGCAGTTCCCTCGTTTGTGCCCTTTGGGGGCTCTTCTTCATGGATCAGGCGGCCTCGTGCCAAGCCTGCCCCAGAACTCTCAGCCAGTTCTCCCGGCATATCTTTGCCAGTTCGGCGTCACCATATCCGGCGCCACTAAGCGCGGCAACGAGCTTCTGGCTGCCCGCAGCGTCGGCGATGTCTTCCGGTATCGTCGCGCCGTCGAAGTCCGAACCGAGCCCGACGCAGTCGATGCCCATGCGCTCGACCATGTAGTCGATGTGGCGGACCATATCGGAAAGCGGTGTCGCCGCATTTTCCTGCGCGTCGGCGCGCAGCATCGTGGTTGCGTAGTTGAGGCCGACGAGCCCCTTGCTCTCGCTGACGGCATCCAGCTGCTTGTCTGTGAGATTACGCGCAACCGCCGTCAGTGCATGGGCGTTCGAATGGCTGACAACCAGCGGCTGGTCGCTCGTCTTGGCGACATCCCAGAAGCCCTTCTCGGTGATGTGGGCGAGATCGATCAGGATGCCCAAGCGGTTGCACGCCTTCACCAGTTCGAAGCCGGCCTCGGTCAGGCCAGGCGCCGTATCGGGCGACATCGGGAAGGCAAAGGGCACGCCGTGGGCAAAGACGTTGTGGCGGCTCCACACCGGTCCAAGCGAACGCAGGCCAGCGGCGTAGAAGGTTTCGAGTGCGGACAGATCGGCACCAATGGCTTCGCAGCCTTCCATGTGCAGAACGGATGCAAAAGTGCCCTGCCCGGCTGCATCGCGGATCTCCGCCGTCGACCGGCAAAGCTTCCAGGCACCGGCGCGGTCGAGACGAACCGCAATATCGGCCATCTCGACGGCAACGCCGAGCGACGGCAAATGCTCGAGCGGTGCCGAGAGCGGCGTGACATAGTGGCCGTTCTCGTCCGGCCCCGCCAGCACCAGATCGCCGGAGGGCACGTAGATGGCGCAGAGACCGCCAATGAGACCGCCGGCTTTCGAACGTGGCGCATCGATATGCCCCTTATCGGTACCCTCGACGAACTCGGCAACGGGGTCGCTTCCCTTGCGTGCGTTCTGCCACAGCCGCAGAAGCACGTCATTATGGCCATCGAAAACCGCCTGCATTCCGGATTTCCTTATGTTTTCAGGGAGATCAGATGAGGCATGCGATGCCGCACCGAAAGAAGGAAGATCGGATGCTATTGAAAGGTCAAACCCTTTTCAATGAATATCGAGGGGTTTTACCCAGGGCCGCCTGTCGCGAAATGTTGCATGTTTGCCGCACGTGCGACGCCAGAAAGGTCCCGAACAGGCCGAAAAGCTATTCCGAGGGCAGAAATCCTGCCATTTCTCAGGCAAGAGAATTGCCTGGTCCCGATGACGGATCGGCACGCCGCATGATGCGGCATTGGGGGTTTTGTTGCTGCGTTTGTTCTCTCTGGCTGGCCGACCGGGCCAAATCAGCCGCGTCGCCAGCATATTGTTCCTGGCATCCTTTCTCGCAGCCTGCGCCAGCCGGCCCGTCGGCGTGCTCGTTCCCTCGGGAACGGCCGGCGGCGCTTCGGAGGTCGACCTGCTGGTCGCCACCACCCGCGCGCCCTCTACTGAGCCGGGCGTGCTTTTCAGCGGTGAGCGCTCGGACGAACTCTCATTGACGGAAATCGTCGTCTCGATCCCGCCGGGCAAGAACCGCGAGGTCGGTCAGGTTCAATGGCCGAAGAAACTGCCGGCCAATCCCGAACGCGAGTTTTCAACGGTCAGCGTAACGCCGCTCAAGGGCAAGGATGATGCGCAGTCCTGGCTGAAGGGCAACCTGCCGAAAAGCCGGCGCGTGCTGATCTTCGTTCACGGTTTCAACAACCGTTATGAGGATGCGGTCTATCGTTATGCCCAGATCGTCCACGATTCAGGAACGGACGTCGCGCCGGTGATCTTCACCTGGCCGTCGCGCGCCAGCGTCTTCGACTACAATTACGACAAGGAAAGCACCAACTATTCCCGCGATGCGCTGGAAGATTTGCTGCGCCGCGCTTCCCGCGACCCGAAGGTCGGCGAAATCACCGTCATGGCCCACTCGATGGGATCCTGGGTCACGGTCGAGGCGCTCAGACAGATGGCAATCCGCGACGGCCGCATTGCACCGAAGATTACCGACGTCATTCTCGCCTCGCCGGATCTCGACGTCGACGTGTTCGGCAAGCAGATCCAGGCGATGGGCAAGGCACGGCCGAAATTCACGCTGTTCGTGTCACGCGACGACCGCGCGCTCAACCTCTCGCGCCGGATCTCCGGCAATATCGATCGGCTCGGGCAGATCGACCCGACGGTCGAGCCTTATCGCACCCAGCTGGAACAGGCCGGTATCACCGTTCTCGACCTGACGGCACTCAAGGGCGGCGACAAGCTGAATCATGGAAAATTCGCCGAAAGCCCTGAGGTTGTGCAACTGCTCGGCAACCGGCTGATCGCCGGGCAGACGGTGACCGATTCCGATGTCGGCCTCGGCGAACGCGTCGGCGCGGTGGCGCTGGGCACCGCCCAGACCGTCGGCAGTGCTGCCAGCATCGCGGTGTCCACGCCGATCATGATCTTCGACCCGCGTACCCGCGCCAACTACGGCAATCAGGTCCGTCGTCTTGGCCAATCAGTGGAAAATACCGTCGGCTCGACTGTTGCCCCCTGACGCCATGCCTTGTTGCACGGGCAAAGCCCGGTAGGCTATGATCTCCACGGCAACGGGAAAATGAAATGAATCTCAAGGAGTTCGCAGGCCGGCTGGGGCTATCTCAAACGACGGTCAGCCGCGCGCTCAGCGGCTATCCGGAAGTCAAGAAGGCGACGCGCGAACGGGTGCTGAAGGCGGCGGCCGAACTTGGTTACCGACCGAACACCAGCGCGCTTGGGCTTGCGACCGGACGCGTCGGCACCATCGGCATCGTCTTTCGCGGCGGCGGCGATTTCGGCCCGCACACCAGCGAGTTCATGGGTGGGCTCGGTAGCCGGCTGCAACAGGCCGACGTCGATATCCTGCTTTCAACCGTCGACAGTCGGGAAGCGGAGCTTGCGACCTATCGCCGGCTTGCAGCCAGCAAGCGCGTCGATGCGGTGATCCTGCATTCGCCCGCGGTCGACGATCCCCGCATCGCTCTGCTGACAGACCTGCGGCTGCCCTTCGTCCTGCACGGACGAACCGAGACGGCAGGCAATTTCGCCTTTCTCGACATCGACAATTACGGCGCGATCCGCCAGGCAACCGACCTACTGACCGCGCTCGGTCATCGCCGCATCGCGCTCGTCAACGGCCATCGCGGCTATACCTTTACCGAACACCGCCAGGATGGCTATGCGGCGGCGCTTGGCGCTCGCGGCATCGGCATCGATCCCAACCTGCTCGGCAACGGCGATTTCACCGACGAGATGGGCTTTCGCCTGATGCAGGGGTTTCTGGCTCAGGAGAACCGGCCGACGGCGGTGCTGGCCGGCTCGATGATGTCGGCACTCGGCGCCATGCGGGCAATCCGCAGCGCCGGAATGACGGTCGGCGAACATATCTCGCTGATCGCCCACGACGACGTCTTTCCGTATCTCAGCCCCGAGAACCTGATCCCAACGCTCACCACCACACGCTCGTCAATCCGCGCTGCGGGAACGCGGATCGCCGAAATGGTTCTGGATCTGCTTCAGGGCACGCCGGCCGCCGACCTCAACGAGGTCTGGCCGGTGGAGCTGGTCATGCGCAACTCCACCGCCCCGCCGGCCGGCTGAGGCGTTTATCAGACCGAGAGTTCGCGCCTTTCCGCCTCGGTCTCCATCGCCAGATCRAGCACCTTCTGCAGGTTYGCCGCATGGCGGAAGCCGGGCTCGACCGTCTTGGCATCCCGAACCGCGGCGACGAAGCGCTGGTAGTTGGTCGGCACCGTGCCGGCATCGACATCTCGAGCCGCATGGCGGAAGCCGGGCTCGACCGTCTTGGCATCCCGAACCGCGGCGACGAAGCGCTGGTAGTTGGTCGGCACCGTGCCGGCATCGACATCACGCCAGGTTGCCGTTTCAACATCCGTGCCGAGGCAGGCGCGAAGCGTCGAGCCATCGGGCGTATGAACCACTTCGAGCGCCCCCTTGTCGCCATGCAGCCGCAGCCGCARCTCGTTGAGATGGCCGGTSGCCCAGCGGCTGGCATGGATCACGCCCATGGCGCCGTTGCYGAACTCGGCCGTCATGACGAAGCTGTCRTTGGCGTCGAGRTCATATTCGCCGATSCGGTTTCCCGGCGCCTTGTCGAAGGTCTTCAGCCGCGCGAAGATCCGCTCGGCCTCGGTGCCGGCGCCATAACCGGCAAAATCGAGGATATGGATGCCGACATCGCCCAGCACRCCGTTCGAGCCGTGTTTGGTCGACAGCCGCCAGAGCCATTGCGATTCCGTCGCCCAGTCGCCCCACGCCTTGGAGACGAGCCAGCTCTGCAGATAGGACGCCTCCAGATGACGCAGTTTGCCGACGTCGCCGGCCAGCACCATCGCCCGCGCCTTCTGCAGCGGCGCGACATTGCGATAGGTCAGGTTGACCATGGTCACCAGCCCCGATCGCTCGGCGGCATCGGCCATTTCCGCCGCCTTGGCGTAGTTTTCCGCCAGCGGCTTTTCGCACAGCACGTGCTTGCCGGCGGCAAGCAATGCCAGTGTCGTCGGGTGATGCGCCTTATCGGGCGTCACATTCGTCGCCGCATCGAACTTGCCCCAGGCAATGGCGTCGTCGAGCGAGGTGAACGTATTGGCTATGCCGTGTTTCTCGGCAAAGCCTTTGGCGCGCTTGGGGTCGACATCGACCGCTCCCACCATTTCCACGCCTTCGATCTGAGCGAAGGCTTGGGCATGGCTGTTGGCCATGCCGCCGGTTCCAACAACGAGAAGACGCATGATGCTCACCTGTAACCCGCTTCGCCGGCCTGATGTAGCCTGGGCCCACGCTCGACGATCGGCTCCAGCGCCTTTTCGACCGGCACGTTCGGCGCGTCATGGATCGCCGTGTAGCGATTGTCGACGTTGTAGGCCCACTTGACCGAATTGCGCAGCACCTTCTGCACGTTGGCGTCGTGATAGGTCGGATAGGTCTCGTGACCCGGGCGGAAATAGAAGATGTTGCCGGCGCCCCGACGCCAGGTCAGACCCGAACGGAACACCTCGCCGCCGGCAAACCAGGAGATGAACACGGTTTCGAGCGGTTCCGGCACGGAGAACTGCTCGCCGTACATCTCCTCGTTCTCGAGCACGAAGTTCTCGCCGATGCCCTCGGCGATCGGATGACGCGGGTTGATCGCCCAGAGCCGTTCACGCTCGCCGGCCTCGCGCCACTTCAATGCGCAGGGCGTGCCCATCAGCCGCTTGAAGATCTTGGAGAAATGGCCGGAATGCAGGACGATCAGGCCCATGCCTTCCCAGACGCGCTTGGCAACGCGCTCGACGACCTCGTCGCTGACGGCGCCGTGGTCCTTGTGCCCCCACCACAGAAGCACATCGGTTTTCGCCAGTCGCTCCTCGCTCAG
>NZ_LMDX01000003.1:0-148167 GCF_001425225.1 Ensifer sp. Root127
CAGGCCCATGCCTTCCCAGACGCGCTTGGCAACGCGCTCGACGACCTCGTCGCTGACGGCGCCGTGGTCCTTGTGCCCCCACCACAGAAGCACATCGGTCTTGGCCAGCCGCTCCTCGCTCAGGCCGTGTTCCGGTTCCTGCAGCGTCGCCGTCGTTGCCTCGATCGAAACGTCCGTGTTCAGTGCTGCCGCGATGGTGTTGTGCATCCCGTTCGGATAGATGCTCCTGACGACCTCGTTGGTCTGCTCATGGATGTTCTCGCCCCATACGACTGTTTTGATAGGCACGGTCATTCTCCCTGCGTGTTCGCCCGTCACGGGCATGTCGTCTTACGATTGATCGGGTCGCCATGAATTGGCGACCCCGAAGCTTAAGGCCGTCTCAGTGTTCACCAGGGCTTGTCAGGCGGCCCCTCTCATGGGCGCACGGCCCAGGGCCAGCCCCGACGCATCAAAGCGGTGAATGTTGTCACCGACCGGCGAGATCTGTACGATCTCTCCCGGTTGGTGAAGCGAGGTGCCACCTTCCCGGACGATGACCGGTTCGGCGGAGCCGATATCGAGATAGATGTAGCTGTCGGACCCCAGCATCTCGGAATGCACCACCGTCCCGGACCATTTGCCGTCACCCGCCCTGATTTCCAGATGCTCGGCCCGGATGCCGATCGTGTGGGCGTCGTAGGGAGCAGCAAGAGCGCCCGAGAGGAAGTTCATCTTCGGCGAGCCGATAAAGCCGGCGACGAACACAGAATTCGGGCTCTCGTAGAGTTCGAGCGGCGTGCCGATCTGTTCGACCACGCCATCCCGTAGCACGCAAATGCGATCTGCCAATGTCATCGCCTCGACCTGATCATGCGTGACATAGACCATCGTCGTCTTGTGCATACTGCGATGCAGCTTGGCGATCTCGATCCGGGTCGCGACCCGAAGTGCCGCATCGAGATTGGAGAGCGGCTCGTCGAACAGGAAGACCTTGGGGTCGCGTACGATCGCGCGGCCGATCGCGACGCGCTGCCGCTGGCCACCGGAGAGCTGCCGGGGCAGTCGCTTGAGATAGGGGGTGAGCTGCAGCATCTCCGCCGCCGCTTCCACCCTCTTTTTGCAACTCTCCTTGTCCTTGCCCGCAAGCTGCATGCCGAAAGACATGTTCTCGAAGACCGTCATATGCGGGTAAAGCGCGTAGGACTGGAACACCATCGCAATGCCGCGCTTCGACGGCGTCAACTGGTTGACCACCTGCCCGTCGAAGGAAAGCGTGCCGGACGTGATTTCCTCGAGCCCGGCAATCAAGCGCAGCAGCGTGGACTTGCCGCAGCCGGAGGGTCCGACGAAGACCATGAACTCGCCGGCCCGGATATCCATGCTGACGCCCTTGATCACCTCGAAGGCGCCGAAGGACTTGCGCACGTTGCGCAATTGAAGCTCTGCCATGTTTTTCTCCCCTATCCTTTGACGCCGCCGGCCGTGAGCCCGGAAATGATCCGCCGCTGAAAGATCAAAACGAGGATCACCAGCGGCACGGTGACGATGATCGATGCGGCCATGATGTTGCCCCACGGAATTTCGTACTGGCTGTTGCCCGAAAGAAGCGCGATCGCGACCGGCACGGTGCGCTGGCTGTCTGAAGACGTGAAGGTCAGCGCAAACAGGAACTCGTTCCAGGCGGCGATGAAGGCGAGCAGGCCCGTCGTCACCAGCGCCGGCCACATCAGCGGCATGAACACCCGGGTGATGATCACCCAGGGTGTGGCGCCATCGACGATCGCCGCTTCCTCGATCTCGACCGGCAGATCCCGCATGAAGGTGGTGAGCACCCAGACCGTGAAGGGCAGCGTGAAGATCATGTAGGAAAAGATCAGCGCCAGCGGCGTGTTGAAAAGCCCGACCGAGCGGATGAGTTCGAACAGACCGGCAAGCACGGCGATCTGCGGAAACATCGACACCGACAGGATCGTTAGAAGCAAAAGCCCGCGTCCGCGAAACCGCACCCGTGCCAGCGCATAGGCAGCGGTGACCGCGAGCAGCAGCGACACCGCGACGACGACGGTTGCGACCAGCAGGGAGTTGGCGAGGTTGCGCAGGAAGCCACTGCTCGAGACGATCCCTGCGTAGTTCTCGAAGGAGATCTCAGTCGGCCAGTAATCGACCCGAAAGAGCGCGGTTCCGGATTTAAAGCTCGTCAGGACCGCGTAATAGAACGGGAAGACGGCCATGATGATAATGGCGGCGACGAGGGCATAGAACGCCGTGCGTCTGGTAAGAGTGGCGATCATCAGCGCTCTCCTCCTTCGAGATTGACCCGGCCGAACCACATGTAGGCGACGGTGATCGCCGCAATGATCAGGAACAGCATCGTCGAGGCGGTGGCGCCATAGGCGAACTTGTCGAAGTCGAACAGGTTTTCGCGCGCCAGTACCGACATGGTCTTGGTCTGCGCATTGTTGGGCGTCAGCACATAGATGAGATCGAAGATGCGCAGCGCATCGAGCATGCGGAAGATCACGGCGACCATCAGAGCGGGCCGGATCAGGGGCAGCGTCAGCCGCCAGAAGACCTTGACGGGATGAACCCCGTCGATTTTGGCCGCCTCGTAGATATCCGACGGCACCATCTGCAGCCCGGCGAGGATCAGCAGCGCCATGAACGGTGTCGTCTTCCAGACGTCGACGATCAAAACCGCGACCATCGCGGTCTCCGGATTGGCCGTCCAGGCGATCTTCTGGCTGATCAAACCAAGGCCGAGCAGCAGGTCGTTGAGAATACCGAACTGGTCGTTGAGCATCCACGCCCACATCTTGGCGGAAACGATCGTCGGAATGGCCCAGGGGATCAGGATCGCCGCCCGCACCAGCCCGCGCCCCGGGAAATGGGCGTTCAGCACCAGCGCCACAACCAGTCCCAACACCGTCTCAATGGTGACGGATATCGCCGAGAATTTCAGCGTGGTCCAGACGGCGTTCCACCAGGCGGGATCGGCAAGCAGGCCGTTATAGACCGTGCGCCCGCTCTTCAGCGTGATCCAGCTCAGATAGTTCTTGAAACCGACGAACTCGGCGCCATCAAGGTTGGTCAGCGACGCATTGGTGAAGCTGAAATAGATGGTGCGCAGCAGCGGCCAGCCCGCGACCAACGCCAACACCAGCAAGGTCGGCGCGAGAAAGACCCAGGCGGAACGAATGCGCTGGGCGTTGAGGTCGGAGCCGATTCTGGCACCACTCTCGAGTGTTCCAGGAGGCTCTGCTAGGGAAAGGTCGGTCATGTCTATACTCACCCTTGCCATTCGGCGCACGGCCGAGCGGTTGGCCTGAGAGGAACGGCGCCGCCAAGGCAATTCCGGGAAAAGTGTGAAACTGTTCTCTGTCCGGAATTTCCTGTAATCCAGCGCGCCGGAGTGGCTCAGTGGAGCGAGGGAAGGCCCTGAAGCACTTCCCTCGCCCCGGGAGGATTACCAGCTGTCGCCCTTCATCTCCGTGAGTTCGACTTCGAGCAGTTCCAGGTTTTCTGCCGCCGTGCCGTTGCCGGACAGCGTGTTGTGAACGGCATTCCAGAACTTGGCGGAAACCTCATTGTATTTGACCTTGGTGACCGCCGACGGCCGCGGCACGGCACTTTCGAAGATCGGCTTCCAAGCCGGCATGAACGGCTGTGCCTTGGCAATCTCCGCATCGTCGTAAAGAGCAGCAACCGTCGGAAGGTTCGAGAGCTGGATGGCCCGCTGCTTCTGCACCTCAGGGGATGCGAGGAACTTGACGAGAGAAATCGCCGCTTCCTGTTCGTCAGAATATTTAGAGACGGCAAGGTTCCAGCCACCGAGCGTGGAGGACGGTTGATCGCCATCAGTCGCCGTCGGCAGCGGCGTGACGGCGAACTTGCCCTTCACCGCGCTGTCGTCACCATTGCCGAGCGCGTAGGCATAGGGCCAGTTGCGCATGAAAACGGCGTTGCCGGTCTGCCAGACACCGCGCGATTCCTCTTCCTGATAGGCAAGCGCGCCTTGCGGCGAAATCGTGCCGATCCATCCCTTGATGCGGTCGATGGCTGCCGCCGCCTTCTCGTTGTTGATCGAGATTGTGCCGTCCGGCTCGACGATCTGGCCGCCACCTGAAGATTTGACCCATTCGAGCGCATTGCAGGTCAATCCTTCATAGGCGTTGCCCTGGAAGACGTAGCCCCAGAGGTCTGGCTGGCCGGCGGTGCGTTCCTTCTCCTGGATTTCCTTGGCGGTCGCCGCCAGTTCGTCCCAGGTCTTCGGCGGCGCCTTGCCGTATTTTTCCAAGAGGTCCTTGCGATAGTAGAGCGCCGGCGCATCGGTAAAGGCCGGCAGGGCCACCAGGCGGCCGTTGACGGTCTGCGAGGCAATGATCGACGGGAAGTGCTGACCGACGACATCCTTGGTCGCTTCCGTCAAGTCGACGAACTGGTCGGCGAGCTGCGGCGCCCAGACGACGTCGGTCTGGTAGACGTCGACGTCCTTGTTTCCGGCGGCAAGCCACAGACGGTACTGGCTGAACTGCTCGCTGCTCGACGGCGGCATGGTGACCAGGCTCACCTTGTGGCCGGTTTGCTTCTCGAAGACGTCGAGTTGCTCGCGGATGAAATTGACGTTCTTCCCGGTCGTGTTGGCCGCCAGCGAAAGCTCGGCGGCTACGACGACATCGGCTGCGGCGATGGCCGTGCAAAAACTCAAGGCGCTGAGAATGGCTCTCATGTCGGTTGACTCCTCCTGGTTCCCCTATGCCGCTCGAAAACTCCTCAGTAATTCGAAAGCGGTTTGGTTGGAAAAAGCTGCCAGAAGCAGAAAAATCTGTCAACCCTTTCGAGAAACCCCCTGCAAATACGTGGGTACTCAGAATTTTATTATTATGATTCAATATATTGCCGAGTGCATGATCGTTTATGATGGAGACAAGCGGCAAATATGGATTTACGCATGCTCGGTCAAAATTTAAAACGCTTTGGTTATTTGCTCGCGAGGAGATGCATGTGGGAACGCGCCGACAATTGGATTGTTACCGGCGGTGAAGGCGTATATTCCTGCAGGATAATGAGGGCTGAGGATACGAGTATCGCATGAAGCTAAGGGAGTTCGCGCAACAACTGGGCCTTTCGCCGACGACAGTCAGCCGTGCTCTGAGCGGCTATCCCGAGGTCAGCGAGAAAACGCGAACAAGGGTGGCCGAGGAAGCCGCCCGCCTCGGCTATCGTCCGAACATCAATGCTGTACGGCTCGTCACCGGGCGCGCCGGCGCCATCGGCGTCGTCATGGGGCGGTCCGGCGAATTCCACTTCTCCGAGTTCATGAGTGGCATGGCGGAGAGATTGGGAACCCAGGACATCGACATCCTGGTCAGCCCAATGGACGAGAAAGCCACCAAGGGCGAGATCCAACTCTACAGCCGGCTGGCCGTAAGCGGCCGGGTGGACGCCGTGATTGTGCATTCGCCGGAACCGAATGATGAACGCATCACCTTGCTGCACAGGCTCGGCATGCCCTTCCTGGTCCATGGCCGTTCCGAAACCGACGTGCCCCATGCCTGGCTCGATATCGACAATGAGGGCGCCATTCACCGTGCAACATCACATCTGCTCGATCTCGGGCACAGACGCATCGCGATGATCAATGGGCGCGAGGGCCGAACGTTCTCGCTTCATCGCGACAAGGGATACAGAGATGCATTGCAACAGCGAGGCATCCCGTTTGACCCGCGTCTCGTCGCCCACGGCAACTTTACCGACGAGCTTGGCTTCCGCTTCGCACGTTCCTTCCTCGAGCAGACCCCCCGCCCGACGGCGTTCGTCGCCGGCTCAATGATGACGGCACTTGGGGTATACCGGGCAGCGCGCTCCATCGGGCTCGAAATCGGACGCGATATCTCCGTGATCGCCCATGACGACGTCTTTCCCTATCTGACACCCGAGACCATGGTCCCCTCGCTCTCCGCCACTCGTTCGTCCATGCGCGCCGCCGGCGCGCGCACCGCCGATCTCGTGCTGCAACTGCTCGCCGGCAGACCCGCATCCGAGATCCACGAACTCTGGCCGGTCGAGCTTATTCTTCGTGAATCGACCACGCCCCTCCGCCAAAGCTAACAAGGAACGCTGGCCATCGGCTGCTACAGGCCGGGCTTCGGCAGCTTCTTCGAAGGCTACATCTTGCAATCTTCGGCTATCCCTCCGCGGTTCGACCAGGCAAGAAGGCCGCCGCCCAAACAACCATTCGCAAACCTGGGACCAGGACCTCCAAGGCTCAGTCTCGTCCCTGCGCCAGACGGCAGTTATGCCTCCTTTCTTGCCGAGCTCCGAGCGCTCCGCAACAAACGATCACCGTAATACAGACTGTCCCACCGCCCCTTAAGCCACCTCAACATAACAATGCCGGCGCTGCCCTCATAGCCAAAAGCGGGTGGTCTTAGGGGTCGCTCGCATGCCGTCGTGCGCATAGAGACGACCGGGGGCTTCCGGGTGACGAAGGAAGTGGAGTTCCTTGCCGGCCGCGGCGTAGGAATGGGGCGAAAATTGTTCGAGGCACTCGGGGACCGGGTTGGCGGCGTTTGCGGCCTTGACGCCGAACCAGTTCAGAGCGTCCTGCGGGGAATAAGCCTCCGCGACGAGGAGGGCACCGCTCGGCTGAAGGGCCACGGTCAGCGTGATACCCCTCACCTTCCTGAGCTCGAAATTGCGGTTGGGAAGATCCAGCGTCGATTCCGGCGCAAAGCCGATGCCAAGACCGGCCGCGGATTGTCAACAAATACGTTATAAATAGTACTCAGCATTGTCGACAATTACGTTGACAAACGCTGTCTGTGTGCGATGGTCCGGGTTAGCAGGCACGAGCTAGGGAGGAGCAGTGTTGATGCAAGGTCCTTGGAAGACCGTCGCGACAGCGTATCCGCTGGGCTTTTTGCGAGTGGCGCACACCCAACACGCTCCGCTGAGCCGATCGGCGTGCATCTTCTCACTCTATCCCCATTCCGCATCGAACGTTCCTCAACCACGTCGATGGTGTTTGCGCTGGCTATCGACTGGCAGCTTATCGACAACAAGATTTGGCGTTTCAAGCTACGCAAGGTGGCGAGTTTGGCAACGATACGGATTTCAACGCTGACAACTTGATTACCTTGCTGGCTAAGGAGCTCGACCGCCAAAGCGTCTGGCGATCGAAACGGGGGCGCTCGGGTCAAGCACGCGTTGCTCATGTTCCCGCTGTAGCGGCAGCCGGTGGCCTCGGGCGATGACCGTCAAGATTGAGCAGATCGTGTCCGCGCCGACAACAAGCCGCGCCACTGGCTGACCCGGCGATCCGACGTATCGGCTGCGAGCCGTCCGTGCCTTTTACGAAAAAGATTCCCGTCAAAGGGATAGGTGACCTCAACCAGGGAGAACTGCAGAATGCTCAAGAAACTGACCCTCGCGGCCGTCATGTCGGCTGCGCTTTCCGCGGCTGGTCACGCGGAAACGCTCAAATGGGGCGCCTCGCGCGACATCTATTCGCTCGACCCTTATTCTTATGGCGACAGCTACACGCTGTCTTTTCTCAATCACGTCTATGAGGGGCTTGTCCGCTTTGACGCCGAACTGAAGATCGAGCCGGCGCTGGCGATATCCTGGGAGACCGTATCGGATACGGTCTGGCGGTTCCATCTGCGCGAGGGCGTGAAGTTCCATGATGGCGCCGACTTCACCGCGGACGACGTGATTGCCTCTCTTACTCGGGTCAGCGATCCGGTGTCCCCGCTCCGCGGCAACCTTCCGGCCTACAAGTCGGCGAAGAAGGTCGACGACCACACTGTCGATATCGAACTGGTCGGACCCTCCCCG
The DNA here is from genome assembly GCF_001425225.1 of Ensifer sp. Root127. Taxonomy (NCBI): domain Bacteria; kingdom Pseudomonadati; phylum Pseudomonadota; class Alphaproteobacteria; order Hyphomicrobiales; family Rhizobiaceae; genus Ensifer; species Ensifer sp. Root127. The sequence continues at coordinate 7,819 of NZ_LMDX01000003.1, forward strand.
CTGCTGCTGAACGACCTGACGAATATCCACATTTTCGACGCTACCTGGCTCACCGACAACAACTCGCTGAAGCCAACGGATGTCGGCAAAAGGATCGAAGGCTACGCCACCTACCACGCCAACGGCACTGGTCCGTTTGAGCTCGAGAGCCGCGCGCCCGACAGCAAAACCGTTCTTGTCAAGAACGCCGAGTGGTGGGACGCGTCGCAGTCCAACATCGATCGCATCGAGTTCACACCGATCATCTCGGCAGCGACGCGAGTAGCCGCGCTGTTGTCGGGCGAGATCAACTTCACCGAGAATGCGCCTGCACAGGATATCCCGCGCCTTGTCGCGCAGCCGGACCTGAAGGTCATGGAGCGCACCGACCTGCGCACCATCATGGTCGGTTTCAACCGCAAACCGAACCTGGCCAACGGCGTCGACAACAAGTTCAACGACCTGCGTGTCCGCCAGGCTGTCGCCCATGCGCTGGACAAGGACCTCATTCAGAAGCGGGTCATGCGCGGCAAGTCGAGGATCGCGGGGACGATCATTGCGCCTGAGATTCCCGGGTATGCCGAAGCACTGGACATGGTGGTGCCGTTCGATCCCGAATTGTCAAAAAAGCTGCTCGCCGAAGCCGGCGCCAGCGATCTCCCCTTCACCCTCGTCTGCACGAACGAGGCCTATATCAACGAGGAGGAGCTTTGCCAGAGTATCGTCAACATGCTGAGCCGCGCCGGTTTCAAGCCGCAGCTCGACATAGGCCCGACGGCTGCACAGGCGCCCAAGCGCACGGGGGGGCTATCTGATGTCTACCTCATCGGCTGGGCGAACGAGCCGATGCTCGACAGCTACTCGATCCTGCTCCAGATGATCGAGACGAGGAGCGACAAGGCGGGCGTTTTCAACTGGGGTGGCTGGAGCTATCCAGATATTGATAGGCTGATCATCCAGGCATCGACCGAAATGGATCGAACGAAGCGGCTCGAATTGCAGACCAAGGCACTCCAGATGGTCAAGGACGAAATGATCATGTTGCCGTTGCACCAGCAGCCAATGGCCTGGGCGATGAGCAATGAGATCGACCGGGTCGCTCAGCTGGCGGACAACAAGCCGCGCCACTGGCTGACTCATTTCGCCGAGTAACCGCCGTGAGGAGCTGGAACGACAGGCGTTCCAGCTCCTGCCCAACTTGCGTTTTCAGCGCGTCCCAATCGCGGTCGTGGCGTCGCCAGCCTATTTCGAGCGGCATCCGCTTCCACAAACCCCGTATGGATCGTACGGCGGCTTCTGCCTTGAGCCCACTTCAGAATGTAAAACGTTAGGCAGATGTACGCGACAGGATTAAATGGCAAGATGAACGGCATTTTCACCAAGCTCTGTGCTCCCGATCACACCGCCGAGATACTGCCCATTTCCGAGGGCCTTCACGTCTTTACGGACGGCTCGTATGAACCGACCTCTGCCAAAGGCGGATGGGCATTCGTCGTCTATCGCAATGGCGCGGAAATAGCATCCGAGTTTGGCGGCGCCCGACCTTCCGCCGACAACACAATGGAGTTGACCGCGCTCTTCAAGGCAGCGCTGTGGGTCAACGGCAATGCCTCAGGCGAACGCACAATCGTCTGGTCCGATTCCGTTTACGCGGTAAATGGCTGCAACAGCTGGCGCCAGATCTGGAAGAACAACGGCTGGAAAAAGATTGTCCCTAATGCGAAGGCCAGAAGCCGGACAATAGCCAATGCCGAGCTTTGGATGGCGATCGATCTTCAGCTGTCTCGCAATCCCCAACTGGCTATCGCGTGGTGCAAGGGCCATTCCGGGCTCGTTGGCAACGAGCGTGCGGATACCCTTGCGGGACTTGCGCGCCAATCTGCCCGGTGCAGCGACCGTTGAAACCGTCAGTGTCTTTCGCCAATTCGGCGATGCCAATGACGGCATTGCCAGGACGGCCAGAGCGTTTCCGCGAAACGCTCTAACGCCATGTTTTACCCATTTCCGGACGGAAAACCGTTCGCGCTTTTCCTGGAAATCCTCTAATGGCAGGCTTCCGGTGTGTGGGTCATCACAGCAGCCACGGCAGCAGTTGATCTCGTCGAGGACAGATGCACGAGCGTAATCCCCAGCTCGAGAAGAAGTTCGGCAGATTTGAGATCCTGCGTTCCGAGGTTGTCGGCATATCCGCGGATCGTACCTGCAACACACTTCGAGTTGGCGGCAAAACGGGCGTCGCCCAGGTCTTCGGCCTCTTCGGCGACAGCATCGAGCGCACCGGCGACCGTTTCGAGCATGCAGCACCGTTCGCGCATGCTCATGTCTTCAAGCGTTTTTGGGATCCCGACCATGTTATCTCCTTCGCGCCCGGCAGGATGAGCCGCGGCGCTGGTATCACGTTCGAATTCTGGTGTTGCACCTCATATGGAAATCGCAGCGGCTATAAGCAAATCATGCCGGCCATGCGGCTGCTGCATGGCACGCGCAGCAATTCAAAGTGCTACAGCGACCTTTGCGCGTCTAATAAGACGCGCGGCGCTGTGGGGCTGCAGCGGTGTGTGCCACCGCGCGTCAGGTTCCGCCAGGTTTCATCATCACGTGCGTGTGGTATGACGTCTCACGGCCCCAACGTTTTGGGGTCAATCATCAGATTGGGATGCGGTAGCCGGCGAAGCAGAGACATGTTTGAATTGAGTGCTCATTTTACGCTGCGCGTGTTGGATCAGGCCGAAGACATCGGCAGCAGACCAGCCACGTCATCTTTGACCCTGGTTGAGTTTGAGTGAGCAACACCCTCTTGAAGTCCTGGTTGTTCGGCGTGGCGTTGTGGCTCGCTGCGGTCTCGGCATTTGCGCTCTATTCCGTCGAAACGTCGCGGCAGCGGCTGACCGATGAACTGGCGGTGACGGGCCGGACCCTGCACCGCTTGATATCCCAGCGTGCCGCGCAGCACGACGCCCACATGACCAGCTTGATCGCATTAACCGGCGACACGGACCCCACACGATTGGACGCCACCCGGCAGGTGATGGAAAGTGTTGCGCGCTTCTATCCGCGCATCGCCTGGCTCGCGCTTGTTTCGCTCGATGACAAGGTCGGACAGCAAGGCGCCGCAACGGCACAAAGTGGCGGCGCACCTAAACTGTTGCTCGAAGTCCCCTCCGGCGGGGGCGAAGATCTTTCCCCGTTGCGCGACGCAATCACGCGACAACAGCGCGGCAAGGTCGGGGCCTATGTCGGCAGTAGTGGCCGGTATCTGCTGGCCAAGCGGGCACAGGCGCCTTCGAACACCGCGCTGGTGATTTCCATCGACGCGCGCCATCTGCTGGAGCAGGAGGAACAACCGCGATGGGCGCACGTCAGGCTTACGCTCAACGAGCAGCTGTTGCTCGACCTGCCGGCCGAGGATGCCGTCAGTGGCAACACATCTTTCGTCGCCCCCGCCCATTTCGAATCGACGATCGACAGTGAGAGCCAACGGATCTCGCTGTCACTCGACCGGCCGATGCCGACTGAGGCGCTCCTGCCTTTGAGACCGTTGATCGGCTTTGCGGCAATGGCCGGACTGGCGTCTTTCGCGCTGGTGTTCGCATTGCGCCAGCGCGCCGCCGTCCAGAAATCCCAGAAGTCGACGCGAGAGGCCGAAGCCCGAGCGCTCTTGCAGGAGCGGCAGGCGCTGCTTGCTCATGCTTCGCGTGTCAACGCCATGGGCGAACTGGCGTCAGGCATAGCGCATGAACTGACGCAGCCCTTGACGGCGATGCTCAGCCGCAGCCAGGCAGCGCTCAGATTGGCCGGCACGGACAAGCCCGATATCGGGCTGATCTCGGAGGCACTTGAAGTCAATGTCCGCGAGGCGAAGCGTGCGGGCGAGATGTTGCGGCGGATGCGCGACTATGCCTCCAACCGTACACCGGAGCCTATCACCAGCGCGATCAACGGTATCGTTGCCGAAATCGCGGCCCTCACCGGCTCCGATCTTCAGCGACGCGGCATCCAGCTTAGCCTCGACCTGACGAAGGAGCCGCTTGCGGCCGACGTCGACCCGATTGAGCTGGAGCAGGTTCTGCACAATCTGATCCGCAACGCGGCCGACGCGCTGGAGGGCGCAGGGACCAAAGACGCGCAGGTCGAAATCGAGACACGAGCCATTGGCGACGAGGTAAAGATCATCGTGCGTGATAATGGACCGGGGATCGCCGCAAATGCTTTTCCCAAGCTGTTTCAACCGTTTTTTACGACCAAGCCCGATGGCATGGGCCTGGGGCTCTCGCTGTGTTCGACCCTGATCGAGCGCGTCGACGGCCGAATAGAAGCGGAAATTGCTGCAGGTGGCGGGGCGTGGTTTACGATTACGCTGCCACGTGCGCAGGAACAGGAGCCGCAGTGAGCAAATACCGGGTCTATCTGATCGACGACGATGAGGCGGTACGGACAGCGATCGCCTTTCTGCTCAGCACCTATGGCATCAATGTCGAAACATTTGGCGATCCCCAGACTTTCCTGACGCATATCGATGAGGAGAAGCCGGGATGCCTTATCGTCGATCTGCGCATGCCCTTGGTTTCGGGGCTGCAACTGCACGCGAAACTGGCCGCGCGCGGCATTGATTGGCCGACGATCATGATCACCGGCCATGGCGACGTCGCAGCCTGTCGACGGGCGTTCAAGGCGGGTATCCAGGATTTCCTGACCAAACCGGTGGACGGCGAGGTGTTGGTGGAGGCGCTGCAGCAGGCGTTCGCCAGCTTCGATGCACGGCTCGAAAAGCGCGAGGCACGACTGCAGCTCGCACGGCTGACCGAACGCGAGCGCGAGGTTCTCGATATGGTCGCCTTGGGTTGGGCAAGCAAGGAGATTGCGGCAGCGCTCAACATATCGGCACGAACCATCGATGCGCACCGGGCGAAGATAGCCGAGAAGCTTGGCACCAGTTCGGTGGCCGAGTTCGTGCGGCTAACGCTCGCGGATAAGGGACCGGCATAGGTTGTCCTACCTATGCCAGGTGGTGCCATCGCGGATTCTGCAGGCGGGGCCGATTGGATAGTTCTGGTTTCGGAAAAGCGAAACGCTTCCTCCGGAAAAAGGACAGGAACCACGCCATGATCAAGACCCTTCTCGCAACGGCTTCCGCGCTCGTCATCGTCAGCGGCACCGCCCAGGCCGAACTGCTGACCGAAAAGAATATCCCGTCGAACCTCGCCGTCGAGATCGCCACGAATGCGGTCCAGGCCTGCGCCGCCGATAAGTACAACGTGACGGCAGCAGTGGTCGATCGCGCCGGCGTGCTGCGCGCGCTCGTGCGCGCCGACAACGCCGGACCGCATACGGTTGAGGCGGCTCGCGCCAAGGCGTTCACGTCCGCATCCTCGCGCACACCGACCTCGAAAATGGCAGAGAACGTCGCCAAGAACCCGGTCGCAGCCGAGCTGGTCAACATCGAAGGCTTTCTCGTGCTCGCCGGTGGTGTACCGATCAAGGCCGGTGACGTCACGATTGGCGCAATCGGCGTGGGTGGCGCTCCTGGTGGCAATCTCGATGAGGCCTGCGCAGCGGCCGCGATCGAAAAGGCTGCCGGCCAGCTGAAGTAATTCAGAAGCATGTCGCGCAAAAAAGCCCAGCAGTTTTGCGCGACATGGAAAGACAAGGCGCAGAGCGCAGCGACTGAATTCATCGCGACGCGCTTAGGCGACCGCAGGTAGGACCGGCCCTTCCGGTGCGATCGGCGGCCTTTGCTCACACTCCTATGCATGGTCTCGGACAGGCTGGCATCGCTCGAACAGCGAAGCCGGCCTGGCCTGCCACTGTCTAGGCGCGGGTAGCGGTCGCCATCCAATGCAGGGATCATCCCCCTTGGGTCCCGGCCGATAAATGCGGTCGCCATCAATCGGCCAACAGGTGCCACGCTCCGGAAAAGCACACCCGACCAGACAAGCCTCGTCCTCCGGTTTCACTAAGAAATTCGGCAAGCAAAGGCAGCGAGAAGAACGGCGGAACGCTTCCGCGATCACCGCTCCAGGCGACGGGCGCCCGCGGCCGTAGCACAGAGACAGTCTTTGCGGCAGCAGCCTTGTCTCATAGAACGGCAGAGCCAGCGTGCGCTGGTGTATCGATGCCCGGGCAACAGAACGGTGTTGCAACTCAGCAACATATCTCACATCAATATTTGCAATTCGCAATTGCGACTTGCGAAGAGAATACTCTCATGCGACGTTGCATTGTCAGCAACCCACACTATAGGAGGCGTGAGATGACATATACTCTCTTTAATATGCGCACTTCTGGTGGATTCGTTGCTGTGCTCGGGATGCATCTCGCATCCTGCGTCGACCCATCGGGTTCACGAAGCGCCTAAACGCTGACCTTCGACGGCTCGGCATTTCCCAACTGACCTAACGCTACCGGCCCACCGCGAGACCATTCGCGTCCAAGCCCAAATCAACGTTTAGAGGACCCGATCGCGTCGCAGCATCGGGATGAACACATGCGTGAAACATCATTTCCGGCCGCCGGCACTCTGCCGGCAGCCCTCGACGAACTGTGCCGTACATTTGGCATCTGGAGAACAACAGGCGGCCTCGTCAGGGCAGCCTGGCGGCATCATCGACTGGTCAACCAGACAACCGGCCTCTCCAACCGGATGCGCCGCGATATCGGGCTTCCCGAAATCGGCGAACCGCCCGACGATCCCTGGATCGCTGCGTGGGGATCACCTCGGTGGGCCCCGTCGGTTCTGATCAACTGAGGTGGAAGGCAACCGCCAAGCCCAGCGGGCAAGACGGTTGTCGCCATAGCGCAACACGGGCACGATGCAAGTCGTGCCCGTGACCTGCCGCGCGGACGCGACGTAGACATCATAGCCGAGCCATCAGGCTCACGCTGGAACCGGCCCATCGACGGGTGGCGCCATCAAGCCCCACGTCAGTGGATCGAGACGCAGGTAGAAATCGAGACGCGCACGATCGGGTGCTACAATTCCCAATGTATCAAACAGGATGGCAAAAGCCCGCTGCTCCTGATCCGGACTCGTCCAGCTTTCACGGGCGTTGGCTGTCATCAGCGCCAGATCGGCGTAGCGGTCCGCCGTTCCGAGACGACCGAGATCGATCATGCCGCTGCAGCGAAGGGTTCGAGGGTCGATCATGAAGTTCGGCATGCACGGATCACCGTGACAGACGACCCTGTCACCCGTTTCCTGCTCGAGGCGAACCGCAAGTTCGCGCTCCACGCGCGCCAAAAGGTCGTGGGCGGGTGTCTCCTGATCATCGACCGCAAGAAAATCGGCGTTCACGGCATCCCGGGCCACCACGTCCACGGCGCGCGCGAACATGGGCGCCAGACCGCGGTCGAATGGGCATTGGCCGACATCGAGCGCGTGGAGAGAGCCGAGTTGCCAGGCCATGGACGGCCAGGCCTCGAGTAGGTCGGCAGCCGAAAGATCCACTGCCGGGATGCCTTCGATTGCAGAAATGATCAGGCAGGCACCTTCGTCGGCAATGTGCCAATCAGTCACTTCAGGCGTCAGGATGCCTTTGCCCTGCAGCCACAGGAGCCGATCGCGCTCTCCGGAAAGCTCGGCCGACCGGGCCGCCGTCGCGACCTTGGCATAGGCTCGTCCGTCGCTGCGCTGATAGACGAAATCTCCGGACTCTCCCGTGACGACCGGCACCCATTCGAAGGGCGAACGCCCGAAAAATTCATGTGACAAACTCAATGCGAAGACTCCCGCGACCTCAAAAGTGCTTGTGTTAGCTGGGTACCGCCAGCAAAGATTGCAACATCGTAGATCCGACAGATTAGACGCCGTCTGCTGCCTCATGCCCGGCCGCGCCGATCACCGATGGTGGCTTTCCACAGAACGCTGGCCGATGCTCGATCAAACTGACGCCGGCAACGCCGCGCACTTCCAGCACAGGACAGAGGGTAAAATGAACCAGACGCTCGCACTCATCGCTATTGTTGTTCGAGACTATGACGAAGCGATCGATTTCTATGTGAACAAGCTGAAGTTCGCCTTGGTCGAGGACAGCTATCAACCGGAACAGGACAAGCGCTGGGTCGTCGTCAAACCGGTCGGCGACGGCAGCACCTCCTTGCTACTCGCCCGCGCTTCCAGTCCCCACCAGGAAAACTATATCGGCGACCAGGCGGGTGGCCGCGTCTTTCTCTTCCTGCGGACCGATGACTTTGTGCGCGACTACGCCGATCTGGTGGCACGCGGCGTCGAATTCGTCAGGGAACCCAAGGATGCACCCTACGGGACCGTCGCGGTCTTCAAGGATCTCTACGGCAACCTTTGGGATCTTGTGCAGTTTACGGATGGCAGGCCCTGAGGCCCTCGAGCACGAAGGGTTCCAACGCCGCGGACTTCCGCAAGGTTTGCCGCTGTACCTAACGTCGACGACGTCAGAACCGGGCTTGACTACCCATAGCTCGGCGGTTATTGATCCAATCCATAGCCAACGAGTTATTGAATTGTGACGCCACAGCCGCACGAGATCCTGTTCAAAACCCTTGCCGATCCGACGCGACGGGCGCTCTTTGAGCGGCTGTGCCGCGACGGCGACCAGACGGTCGGGGCACTTACGGCGCACGCCGGGATATCGCAGCCGGCCGTTTCCAAACATCTCGGGATCCTGAAGCGCGCCGGCCTGGTGCAAGATCGGCACGAAGGCCGCCTGACCCACTATAGCGCGCAGCACGGCGCGCTTGACCCGTTGATCGGCTGGGCAAACCAGATGGCCGGGTTCTGGCACAACCGCTTCGACGACCTCGAAGACTTGCTCAAAAGGATGGACCAATGACCGAAACATCAACCGAAACGCTCACCGTCATCGTCGAACGGGAGGTACCCTATCCGGCGGAGAAGATCTGGCGCGCGCTCACCCAGCCTCACCTGATCGAGGAGTGGCTGATGAAGAACAATTTCAAGCCAGACCGTGGGCACCGCTTCAATCTGACTGCCGACTGGGGCGCCGTCGACTGTCAGGTGCAGGCGGTCGAACCCAACAAATCGCTATCCTATAGCTGGGACACCAAGGATCTGAAGAGCCTCGTGACCTGGACGCTCACCCCGACGGGCGCCGGTACCCGGCTGCGCATGGAGCAGTCCGGTTTCCGGCCAGATCAGCAGCCGTACTATCAGGGTGCAACGGCCGGATGGCCGAGATTCCTTTCGGCGCTCGAGGCGGTCCTGGGCCGGATGGACTGAAGACCAACCCTATTCTTTGAGTTCGCGCCACGCGGATCGCCCGATCCGTTGCGGCTGGTATTGTGAGGAGGTGCCAATGAACTGGAACAACTGGATTCGTCAAATTCACCGCTGGACGTCGCTTGTCTTCGCAGTGGTGGTCGCCGCCATCTTCATCGCCTTGGGCGTAGGCAAGCAGCCCGCCGAATGGGTCTATTTCCTACCCCTGTTCCCACTCGCCATTCTCGTGCCCACCGGTCTCTACATGTTCGTGCTGCCTTACCTTAGCGGGCGACGCACCGCCGGATAGGAGAAAGCGCGATGGCCAGCAAGACATCCAAGAAGCCGGCGGCGGCAAAGGCAGACAAACCACGCGCCGCGGCACCGGCTCAGGCCGGCGACGTGCCCCTGCTGTCCGGTGGCAACCCGCAGATCGCCAAGGGCTATGGCGACGCCCCCGTCCAGGCCTATATCACCGCGATGCCGGGCTGGAAGAGCGATGTCGGCCGGCGCCTCGACGCGCTGATCGAACGCACAGTCCCCGGCGTCTACAAGGCCGTCAAATGGAACTCTCCGCTCTATGGCATTGAGGGTGAGGGCTGGTTCCTCGGCATCCATGTCTTCACGAAGTACGTCAAGGTGGCGTTCTTCCGCGGCTCGTCTCTCAATCCGATGCCGCCCGGCCAGTCGAAGCACAAGGAGGTTCGCTACCTCGACATTCGCGAAGACGACCAACTCGATGAAGAGCAGTTCACCGACTGGGTAGGGCAAGCCAGCCAACTGCCCGGCGAACGCATGTGACGGCCATGAGGCTGCGTGGCCCGACTCCGCCGATCTTCGGCAGTTCACCGCGCGCGTTAAAGGTTCATTAAGCATAGCTTGAATCGGGCCGCCCGATGCACTTGGGGACGCGCACAGCTTCACCTAAGTACACGCTCCTCACCCGATGCTGGGTGATTGAATGGAGTGACATGATGTCAATGGAAAATGAGGCAGCCGCCCAGGCGCTGGCGCTCGACCGTTCGGTCAGCGATGCCGAAATCAGTATCGCCATCTCCCACGCACAGAACGCGATCGAGGCCGCGGGCGAGACCCAGTCTCCGGGGCTTCGCCGCGCGATGCAGGTCAAGGATGCACTCGAAGGCGCTCTGCGTATCCGCGGTCGGACCACCGGCCGGCCGGTGAACGGATGAATTCCGTAGGTCCCATCCACGGCGGTCCGTTCAAGATCACCGCGCGCGCCCGATAGGTTCCGCACCGCCAAACAGGATTCACGATGCAGCTGATGTCCATGCCGGTTGTCGCCGGCATATCCCTGGGCGTTGCGATCATCACGATCTTCTCCCAAAAGCACCGTGGCAAAGCCGCCGGCGAAAGGGCGCTCGTCTCCCTCGGAAGCTTTCTCGCGAGCCTTCTTGTGCTGTTCATTCTCAACTTCGCGATCTTCTGCGTCCAGCAATCCTAATGCACGTCCGATCGAATCTGTTGAGCGATGCCGGCCGTATCATGTCGCGCAAAGACATGTGCGGCGACACCAGCGCCGCAAACAGCCCTGATGGCGTCCCGTCAACGTCGCGCGCCAAGGCCACGAGGCCACTTGGCCCGTTGACACGGATGGTATGCAGCACCGCGCTTTACGGTTTCCTTATTCCCAAACTCCCTCTTCCCAAGCGATTTTCTATGCACGCTTGGGCTAAGTGTTGCCGCGCCCCGACGCGTGATCAGTCGGTGCGCCAATGAAATATCGGCCGAGGCAGCGCTCGAACGCCACTGCCATGCTTGCGCCGCTTTCGGGTGGCTTGAGACGCCGGCCCCCTTTCCTTTGCGGCGTCACGGCCAGCAGCGATGCCTCAAGGAGCAAACGACAGATCCTATGACGAGTATCAGACGATGAAGATGAGAAACGCATTCAGGCTTGCGCCAAAACAGAGCCGGAGATTGCCCACCGAGTATTTCATTCTGGCGAATGTGCGTTTCGAAGGGCAGGTCGTCGGATACCTCGCCGGACGGCCAATCCGCGAAATAGCGACCGACGGCGGCGGGCTTCGATACCAGTTCGTCGGCGTCGCCGCGCGCAACGCTGCCGGAGGTCCGGACGTACAGTCGCTGCGCAAGGGCGAATGGATCGTTCAACCGGGGCTGGTCTATGCCAGTATCGGCGACGACGTCGTCGCTTCTGCAGACCGCGCCGCCTGACACCGGTCGAAGTGTCGGGGAAGCTATCGAATAGGACCGCAATGTCTATGTAATCTTGGCAGATTAGCTCCGGGGTAGACAATTCGAACCCGGGATCGAACATGCCCTTTTGCAAAGCGCGCGGCACCTTCGCCGCCATCGCTATCACCGCAGCCCTCATTCTGACCGGCTGCGCCTCCACCGTGATGAAGAACTATATCGGCCAGCCGGTGGAATCGGTCGTCATCGACTACGGACCGCCGACCGCCGTTCTTGACCTCGGATGGGATCAGCGCGCCTACCAATGGCGCAAGATCTCCACCAACGTCGTTTCCGGCTCGACGAGCGGTGAGATTCGCGACACGCGGCGCGGCCAGCGCTATGAAGAGACCGTAACGCCGGGCTATGTCGAGGAGCAGGAGTGCTTCTATACATTCTACGCCCGACAGCAGGGCGGCCGCTGGTATGTGACGAACTTCCGTCAACCGAAGCTCGAATGCGAGTGAGCGCTTCAACTCGCCCCCGATTTGAGAAATGATGCATTCGACACCGCGGCTCCGGCGCTTTCGGAACCGCATTCAGGAGAGATCGGCATGCGCATCCTGCTGCTAGAGGACGAGCCCGAAATGGCGTCGGCCCTGAAGGCCGCGCTCGAGCGTCGGCAGGTGATCGTCGATCATGTTTCGACGCTCGCCGACGCCGAGGCCGTGGTCGAGCTCTGGTCCTACGACGTAATCGTACTCGATCGCCGCCTTCCTGACGGCGAGGGCCTCAGCCTCATTCCGAAGCTGCGCGCGCTGCGCGTCGAAGCGCCGATCATGATGTTGACGGCGCTCGGCGCCATCAACGACCGCGTCGCCGGTCTCGATGGCGGTGCCGACGACTATCTCGCCAAACCGTTTGCGGTCGAGGAACTGATGGCGCGCCTTCGTGCACTTGGTCGCCGTCCCGTCACGCTCAAGTCCGACCAGATCATGGTTGGCCGCCTGACCTATGATTTCCGCCATCGCGAAGCGGTCGTCGACGACAAGCCGCTCGACCTTCTGCGGCGGGAAAGGCTGGCGTTGGAGGCGCTGATGCGCCGCCCGGGCCGCACGGTCCTGCGCGCAACGCTGGAAGATTCCGTCTATGCCATGGAAGACGAGATCGATTCCAACGCGCTCGATTCCCACCTTTCGCGGCTGAGACGAAAGCTCGAAGAGGTCGCGGCCGGCGTCGAGATCAGGGCAATCCGCAACCTCGGCTATCTCCTGCGCGCAACGGCATGAGAAAACCTCGCTCGCTTCAATGGGTCCTGGTGCGCCGCCTGATCCTGCTGCAGGCGGCAACGTTCGTCGCCTTCATCGCCCTGCTGGCTGCGATCCTGACGATCGCCCAGCCTCGGCTGATCATCGACAACGAGGCGGCCATCAAGCACCTGTCCGAGGCGGTGGCGCACGACAAGAGCGGCGGCCTCATTGTGCGCGACACCGAGGAGCTTCGTGCGTTCCGGGAAGACTTCCCCAATCTCTGGTTCATCATCCGCGATGCCGACGGGCATGTGGTCGAGCAAGGCAGCATTCCGGCCGCCTATGAAGCGGCTGGTGGAGAGCTGTTGAAGAATATCGGCCGCGCGACGCTGCGGTTCGATCAGGGCGACCTTCGACCGGAAGCCGCCCTTGCCAATGTCGACACCGATGTCGGCCGAGTGCAGATCCTTGCCTCCTCGATCTCGTCGCGCGACGAGAACGATGGGCTCGAAGTCGAGATCAACGTGAACGCCGAGATGGCAAAGGATGCCAATGGCAATCCGGACTGGCTTCGCGTGCTGCCGGTCCTGGCGCTGCTTATCCTTTGCCTGCTGCTGCCGATCATCCTGGTGATGGGCGTCGCCACGTTGGTCACCACGCCGGCCGTTGTGCGCCGCTCGCTTGCCGGTCTCGTTGCGACAGCCGATCAGGCCGGGCGGATCGATATCGACAATCGCGCGGTGCAGCTCGAAACCGCCCAGGTGCCGACGGAAATCGCGCCGATGGTGCATGCCTTCAACAACGCGCTTTCTCGTCTGGACGAGGGTTACGACCAACGCAATCGGTTCCTGACAGACGCGGCCCATGAATTGCGCACGCCGATCGCCATCCTTCGCACCCGCGCCGAATTGCTGCAGGAAGATCCGCAGAGTGCGCGGCTAAGGAAAGATATCGAGCGGCTGTCGCATCTGGCCCAACAGCTTCTGGAACGCCAGGTGCTTGAGCACGGCAGCGGCACCCGCGAGGTCGTCGACCTTGTGGCGCTCGCCAAAACGTTGGCCGCCGACTTCGCGCCGCTCGCCTTCGAGGCCGGCTACGAACTGGCCTTCGAGACGAATGCGACGCGGCCAGTGCCGGTCAGCATTCATGTTCAGCAAATCGAGCAGGCGGTCGCCAATCTCCTGCGCAACGCCGTCGAGCATAGCGCCAATCGCGGAACGATCACCGTACTGGTCGACGCCCGCGGCGGGATCGAGGTCCATGACGAGGGTCCCGGTATTCCTGAGGACGAGCGAGACCGTGTCTTCGAACCCTTCTACCGCCTGCGCCCGCGTTCGAGCGGCGCTGGCCTCGGGCTCAATCTGGCCCGCGAAATCGCCCGGCTGCATGGCGGTCGTATCGATATCCTCTACGGTTCGTGGTCCGGCGCGCGGATCAGGCTGCAATTGCCGGTGGTCGACGGGCATCACCTCGCGGCGCTTTCGACCACCTCCGCCTGAACAGCACCGGGCGGCAGTCGGTCGGTCGAACAAGGCGTCAACGGCTTTGCAACTTTTCAGATCACTTTTCGCCTTAGCCCTTATCAACGGTCGGCCGATGGTCCACATATGTCTCGGCGTTTCGAGGTCAGCGTTCTCCGGAGCTTCCGCTTCGAGAGCAGCAAGGCCGTCAGAACAGAGTGGAGAATTGCGATGCAGACTTCATCCGAGGCAATGGCCGGACCGCTGCACGACAGCGGCGCCCGTCCCATCGACAGCAAGGGAATTCTCGACTGGCTGATCATGGAGACCCGTGACCAGCGCTTCATCGACAATATTTTCGTGGATCTGTGCGAACGACTGGTCCAGGCCGGCGTTCCGCTCGCGCGGGCCACCCTGCATTTCCGGATCCATCACCCGCAGTGGCTCGGCGCCCGCATCCTTTGGCGCAAGGGCCTGACGGAGGCGGATATCCGCATGTTCGATTATGGTGTCGAAGACACGACGCAGTATCTCAACAGCCCGCTCTATGCCGTCAACAACGGCGCCAGCCAGGTTCGCAAGAACCTCGAGGCGGCAACCGACGATGAGGTGCCGAACTCGCTCTATGAAGAACTCCGTGCCGACGGCTTCACCGACTACGTCGCCTTGCCGCTGGAACACACGCTCGGCAAGCGCCACGTGGTGACCTTCGCCAGTGATCGCAAGGGCGGCTTCGAGACTGTTCATCTCGAGGTTCTCACCAGTCTGTTGCCGGTTCTGGCCCTTGTCAGCGAAATCCGGCTGAAGAACCGGATGGCGCGAACGCTGCTCGAAACCTATGTCGGGCCGCATGCAAGCGAGCAGATCCTTGCCGGTGCGACGACACGGGGGAGCGGCGTGACCGTCAGCGCCGCGATCCTGATCTGCGACCTTCGCGACTTCACCAAACTATCCGACCTCTGGCCGCGCGATGATGTGATCGAGTTGCTCAACGGTTACTTCGATGCCATGTCCGAGCCGATCGAGCGGCATGGTGGCGAGATCCTCAAATTCATGGGCGATGGCCTGCTGGCGATCTTCCCGCTCAGCAATCCGCGGGCCTGCGAAAACCTGCTGCAGGCAATCGGTGAGGCGGAGGTCGCGATCGCCACCCTGAACCAGGAAAATCTGGCAAGGGGGCGCGAGGCCCTCGGCTACGGCATCGGGGTCAACGTCGGCGATGTGATGTACGGCAACATCGGCTCTCGCCGGCGGCTCGACTTCACAGTGATCGGACCGGCCGTCAATATCGCTTCGCGCCTAGAGAACCTGACAAAGCAGGCGAAGCGCCCGGTGCTGCTGTCACGCGCCTTCGTCGAATTGGCGGGACGCACGCGCGACATGGAGCATTTGGGCGCCTTTCCCGTGAAGGGCCTCGACGATCCGATTGACGTCTTCGCATTTTCGTCCGGCACCGCTCAGGCGGCGGAATGATCGGTGCAGAGTCTTGGTTTTTGCTAATCGGGCGGGCGCGACCGTTTAAGGCAACCGCTCGCCGACCCAACGCGCGACGGTCTGCGCCATCGTTTTCAGATGATCTGCAGCGGAATAGCCGGAGATCGTCTTGCGTGGTTTGAGATCGTGGTCGCCATCTTCGAGCCAAAGGATTTCTATTGCACCGGACAGGGGGTATCCGGGGACCTCCTCGCGCGTGCCGAATTCGTCGCGCGTGCCCTGGCAGATCAGCGTCGGCGTCTTCAACTCCCCGAGGTGTTTGGTGCGCAGCTGATCGGGCTTTGCTGGAGGATGGAACGGATAGCCGAGGCAAAGCAGGCCGATGATTTTGCCTTCGGCATAGAGCTCGTCAGCAATCATGCTGGCGACACGCCCACCCATCGATTTGCCGCCGATTAGCAACGGGCCGACCGCACCAAGAGACGCCACGGCGGCCCTGAACTCCGGATTGAGCGTTTCGGCGCGCGGTGGCGGTTTGCGGCCGCCTGATCGACGCCCCGCCATGTAGTCGAATTCGAACCGGGCCACACGAAAGCCTTCGGCAGCCAGCGCTTTGGCCGATGCGGTCATCGAAGCCGAATCCATCGGCGCGCCGGCACCATGCGCCAGCAAGATGGTCACCGGCGCATTCTCTGGCCCATCAAACAACATCGTCTTTTCCATCTCGACACCATCCGGCGTATCCGCCAATGAAATGCTGACTTTTATGCTGCGCCAGCGTCTTTTGGTCGACGTGGCTCGTGGGTCAACGTGTTTTCTACTGCATGTTTCCTTAAATCGTATCCGATTTAAGGAAACATGCAGCAATTCAAAGTGCTACAGCAACCTTTGCGCGTCTAAATAAGACGCGCGGCGCTGTAGCATGTCGAGCGCCGTGAGCCAGGGGTGCAGCGTACCATAAGCAGTCACGATCGATTGCCGCAACCAGTCGCGCTGCAACGCACTCAATAGCGGTAGGCAGGCCCCGAAATCGAACTCGTCTTTTTGTCGGGGCGTTTTTGCCTTGTAGAACAACTGGACCTCAACAGCGAGGAACGGTGGATCCCCGCCAGCCGCCATCGCGCTGATCGGCCGGGTCACCAGAGGATTTCGGCGCGAACGCCAGCTTTCCCCATTACTGTGGTCGAACATCAGTTGAAAGCGCCATGGCCCTTGCCGCTCGCCACGGCACCAGACATCGTTTACCGTTTTCGGCAGGCTTTCCGTTTCGCTCCACCGGCGCAAATGCCCCGGCGGATCCGCAGCCCAGCAATCCCATTGCCGAAGAAAGGAACGAACGTGCGCGCTGTCTCTCTGCAGCACGAGGATATCGATGTCGCCGTGACTGCGAAAAGGGCGACCGACGAAATGCTCGATCGCATACCCACCAGCGATCCACCAGGGAAAGGGTGCGGGCGCGAAGAGTACCGCGATGTCTTCGGGCAACAGCGGCTCCCACGGTTTTTCATGTTCCTTCATCCGCAGATCATTCCCGTCTTGCTATTCTGGCCGCTGTGACACTGAACGGAACTTTCTTCGTGACTTGCCTGTTAAAGAACAGTTGAAAGCCGTTCAGGTGCTCAGACGTCCGGCAAGATCGATGCCTTTTCCCGATTTGCCAATGCCGTTTCGAAACAGTCCGGCAAGCCAGGCACATTCGCATTCGCAGTCGGTGCCGTTCTCCTGTGGGCGGCCACAGGTCCGATCTTCGATTTTTCCGAGACCTGGCAATTGGTGGTGAACACGGCGACGACGATCATTACATTCCTGATGGTCTTCGTCCTTCAGAACTCTCAGAACCGCGACAGCGCCGCCCTTCAGGCCAAACTCGACGAACTGATCCTGACCAGCTCGGCCGAAAACGAATATATCGGGATCGAGAGACTTGAGGAACATGAGCTGGAACGACTGACGGAACTCCTGAAGCAGCATGCGCGAGATGCGCACGATCACGCGCTTCACCAGAAAATTTCAAATGCCGTCGGCAAGAAACGCAAACGGCGAGCCGACCCAGCGGCGTGAGACAGCGCGTCGTGTCGCGGCAACCGTGCGGCGCTCGATCTAACCGAGCGGGCTCGGCGCAAATTGCGCCACCAATTCATGTCGATCACCCGGATAAGTCAATCGCACATGGGTGACCGGGGCGCGACCGCTCCAGGTGCGCCGCTCGATGACGAGACAAGCGGCGCCTGTCGAAATGTCGAGCGCCTGCGCCGCGTTGCGTCCTGCCGCCACGGCCCGGATGCGATGTTCGGCCGTACTCCACGGTACCTTTCCGAGCAGCCAGGAACCGGGCGCTGACGTCTCGAAAAGCTCTGTCTCGGCTTCGGGAACAGCCGCCAGGCTGATAAGCCGCTCCTCGAAACAGAAGGGGCGACCGCCGGCGAAATGCCGGCAACTCACTTCGAGCAGTCTTGCAGACGGCGGCAGGTCGAGCCGACCGGCATCGCTGCCCTCGGCCTTGCGGATGCTGCGTTCATCCAGGTGAAAACTGTAATCCAGTCCAAGGGACTGAACCTCCAGCTTGACATCGTGGATTTCCATCACCGCCGACTGCACATGCGGGAAAGTGACGTAGCTCCCCGACTTGCGCCGCCGCTCGATCAGTCCGCGTTTGACCAGTTCGGTCAGCGCCTTGTTCACGGTCATGCGCGAACAGCCATATTGCTCGGTCAATTCATGCTCGAACGGGATGCGATGTCCAGGTGGCCACGCGCCGGAAAGAATGTAACCTTCCACATCCCCGAGGATTCTCTGGTGCAACGAAAGCGACTGGGGCTGGTTGCCCACTTCGTCGGCTGGCTGATCGCTCGGAATGTCGGCACCCTCAATGGTTTGCTGTTGCCGGCAAGCTTAAACATTTCCCGGCGCCGCGACAGCCCTCCCCTCGCCCTTTCCCGCTTTTTCGCCAAAGCTTCCTCGGCCGTCGGGTTACGCGACGGGTGGCTGCAGCTTATGTAAGCGGCGCACGCACTTCCAACCGCGGACGCAAATCCTCGCGACACAGCTAACGGCAGCACCAATGACGCTTGCCGAGATCAGCCTCACTTCGGCGGCGTCCACCCCAAGCTGGGCGATAACTGCCCCGCGGCTCGCCCATTCCGGCGCCGGCCTCCACCATACTAACTTATTGTAATTTATGGCTTTATTTTCGTGTTCGGCATTGTTCGAAGCCGAGCGTTCAGCCGTTGCCGCCGAGTTGGCTCGATATCGCTTCTTGGACAGGAAGAGCGCGGGCGGTTGACAGCTGTCAACGTTGACGGCCAATCATTTTGGGCGCGTCATAAGCTCCCTGTTTCGCAACGAGGAGACGCAATCAAAAGAGGTCCAGCGGCAAAGCGGCGTTCGGGCCGGACCCTGTGCGACGGCTGCATTGGCCACCGCACATTTTGGGCAACCAGGGTCGTATCAATAAAACAGATGCCAGGGCGTCAGGAAGGCGCGGGCCCATTCCTGATCGCGCTCGCGCTCACGATCGTCAGCCGGTTCGTGTGGCGTCAATTCAATGCGCGGCTTTACCGACTGCACGACGGCCTTCGGCGCTGGCGGCTCGAGGTAACCAAGTGTCATCCCGCCGAGATAGAACATGCTGCATCCCTTCCAGTCCACCTGACATCATCGTCATCGCACCACGATCTTGCCACAATTCAACTCGCTGTCAATAGTCGACTAAATCCATATTTTAATAGCCACAGTTTGCGATGGAGCATCAAGGCAGCGTTCTTCTCCCCCTCGGCTGCAAAACAGGTGCGCGCGCCGTTCGCGGGGAGCTGTAGTTGCTGGTTGGAATCGGGCCGACATGTTAACAACCTGGTCGGCCGTCGCACGAGTTGTCCGCGGACAACTGGCGCCATTGCGCGCCCTCCGTTGCTTGAGCCGGCAACACGGCCATTCGGCTATCCATTTGTACATTCAGGCCGAATCGGATCATAGTGCATCTGCGCATATTGCCTCGATATGACAATATTTGCGCAGTTTTTGGAGAACTCGATGTTGCAGCAGAAAATCCACGGCCTCGATGTACAGGAGCATTTGCCAACGCTCCTGGCTGCCGATGCCATGGAACTTGCGCACCAACTCCAGCAGCATCAGAAGAAAATCTTCCCGCCGCAAGCGCAAAAGACGTTGCGACTTTTCAGTCCGGCCGAGGCGGCCGCCTTTATCGGGATCGCCGAAGGCTACCTGCGCCAGATCGCCTCGGAGGGCCATGGGCCCGAGCCGTTACCGAATGGACGCCGCATGTATGCGATCTCGGATATCGAGCGCATTCGACGTGTTCTCGACGAAGGTGGCAAGTCGGGAAAATACATTCCGCATCGCCGCGGCGACGAGCGGCTGCAGGTCATCTCGGTCATGAACTTCAAGGGCGGATCGGCGAAGACGACGACCTCGGCGCATCTTGCGCAATACCTCGCACTTCGCGGTTACCGCACGCTGGCGATCGATCTTGATCCGCAGGCTTCACTTTCGGCCCTGTTCGGTCACCAGCCGGAACTGGACGTTGGCGAGGCGGAAACGATCTATGGCGCCATTCGCTATGAGAACCCTCGCCCGATCGCAGAGATTGTCCGTTCCACCCATTTGCCCAATCTGCATTTGATCCCCGGCAACCTCGAACTGATGGAATTCGAGCACGAAACGCCGAAGGCCATGACCAGCGGTTCGGCGGAAACCATGTTCTTTGCGCGTATCGGCGACGTGCTGGCCGATATCGAGAGCTTTTACGACATCGTCATCATCGATTGCCCGCCGCAGCTTGGCTTTCTCACCATGTCGGCGCTGTGCGCGGCGACATCGGTGCTGATCACCGTGCACCCGCAGATGCTCGATGTCATGTCCATGTCCCAGTTTCTCTCGATGACCAGCGAATTGATGCGCGTCGTCGAGAACGCCGGCGGCCGGACCAGCTATGACTGGATGCGCTACCTCGTCACCCGGTTTGAACCCAATGACGGTCCGCAAAGCCAGATGACCGGTTTCATGCGCTCCATCTTCGGCAATCGCATGCTGCACAACGCCATGGTCAAATCGACGGCCGTTTCCGACGCCGGCGTGACCAAGCAAACGCTATATGAGGTGGAACGCTCGCAGTTTGTCCGCGGCACCTATGACCGCGCGATGGATTCCCTGACGCTCGTCAATGGCGAGATCGAGGACCTCCTGCGCAAGGTGTGGGGAAGGAAGTAACCCATGGCCCGCAAGAACCTGATCGGTGTTTCAGACAGTCATGCTGCAGATGGCGAGGATAATCGTCCGCTGGCCGGACGGCCGATCATCGGCCTCGATCCCGGCCAGCGACCACACGGCCCGATCGGCGGCATCACCCGGTCTCTGTCGAACATCACGCAGAAGGTGGAGCGAGCTCAAGAACTTGAACGCCAGCTTGCAGAAGGCCTGGCGGTGATAGAGCTCGACCCGGATCTGGTTGACGTTTCCTTCGTCGTCGATCGCCTCGGCGTCGCGGCCGATGTCGAACGCTCGCTGCTCGAACAGATCCGGGATCACGGACAACAGGTGCCGATCCTCGTGCGCCCGCATCCCAACGAGGACGGGCGTTATCAGGTCGCTTACGGCCATCGTCGTCTTGCCGCCACGCGTGAGCTTGGCAGCAAGGTCAGAGCTGTCGTCCGCGACCTCAGCGACGAACAGCTGGTGATTTCGCAAGGGCAGGAAAACAACGCTCGGACGGACTTGTCCTTCATCGAGCGGTCGCTGTTCGCCACCCGTCTCGAAGACCGCGAATTCTCGCGTGACGTCATCATGTCATCGCTTGGCGTCGACAAGGCGGCCCTGTCGAAGATGATTGCGATCGTGCGCCGGCTACCCATCGATGTGATCGAGGCAATCGGTGCCGCGCCGGCCATCGGACGGCGGCGCTGGGCGGAGCTTGCAGAGCTTGTTGAGAACGACGATGCGCTCATCAAGACCAACGCGTTCTTAGGGCGCACTGAATTCCTGGCAAGGGAGAGCGATCAACGGTTTGAGACGCTGTTTTCCTTCCTGAGCACTGTGAAGGCCCGGAGCCAGGCAGTTCCTTGGGTGGCGCCAGATGATACGCGCCCGGTGCGCATTCGAGAAACAAACAGCGAAACGACGCTTTCCTTCAACAAGAAGGTCGCGCCCGGTTTTGCAGATTTCGTGAGGCAGAGGCTCAAATCTCTGTACCTCGAATATCAAGAGGAAACAGGAGACTAACAGAGCAAAAGAAAAAGGCTTCCGAACGACTAGCGCAGCGGAAACCCTTCTCTCGTGTAGCAACTAGAGAATCCCATTTCCGCGAATCACTGTCAAGCGTTTTTAACGTCGTTTCGGCGAACGGACTTCTTTTGCCTTTGAAAAGGTGAAGAGAGATGGAGCGTGGAAATGTGACGACGCCCTTTGGGCGGCGCGCGATGACGCTTGGCATGTTCGCAAGCCAAGTCATCGCGAGCGAAATCGATTCGCAGCAGCCGATCGATAAATGGAAACTGTTTCGGACCGTCTGTGAAGCCAAGGCTGTCGTCGGCGTGTCCGACCGTGCTTTGGCCGTACTCAATGCGCTGCTCAGCTTCTACCCTAAGGTCGAGCTGACGTCAGGCAAGGGGTTGGTGGTGTTTCCATCAAACAACCAATTGGCCCTGCGCACCCATGGCATGGCAGGCACCACACTGCGTCGCCACCTGGCAACATTGGTGGAGGCCGGCCTTATCCTTCGCAAGGATAGCCCAAATGGCAAGCGTTACGCCCGTAGAGATACAAAGGGCGCCATCGGCGACGCCTTCGGGTTCGATCTGTCACCGCTGCTTGCACGCGCCCATGAATTGCAAACGGCCGCAGCCGCAGTCGCTCTGGCCCGACAGGAGGCGCAGCTTGCCCGTGAGCGTCTCAGCCTTTGCCGTCGCGATCTGACCAAGCTCATAGACGTGTTGCGCGAAACCGACCAAACTTCCAACTGGGACGACCTTCAAAGCCGTTATCTTCTCGCCGTCGACACCCTTCCGCGGAAACCTGGCCTCGCTGAAATCGAGCCTGTTCTCAAGCAACTGGACGCGTTGCGCGCGGAAGTGCTCAACCAATTGGAAAAACTGGTAAATCTTGAAAATTCGGACACCAATGATAGCCAAAATGGCTGCCACATACAGAGTTCACATCCAGACTCTTCTACTGAATCTGAACCGGGCTTTGGAAGTGAAGCTGTGACGTTTTCGAACTCACGCCAAACGTCCGACAGCATGGCCGTTGTGCAGGCAAGCAATCGGACGGCAATTGCAACAGACGCGGCCTCCCAGACCGAAACACCGGAGGTAACCCGGGGTAAAACGCATCGACCTCCGCAAACCTTCCCGCTATCAACCGTGCTGAAAGCCTGCCCTGATATCGTCGACTATGGTCCTGGCGGGGAGGTGCAGTCCTGGCGTGATCTGATGATAGCTGCCGCTGTGGTCCGTTCCATGCTCAATGTCAGTCAGGGAGCGCATGATGAAGCGTGCCGGGTGCTTGGCCCAGAAGCGGCCGCGACGGTGCTCGCATGTATCCTGCAGCGCTCGCCGCACATCGCGTCTGCCGGTGGTTACCTGCGGGACCTGACGCGGCGATCTATGCGACAGGAGTTCGTGGTTGGGCCGATGGTCATGGCGTTGTTGCGTGCCAATCCCGGCAGTATGGCGCTAGCCAGCTGAGCTAGAACAACGCGGCTGTTTCGACGGACGTTGACAGCTGTCAACTGCGGCTAGTTGTGCGCCTCATTCGGCAATCAATGTCCAATGAGGCGGACTGGTGGCCGACCTGTGCAGGATGTTGAGATCGAGTTTGCCGGGTCCAACACCTCGCAGCAGCTGATCCCGATCCCTGCCAAATTGCAGCGTGCGCGGCGCTGAGTACCGGCTTGCGACGGGCAACGTTAGATCGGTCCCTTGGTGAGTTGACAGCTGTCAACGGTTTCACGTCAGGCCATTCGAATGGAAAATACCACAACCACCAGCCCGCTGCAGATCCGTACACTTAACCTCTATCGACGAGAGGGTCGTCCAGTTCGCGGACTTCTGATCAAGGTCTGCCCCACCGGCTCCTGTCCTCCCCGGCAGAAAGATGGCACAAACGCTGAGGCTGCAAGGTGTCTACACCCGCAAGCGGTCACAACCTCAACCGCGTCCTGAGGCCGTGCAGGCATGAAGCTGCCCAACCGCACCTTCAGACGAGCATTATTCTGTCAGGCATTGCATTGGGTGATTTTCCCCACGCGCTCGGGGTGTGACGGGGCGAAACGCGATCCGGCAAAGTTCTAATGCATTGAGGCTCCGGACATGCCGGAGGGTTGCCTTATAAACCGTCGATAGATGTGATTGGTCGCTGGCCTGAGTTTGTTGTTACCCTCTGGCGGGGCCGATGTTGACAGCTGTCAACGCGTGACGGGCCGTTTTGTCGGAAAGTATCGCTCCTACACATTCGGCAGCATGAACGAACGCAAGCTGCTGCGTGGGCGCCATGCCCATCGCGATGCTAAGGCGAGTTAGTTTCGCCAGAGCGAGAAAGCGCCTGCGTGATAGGTTGCGCAATGCCTTTTCGGCCCAGAGAAGGGCAGGGGCCACCTGTCGCATAGACGCGTGTTGACAGCTGTCAACACGCAGGCGTTCGTCTGGCATCCCCAGCTCGAACCGCTATCCGTCCGCAATCCTGTCCGGCCTGACCTGTCGACTTCGATGACCAAAATCCCTTCACGACCGTCTTTCGAGACGTTAGCCGAATGGAAAGGAAATGCTGCTATGTTGGCAATGCTGGCCTTCCTGCGTTGCGAATGGCCCTCAAGAGCGTACAATGTGATGGTCGAATTCGTCGATTCGAATCCGGTTTGCGCTCATTTGAAGCGCTAAGAAGGCCATTCTAGCCTTCCGTACTGGTCAACGCAGAAACCCGACGACAAACATCCCGGTATCCGCTAAAACGGCATGTCATGTGTGTCGGAAGAAAACTGTCCGTTTTCCTTCCGTTTGCCAGAAATAGCGTGTGATTGTAATGCGATACCAAATCCCGGAATTAGTGCTGCAGACGCTGTTTTCCGCAACGATCGAAGCTGAAGATCGGTTGGCGCGGCTGGATGAGCGTGCCGGCCGCCATCCCGTCGCCGAAGGCTTTCGCGAGCGTGGTCAGTTCTTCGATGCGGCCGGTGCCCTCTGGGTTGCCGGCGAGTTGGTCCATGTCGAGGATCTGGTGCTGCATGATGCGCATATGGATGCCCGTGCGCCGACACACGAGTTGACGATCGCGCATGCAGTCTTGCGTGCGCGCCGGAGGATCTGGTTGTCCGACCCTGATTGGGCGCTATCGTCCGCCGGTCTGGCGGTCCTTCGCGGCGAACAAGTCGGCGGCGAGACACCGTCGATCGAGATGGACCGAGGCGTTCCGCCGGGGACGGCGGATGACGATAATGTCATCGCTGACGGCGATGACGACGACAATCCGCTTTCCCTCGAGTTCGCGGAGATCGATGCTGCGATCGCGCGATCGCAACGTCTGCTCGATGAACAGGCGGATGAAGTCGGTGACAGCGGATTTGGGGGGACAGAGCGCCCGTCCGCCTCAGAGCCCAAGGGACAGTTGGGGCTGCTTTTCGATGACGAATGGGACGAGGGCGCGCGGCTCGAGGCGTGGCGATCCCTGATTGCGGCTGCGGACCGAATGCCGGCCTGCCTTGGCGCGGCGATGCTCTTCGATGCCTGGGAGCAGATCGAGCCGCTTCGCAGGCAGCATTGGCTGGGAGGGTTGCTCGTTGGCGCCTACCTGCGCGCGCGTGGTAAAGTGACGTCGCATCTCATCAGCTTCCATACGGGCCTGAAGACAATTCGCCACGAACGGCGTCGTGCAAGAGATCAGGAGGTTCGGCTGAGGGCGTTTCTGGAGGCTCTAGTCCTCACCGGCGAACTTGGCCTCAAGGAGTTGGATCGACTGTTTCTCGCCAAGACCCAGATGGAAATGCGCGTGCGCGACCGTCGCTCAAATAGCAGCCTGCCAGGCCTGATCGAGCTTCTGCTGTCTCGGCCGATCGTTTCCGCCGGGCTGGTGGCGCGTCATGTCGGCGTCACCCAGCGGGGCGCGCTCAATCTTGTCCGCGAACTTGGGGCCAAGGAAATGACCGGCAGGGGGCGTTACCGCGGTTGGGGGATATTGTAACCGGTTGCGCAGTTGCACGGGCGGCAAACGGTCTTGACCGGATGTTCGGCTCACCGCGGCTCACATGGGGAACTTCGGGTCAAGAACTTTTAAAGGTCCATCGCATGTTTCCTTCGGTCGCTCTTTCGGCATCCAAGGCTGAGCCTGTTCGCGTGAACGGGCCTGTTTCCATCGCCGGTTCAAACTCACATTCGGTCGCCGCGCCGAGCGGCTGCACCATCATTCCGCTTGCGTTGCGGCAAAGGCTCAGGAGGACGAGACCATTCTTAGTAGCGGCGTTTGAAGCCATGTCGCGGATCGGTTCGTCCCCCTGGATCCGCCAGGATTGATCGCTCCTGGAAGATTAGAGAATGTGGCTTGTGTGCATTGTCAGGCCGTCTTTAACACCGCGCCCTCGATGACGACGCCGGCGATCACATATTTCCATAGAGCAACCAACAATTTGCGTGCCAGCGCCACGATCGCGCTCTTCTTCGCGCGCCCACCGCTGGATTGCACGCGGGCCGTAAACCACTGGCTCAACGCTGATTGCGGCTGATGGCGCAACCACAACCACGACAGTTGGATCATCGTGGTACGCAGGCGCGGGTTGCCCGCCTTCGAGACGCCTTGCTCGTGATCGATGGTTCCACTCTGCCAGGGTGTCGGTGCCAGCCCCGCGTACGCAGCAACCTGTCGCCGGTTGTCAAAATGGCGAAACAGCCCTTCGGTCCAGAGAACAGCCGCGAATTCCAGACCAATGCCTTTGACTTCGCACAACATCGCCCCAGTTGGGATCAGCGTTGCCGCCACGCTGTCCTTTTGCGCCGCCAGGAGCGTATCGCGCTCGTTTTCCACCGCTGTAATTTGCTCTAGCAACAATTCAAGGCGATCAAGTTCACGGCTTATTTGAGTTTTGAGGTGGGTCGGCAAAGGACGGCCATCACCCGTGTGAAGCTCGTCCAGTTGCTTGCGCCGGTTCTTGCGCAGCGGCTCGTAACCACTTATGCCCTGACCGAAGAGCAGGCCTTTAATGCGATTGACATGTTTGACGCGCTCGGCGATCAGAACCTTGCGCTCCCGGCAAAGGCGACGGCGATCTTCTTCCTCGGGGCTTGGCGCATTGACCATGGCGCACACCCGCGGCTCTCCGCGTTTGAAAGCCAACAGCGCTCGGACCAGCGCCTCACCATCCAATTTGTCCGTCTTCGCTCGCCGGCGCCTGCGCGAGGTTGCTATCGAGGCTGGATCGACGACGTAACTTTCTATCCCGTTCGCCTTCAGCACACGATCGATCCAGAAGCCGTCAAGCCCGGCTTCCTGAATGCTCACGATCGGAACCTGATTGCCCGTACGAGATCGCACCTTCTCCTGGAGCTGAGTAAAACGACCCAGCAATGCCGTCACATCGCCGCCAACCACAGAGTGCTTCGACATCTTCTCGCCGTTTCCCGGCGACAACGATGTGATCAGCCAGGTTGAGCGAGAGAGTTCCAACGACACGAAAATTGCGGCAAGATCAGTGCGGATAGCGGTCGGCGTATGCGGTTGGGAAGTTCCAGCTTCCATAACGGCGTCTCCTATGAGGTGAGTGCGTTATTGCAGCCTCACTCTGCCAGAGCGCCGGCCGCTATTCACTCCCCATGGAATCTTTGTAGGTCAACTCAGGCGTCAGCTCTTGATCCTTGAACGACGGTGCCACGGTCGACGGCGGGCAGCAAAGATCGCAGCGCAGCCCGATTATTCGGCATAGTCCTACAGGTGATCCAGACCACAGTCTTGATCCGGGGGGCAACGAATGCCTGCCGCTCGCTGCTCCCTGTCGGCAATCAGCCTAGCAGGTTGCGGATCGTCCGCATGAAGGCGCGAGCGCCCACCTCGATCAGTGCATCGGGAAAGTCGTAGTCCGGATTGTGCAGGCGAGGGTGGTCCTCACCTGCACCGAGGAAGAACATTGCTGAGGGGGCGACGCGGCCGAAAAGGCCGAAATCTTCCGATGCCTTCATCGGCAGGGCGGTCGGGCCCGCGTCGTGGCTGATCCGCTCCTCGCCAAGAGCGCGGCGCAAATGGTCGACGGCCCCCGGCGCGTTGCTGCACTGATGGAAGATATCTTCGTAGCTGATCGACGATGTGAGCCCGCCGGCCGTCGAATGTTTATGGACGAGAGCTTCGGCACGCCTCACCAGCTCACCCATCCGCTCGTTCGTCAGCGTGCGCAATGTTGCCCAGATCTCGGCATGGCCGGGGCTGATGCCGAAGGCGGGTTCGCCGAGGCGCGCGTGGGTCACGGTTACCAGCGTGAAATCGGCATCGAGCGAACCGCCGGCGCCAAGTGCAGTCAACTCACTCAGGAGATGAGCCATGGCGGAGGTCGGGGCGACGCCATCTTCCGGGCAGGACGCGTGCGCGGTCTTGCCCGAAAGCACGAACCTCATGCCGCGCGAGGCGCAATTGACCGGCCCTTCGGCCAACGCAACGTGCCCCAGCGGCAGGCCGGGAAAGTTATGCAGCGAAAACACAAAGTCCGGTTTCAGCGGCTCGAATTTAGGATCCGCCAACACGGCGGCGGCACCGGCACCATTCTCTTCGGCCGGTTGGAAAAGCAGGATCGCCCGCCCGCGTGCCGGTCTTTTCCGGGAGAGCCCTTTGGCGAGCGCCATTAGGATTGCCGTGTGGCCGTCGTGTCCGCAGAGATGCCCCTTGCCGGTGATCTCGGATCGGTGCGGCGAAGTTGAAAGTTCTTCGATCGGCAAGGCATCGAGTTCGGAGCGGATCATCACGGTCGGACCATGGGTCGCTCCGTGATAAACGGCCGCCACCCCATGCCCACCGAGGTCAGTGACGATCTCGTCCGGTTGGCTCGACCCCAGCGCCCGTGCGACCATTCTGGCCGTCTCGACCTCTTCGCCTGATAGCTCCGGCTTGCGATGGAGTTCACGCCGAAACGCGGTGATCTCGTCCAGTTCGCCACCATTCAAAAACATGCGCAATATCCCAACCAGTGTCCGCCTCGGTGGGGCGTGTCGATCGAGCCCCGGTATCGGTGGGGAATGTGAAGCGGCGCTCCAGCTCTGTCTAGTCGGGAAAGTGCAAGTCGGCGAAGTGTCTGCATCGAGACCGCGAGTGCCGGGTAGTGTTGGAAGACGATATCGGTCGGGACCGCTGTAACCCAATCGACTTTCTCCACCGCCCGGAAAGCAGGCGGTGGAGAGATCCAGGAGGGCCGCTAAGGTCCCCATTCTCCCGAGGCGGCGTCCGCCACCAGACGCACCAGCATCTTGCCGTGGTTGGCACCCCTGAAGAGGTCGATGAAGGCGGAGGGAGCATTTTCGAGACCGTCGACCACGGTTTCGCGGATTTTGACCTGCCCCGCCTTCAGCCAACCGACCATATCGAGGAGCGCCTGGGCGTCTCGGTTTTTGAGATCGAGGGCCGCAAGGCCCTGCTGACGCGCCAGGGCCATGTGCTCTATCGGCGCGGCAAATCGCTCGTCGACGAAGCCACAAGACTGGAGCGTGCGGCGAGAAACCTCGCCAAGGGCCAGGAGCAGGAACTTCGCCTTGCGGTGGAGGGGCTGCGCAGCCGAATACCCGGAGACGCGGATCGAGATTTTCGAAACCGTCATGGGCGGCACGGACGAAATGCTGCTCTCGGGCGCCGTCGATCTTGCGATCTGCGCCGATACCCTGCCGGCCGGCCACAGGGGCGAGGTGCTGATGCGCTATCGGGCGATCGCGGCTGCCGCCCCGTTCCATCCGCTGCATCAGATCGGCCGCGAACTGGCAATGGAGGATCTGAAAGGGCACCGCCACCTCGTCATCCGTGACAGCGGGCTGCAACGCGTGCGCCATAGCGTCTGGAATGTGACTGAACAGCGGCTCACAGTCAGCCACAAATCAACATCCATACGGGCGGCCTGCATTGGCATGGGTTTTGCCTGGTATCCGGAAGACTGGATCCGCGAAGAACTGGCCGCAGGCCAGCTCAAGCCCTTGCCGCTCAGGGAAGGGGCGGAGCGCTGGGGCGCGATGTATCTGGTTTATCCCGATCCTGATGGTGCCGGACCGGGCGCCCGCCGGTTGGGCGATATCATCATCCACGCTGCACAGGGCGTCGCATGAGCGATTGACCTGGGTCGAACAGCTATCTTCGGGCGCCACCAACGAGCGAGATCGAGCGCGCCGCGGCGGTCACCAGCGGAGCAAAGCGTTCTTCCGTTTCCTCCGGCGTGTAGCGGCTGCGCGATACCGCGATGTTGATCGCGCCGTAAGGCGTGCCATTGGCATCCAGCACCGGTGCGGCGATCGACAGGTCGCCGTGGAAATATTCCTCGAATGCGGTGGCATAGCCCTTGGTCGCCGATTGTTTCAGCTTTGTCTTCAGCGCATCGATGTCCCATGTCGTGTGCGGCGTAAACGGGTAGAGATCCGATTTTTCGAGGATTGCATGGGCGGTCTCCTCCGGCAGGCCCGAGAGGATGGCGATCCCCGGAGCCGTGCAATAGGCCGGCAGTCGCGTGCCGGTGATGACGTCGTTGTTCAGCACGTGACGGCTCATGAAGCGCGACACGAAAACAATGTCGGTATCGTCGAGCACGGTCAGGTTGACGGTTTCTTCGGTCGCTTTGCTCAGGTGCAGAAGATAGGGCATGCCCCGTTCGACGAAGCCGCTGGCGCGCGTGTAGTGATAGCCGAAATCAAGCGCCTTCACCGTCAGCTCAAAGCGCTTCGTATCGGCGTTTTTGCCGAGATAGCCGAGCTTGGCGAGCGTGTGCGTGAAGCGCTGGGCGGCGCTCATGTCGAGCCCGGTTTCCTCGGCGATCTGTGACAGGCTGAGGTTCGGGCGGCGACCGTCAAAGGCTCTGAGAACCCTGAAGGCTTTCTCGACCGACTGAACCAGCAAGGGATCGCGGTCTTCTCCCGGCGTTTCGTTTTCGTCTGTCGCAGCCTTGTTCGCCTTGCGCGCCATGTATCCCCGGTCCCTGCGGTTTCCCACATATCGATAACAGAATCGCCAAGCATCGGAAAAGGCGCTTGACAGCTAAAATAAACATAATCACACTATGACATAACAATTATCGCATTGCAATAGTTGTTTAATTGCAACGGAGAAAATCATGGACCGCTTCATCCTGACAGAACGGCGTGGCGAGGTCGGCGTCATCACGCTGAACCGCCCCGAAATCCTCAATGCCTGGCACAGCCCGATGCGCCAGCAGCTGGTTGCTGCCTTCACGTCGTTCGAAGAAGACGAGACGGTCCGCGCCATTATCCTGACCGGTGCCGGTGATCGTGCGTTCAGCGCAGGCCAGGATCTGAACGAGACCCGCACGTTCGACGGTGCCCGCGGGCAGGAGTGGGTGGGCGAATGGGAACGGCTCTATGATGCGATGCGCTCGCTGTCGAAGCCGCTGATCGCGGCACTCAACGGTGTTGCCGCCGGTTCTGCGTTTCAGGTGGCACTTCTCTGCGACTTCCGCGTCGCTCATCCGGGCGTGCGTATGGGGCAGCCGGAAATCAATTCCGGCATCGCCAGCACCACAGGCCCGTGGATGATGCGCGAGATGATCGGTCTTTCCCGCACCATCGACCTGACGCTTAGCGGGCGCCTGATGCAGTCGGATGAATGCCAGGCCATCGGCATCATCAACCGCATCGTGCCGCAGGAACACGTCATGGATGAAGCCCTCTCGCTGGCCCGTGAACTCGCCGCCAAGCCACCGGTCGCCATGCGGCTTGACAAACAGCGCTTCAGGGAGATGACAGAGGCTGGTTTCCGCGACTGCCTCGAAGCCGGCGCTCGCATCCAGCGCGAAGCCTACGCCTCCGGCGAACCGGCGCGGATGATGGAACAGTTTCTCGCACGGCGTGCGGCAAGCAAGGCCTGACAAGGGCCAGGCCGCTTATGGGAGGCGGCGCGCAATCCAAAACAAGAGGGTAGAACAATGACCAACAACAAAGACATACTGATTGACCGCCGCAGCCTGTTGAAAATCGGCGGAGGCCTGGGCGTCGCCCTGGCCGCGCCTGCCGTCTTCACGCGGTCCGCATTTGCCGCCGAAACCCTGACCGTCGCCGATCCCGGCGGCCCCTACAGCCCCGGTTACCGCAAGGCATTCTACGATCCCTTCGAACAGGCGACCGGTATCAAGGTTATCAATGTTGCCCGCGACGCCGAACCGACCGCCCAGTTCCGGGCGATGGTCGAGACCCAGTCCTATAGCTGGGACGTCTGCACGCTGACGCTTTCCGCCCGCGACATTCTGGAGAAGCGCGACCTGCTCGAGCCGATCAACCTGCCGGCAGCCGACGTTCCCGGGCTGATGCCCGACGCCCTGACCGAGCTATGGCTTGGCGTCGACGTCTATTCCACCATCATGGCCTATCGCACCGACCACTTCGACGCGGCCAACGGTCCGAGTTCCTGGGCCGATTTCTGGAATGTCGAGAAATTCCCGGGGCGGCGTGCCCTGCGCAAGAACCCGATCGATACGCTGGAGCAGGCGTTGCTTGCCGATGGCGTGCCGATCGCCGAACTCTACCCGCTCGACATCGAGCGCGCCTATGCCAGCCTCGAGAAGATCAAGCCGCATGTCGATGTCTGGTGGACAGGCGGCGCCCAGTCGAGCCAGTTGATCCAGAGCGGCGAAGTCGACCTGATCGCGCTCTGGAACGCCCGGGCCCAGGCGGTGATCGACGGTGGTGCGCCGGTCAAGATCGGCTGGAACCAGGGGCTCTACTCGATCGAGGGCTGGGGCATTCCGAAGGGCTCGCCGCGCGCCGATATCGCCCGGCAGTTCGTCAAGTTCTGCGCCGATCCGAAGCAGCAGGCGCTCTTTACCGAGTTCCTCGCCTACGGCCCGACGAACCTGAAGGCCTATGAGCATATTCCGGCAGAACGCGCTGCCGCCCTGCCCACCTCCGAGGCCAATCTGAAGGTCATGACCATTGCGCGGGAAGACTGGTGGAGCGCCAACCGTTCCGAAATGACCGAGCGCTTCAACGCCTGGATCCTGGGTTAAGGGGAAATCTGATGCTCGCGAAGCCCGAACAAGCCACTCGCCCAAAACTTCTCGTCGACGGATTGGCCAAGAGCTACGGCGCCACCGTTGCTCTCAAGCCCACGCACGTCGCGGTCCAGACCGGCGAGTTCCTGACGCTTCTCGGGCCTTCGGGCTCCGGCAAGACCACCTTGCTGCAGATGATCAGCGGGCTGGTCCTGCCAACGGAGGGCCGCCTGTTCATCGACGGCAGCAATGAGACGGAAACGCCGGTACACAAGCGCGACATCGGCCTCGTTTTCCAGCACTACGCCCTGTTTCCGCATCTGACGGTCGCCGAGAATATAGGCTTTCCCTTGAAGATGCGCGGCAAGAGCACTGCCGAGATCGACAGGCAGGTCAAAGGCGCACTCGACATGGTTCAGCTCGGCCATCTGGCCGGGCGGTTCCCGCGCGAACTTTCCGGCGGGCAGCAGCAGCGCGTGGCGCTTGCCCGCTGCTTCGTCTACCAGCCGTCGATCATCCTGATGGACGAGCCGCTGGGCGCGCTCGACAAGAAGCTTCGCGAGCATATGCAGTTCGAGATCAAGCGGCTGCACCGGCAGACCGGCGCCACGATCATCTATGTGACGCATGACCAGGAGGAGGCACTGGCGCTCTCCGACCGCATCTGCCTGATGAATCATGCCATGGTCGAGCAGATCGGTCCGCCGCAGGAAATCTACGCCCGGCCACGCACCGCCTTTGCCGCCGATTTCATTGGCATCTCCAACATCTTCCGCGGCCGCGTCGAGCTTGGCTCGGGCGGTGTCGCGCACCTTTCGACCCCGAGTGGACGCTTCCGGATCGATGGCACCGGCCTTTCCAACAATGCCGAGATGGCGCTGGTGGTGCGGCCGGAGCATCTCGAACTCGGCTCGACCGGCGCAAACGAGATCAGTGGTCGCGTCGCAGAGGTCGTCTATGCCGGCTCTGAAACCCGACTGCTCGTCGACATCTCTGTCGGTGAGCTGGTCACGGTTCGTGTCCTTCCCGGTAAGCCGTTGCCTGGTATAGGCGACAACATCACGCTGAACTGGGCGCCGGAAGCCGCCGTGTTGGTGACGCCATGACCGCGGCGGCTGTCTCCACTCCGCGCTCTGTGCGCTCCAACCGCTTCCGCTTTGGGCCGCTTTGGCTGGCAGCGCCCGGCCTTGCCTTCCTTCTGATTTTCTTCCTCGTCCCCGTCGCCCGGCTGATGGGCCTCAGTCTCGAGGACGCCGACACCGGCGCGATGACCGCCAGCCACTATGCGAGGATCTTCGAGACCGACGTCTATTTCCGCGTTCTGTTGATCACCTTCCGCATCGCCGGACTGACGACGCTCTTCTCTCTGCTTCTCGGCTATCCCCTGGCCTACTGGTTGTCGCGCTTGCCGGATCGGACGCGCGGCACGATGATCCTGCTCGTGATGGTGCCGTTCTGGACGAGCTACCTCGTCAAGAGCTTTGCCTGGGTCATCGTGCTGGGACGCACCGGGATCATCAACCAGATCGGCCTGGGATCAGGTGTGCTCAGCCAGCCGCTGGAGCTGTTGCACAATGAACTCGGCGTTATGATCGGCATGGTTCATGCCATGGTGCCGCTCGCCATCCTCACCATGCTGCCTGTCATGACCGGCATCGACCGCCGGCTGACGCAAGCATCGGCAACGTTGGGCGCGACGCCTGCGAAGGGCTTCTGGCTCGTCTATTTCCCGCTTTCGCTTCCGGGTGCGGCGGCTGCCGGCCTGCTGACCTTCATCTCCTCGCTCGGCTTCTTCATTGTTCCGGCCCTGCTTGGTGGGCGTCAGCAGACGATGCTCGCTCAATTGATCATCGTCCAGGTTCAGGAAATCCTGAACTGGGCCTTCGCCGGGGCTCTTGCCGCGATGATGCTGCTGGCGGCACTGGTGACGTGCTGGGTTTACGATCGGGTGTTCGGGCTCTCCAGCCTTTCGGGCGAGCCGTCCGACGGCAAGACCGGCAAAACCGGTTTCCTGCGCGCCCTTGGCCTGGCGATCCTCGATCGGGTGGCGAGCATCAGCAGCGCCATTGCGTCCGGCAGCCACCGGCTGTTGGGAGCGGCGGTTTCAAGCCGCATGCTCGGCATCTACAGCGTCTTGCTGTTCGCCTTCCTGATGCTGCCGACGCTCGTCGTCCTGCCGATCGCCTTTACCAGTTCGCAGTTCCTCGAGTTCCCGCCGCCGGGATATGGCCTGGAATGGTTCCGGACCTATTTCACCTCCGACCTCTGGGTCGCGGCCACCATCCGCTCGTTCGGCGTCGCCTTCGCGACCGCCATCGTTGCAACGGTGATCGGTGGCTTTGCGGCGCTGGCGCTTGCCCGTTCGCGTTCGCGCTGGCGCGGCATCATCTTCGCCTTCTTCCTGGCGCCGATGATCGTGCCGCGTATCGTCATTGCCGTCGGCCTGTTCTACCTCTTTGCCCAGATGGGACTTGTTGCCACCGACCTTGGCCTGGTGATCGGTCACACGGTGCTGGCGCTGCCCTTTGCCTTCGTCGCCATTGCCGCTGTGCTGAAGAGCTACGACTGGCGGCTCGACCAGGCTGCGGCAACCCTTGGGGCAAATCGGGTTCAGGCCCTGCGGTTCGTGACCGTGCCGCTGATCAAGAGCGGCCTGACGGCAGCGTTCCTCTTTGCCTTCATCACCTCGTTCGACGAGCTGACCGTGGCGATCTTCGTCAGCGGCGGCGTCAAGACGACCCTGCCGAAGCAGATGTGGGATGACATGATCCTGCAGCTCAACCCGACGCTCGCGGCGGTTTCGGTCGTCGTCTTCATCGTCGTGACAACACTTCTCCTGGCGGCGGAAAAACTCCGCCGCTCCTCCTGACACCCCATCCGAGATCCTCCCATGACCGTATCTCTCGAAGGCTTCCTCGGAAGCTTCACGACCAAGGCTGCCCGCAAACCGGAACAGGTGTTCGCCCGTTTCAATGGCGAGCCGATCACCTTTGCCGCCCTCGATACGATGTCGGCAGCACTTGCCGCCGAGCTGCGCCAACGCGGCCTGAAATCCGGTGACCGCGCCGCGGTGATGATGCGCAATTCGCGCCTGTCGCTGGCCGTGCTCTTCGGCCTTGCCAAGGCCGGCGTCGTCTGGGTCCCGGTCAACGCCCAGCTTCGCGGTGAGGGCCTGCGCTATATCCTCGAACATTGCGAACCGGGCGCTGTCATCTGCGATGTCGAGCTTGCCGAAACCATCGCTGAAAGCGGTGCTGCTGTGCCCGCTGCCGGGATAATCCTTGCAGGCGAACAGGCTGGCCCGGCGTCGCTGGAAGCAATTCTGGCTTCGGGTGCGGCATTCAGCGAAGAGCCGCCGGCCGCAGATGATCTGTTTGCGATCATGTATACCTCCGGCACCACCGGCCGGCCGAAGGGCGTGCTGGTGACCCACGGCATGATCCGGCTTGCGGGCGAGGCGGTGCGCACGCTTTCGGTGGCAGGGCCGGGCGACGTCTTCTTCGTCTGGGAGCCGCTCTATCATATCGGTGGCGCCCAATTGATCGTGCTACCGATCATCGAGGACCTGTCGCTCGCCATGGTCGACAAGTTCAGCGCCAGCCGCTTCTGGGATCAGGTGCGCACCTATGGTGCCACCCATATCCACTATCTCGGCGGCATTCTGCAGATCCTGCTGAAGCAGCCGGAAAGCGAAGATGACCGCAAGCATCCGGTGCGCATCGCCTGGGGCGGCGGCTGCCCGAAGGAGGTCTGGCCGCAGTTCAAGGAACGCTTCGGTGTCGAAATGCGCGAATGCTACGGCATGACGGAGGCCTCCAGCATCACCACCTGCAACGCCACCGGCGTCGTCGGCGCCGTCGGGCAGCCGATGCCCTGGTTCTCGGTCGCTATTCTCAACGAAAAGGGCGAGCCGGTGCCGGCAGGCGACAAGGGCGAGATCGTCGTGCGCACCTCGCTTGAGGGCGCACTGTTCAAGGGATATCTGCGCAATCCGGAAGCGACGGAAAAGACCCTTCGCAACGGTGCGCTTCATACTGGCGATTCCGGCTCCTTCGATGTCGACGGCAATCTCTGGTTCCACGGTCGGCTCACCGACAGTGTGCGATGCAAGGGCGAAAACGTCTCCGCCTGGGAGGTCGAGCATGTTGCCGCCGCCTACCCAGCGGTCGAGGATTGCGCCATGATCGGCGTTGCCGCCGATGTCGGCGAGCAGGACATCAAGCTCTTCGTC
Source organism: Ensifer sp. Root127 (assembly GCF_001425225.1). NCBI lineage: Bacteria > Pseudomonadati > Pseudomonadota > Alphaproteobacteria > Hyphomicrobiales > Rhizobiaceae > Ensifer > Ensifer sp. Root127. Next base: position 44,687 of record NZ_LMDX01000003.1, read on the forward strand.
AAGCCGAAGCCCGGCAGCGCCATCGATCCGATCGATCTGTCAGGATGGCTGGCCCATCGGCTCGCGCCCTACCAGAACCCGCGCTACATTGCCGTCGTCGACGAATTCGAGCGCACGCCGAGCCAGCGCATCATGAAACACCGACTGCCCGCCGGTCTCGACAATTGCTGGGATCGGCTGGCACGACAGTAGGACCGAGGTGTCCTAGGGCGAACACGGCGAATGAAGAGAGGCGACGAGATGGAACAGTCAGAGGAAATCGTGTTGGTCGGCTGCGGCAACATGGGTTTTGCCTTGCTCGAAGGCTGGCTTGATCGGGCCGGTATTCCTGCAGCCCAAATTCATGTGGTCGAGCCTGCGGAATCTCTTCGCCACCGCGCCGCCGCGCGTGGCGCAACGGTTTATGATGATGCGGCCGGCTTGCCGGCTGCCTTGCGGCCGCGCGCCGTCATAATCGCCGTCAAGCCGCAGGTCGTCGGCTCGATGCTTGGCGCCTACCGCCGGTTCAGGGACACGGCGGTGTTTGTAAGCATCGCCGCCGGCGTGCCGATCTCGACCTTCGAGAATACCCTGGGCAACGCCGCGATCGTGCGCGCCATGCCCAATATGCCGGCCTCGATCGGCATGGGGGTGATTGCAGCCTTTGGCAGCACTCACATCGACGACAATCAGACGGGTTTTGTCACCGATCTTCTGGCGGCCGTCGGCAGTGTTCACTGGCTGGCGGAGGAACGGCTTGTCGATGCGGCAACGGCGATATCCGGTTCCGGGCCGGCCTATCTCTTCCATTTCATCGAGTGTCTGACCGACGCGGGAATTGCCGTCGGCCTGCCGGCAGGAACCGCTCTTGCCCTGGCGAAACAGACGGTGGGTGGCGCCGCTATTCTTGCCAGCACCAGCGCATTTTCGCCGGCGGAGCTGCGCCAACAGGTGACCAGCCCGAACGGCACGACCGCCGCCGCGCTCGAGGTCCTGACGGCTGAGCCAAGTCTGGCCGATCTGGTGAAGCGGGCGGCCGCGGCTGCGCATCGCCGGGCGTTGGAGCTGGCGGTCGCTAACTGATCGCCAGCCGAGGATGTTTCCGCATCAGGCCGTGGTAAACGACGCGTCGCGCACGCCCGGAATGTGAAACGTCTGCTGGAAATAGGACCGCAGCGCCTGCATCGGCGGCGTAAATTCCGCTCCCCGCCGCCAGGCAAGGCCGACGTCCATGGCCGGCACAGGATCGCGCACGTTGATCGTCTCGATGCGCCGGCCCTCGAGCGACCAGGGGCGATGGACCATGTCGGAGAGTATGGCAACGCCCTGGCCATTGGCGACCAGCGAGCGCACAGCCTCCACCGACGAGGTCCTGAGGATGACACGCGGCTGGTAGGTCGACGTGCTCCAGTATTTCAGCGACGAATGCGCGGCCTCGTCGACCGTCAGCATGATGTAGGGCTCCTCGGCGATCTCGCGAAAACCGACGCTGTCGCGTTGCAGTAGCGGATGCTGGGCCGGAACCCAGAGCCGTCGCGTCGAGCTCATCAGCTTTTCGGTCGTCAGCGCCGGGTTGAGGATGTTGGAGGTCAGAAGAACCGCCATGTCGTAGCGGTTGGTGAGCAGACCCTCTTCGATCGATTCCCGCTTGAGCTCGAACAGTTGCAGCTCGAGTTTCGGAAACAGCCGTCGCAGCCGCTCGATATGTTGCGGCAGGAAGTAGCCGATGACGGTATAGGTGGCGGCAATCGCGAGTGTACCCTCGACGGCGCTGCTGACGATGTTCAGATGGGTCGCTTCGTCCACCTTCTTCAGGATCTCGTAGGCATGGGAGAGAAACTGCCGCCCCGCCATCGTCAAGTCCATGCCGCTTGGCGTGCGCAGGAACAGGTTGGTGCCGACGATGCGCTCCAGCTCCTTGATCGCCGTGGTCACCGCGGACTGGGAGATCGAGAGATCGACCGCCGCCTGGGATATCTGACCAAGTTCTGCCGTCGCGACGAAATAGCGAAGCTGGCGAAGACTGATCGACAAAGCCCATCTCCCATCTGATTATTTTATACAGCGGCTCAGAAAATCAGAAAGTCTGCCACGTCTTTGAGCAGTCGTCTGGTCATCCCTCAGGCATTTCACCGTAAGCCGCTCTAAACACGCTAATTTTCGCAGGCGTTTTTTGCAACTGCGAATTCTGAAATTCAGATACTCGGCATGTGAAAATAGAATTTTTCAAATGCTCTGTTTCACCCTAGCGTTCCCTGGAGGTCAGGGTTGCCGGGAGAGCAATCTCCAGGAGAGCGACCTGCAACAGAGGGATGAGGCATTGCTCGACGTCGTCGATATCAATTGCGATATGGGAGAAGCATTCGGCCGCTGGCGCATCGGCGATACCGACGATGCGGCTCTGATGCCGCTGATCAGCTCCGCCAATATCGCTGCCGGCTTCCATGGAGGCGATCCCAATCTGATGGATGAAACGGTCCGGCTCGCCGCCGAACATGGCGTCGGCATCGGCGCCCATCCCGGCTATCGCGACCTGCAGGGTTTCGGCCGCCGCAAGATAGCAGGCACTGCCCGCGAGCTCGTCAACGACATGGTCTACCAGGTCGGCGCGATCCGCGAATTCGCCCGCCGGCACGGTGCCCCTCTGCAGCATGTAAAGCCGCACGGAGCGCTCTACATGGAGATGGCCGTCAACCGCGAACTCTCCCAGATCTTCATGCAATACATGCGCACGGTCGCGCCCAATGCTTTTGTCTTCTGCATGGCCGGATCGGCGACGGAGCTTGCAGCTCAGGAAGTCGGCCAGCCAGTCATTCGCGAGTTCTATGCCGACCGCGACTATGACGAAAGCGGCTCGATCGTCTTTACCCGCGATGCCGGCCGGCCCGATGCCGCGGCGATCGCCCGCAAGGTCGTTCGCGCCTGTCGGGAAGGGCGGGTGCGCACGGTCACGGGCGCCGATATCGCGGTTCCGTTCGAATCCATTTGTTTTCATTCCGATACGCTCGGCGCGCTCGATATCGTGCGCCTCATGCGGGAGGGGCTGAGTGCCGAGGGCATTCGCATCGCTCCCGTCTCTCAGGTCAAAACCAGATAACATAGCGGAGGCAACCATGAGCAAGCACGAAATCCGATCGCCCCTTCCAGGAACCTTCTATCGCTCGTCTGCTCCGGATGTCCCGCCCTTCAAATCTGATGGCGACGATGTTTCTTCCAGCGATGCCATCGGCCTGATCGAAGTCATGAAGACCTTTCAGGAGATCCAGGCCGGTGTCGCGGGCGGCAGCATCCGCTTTCTCGTCGACAACGAAGAACCTGTGATGGCAGGCCAGGTGATCGCCGAGGTCGAACAATGAAACTCCGCTCGGTCCTTATCGCCAATCGCGGAGAAATCGCCGTCCGCATCATCCGCGCCGCCAAGGCGCTCGGTATCCGCACGGTTCAGATTTATAGCGCCGCCGATGCCGACATGCTGGCCGTCAAGCTTGCCGACGAGGCGATCGAGATCGGACCGCCGGTGCCGAAGAAATCCTATCTCGACATCGCGGCCGTGATTGCGGCGGCCAAACGCGCCAATGTCGATGCGGTTCATCCCGGCTATGGCTTCCTGTCGGAGAACGGCGACTTCGCCGACGCCGTGGTTGCCGCCGGCCTGATCTTCATCGGGCCATCAGGCGATGCGATCCGCCTTCTGGGTGACAAGGTCGCCGCCCGTGCCGTTGCCGAGAAGGCCGGTGTGCCGACCGTTCCCGGCAGCGACGGCCGTATCTCGAGCCTTGCCGATGCACATCAAGTGACCGAGCGCACCGGCTTTCCCGTGATGATCAAGGCGGCAGCCGGCGGCGGTGGTCGTGGCATCCGCATCGTCAACAATGCGGTCGAGCTGGAGACACAGTTTCCCCAGGCATCGGCCGAGGCGCTGGCCTCCTTCGGCGACGGCGGGCTCTATCTGGAAAAGGTGATCACCCGCGCCCGCCATGTCGAGGTCCAGATCCTTGGCGACGGCAACAACGTCGTGCATTGCTTCGAGCGCGAATGCTCGCTGCAGCGCCGCCGGCAAAAGGTCTGGGAGGAGGCTCCGTCCTTCCTGCTTCCGCCCGAGGTCAGGCAGAAACTCTGCGACAGCGCCGTCGCGTTGGCGCGCTCCGTCGGCTACCGCGGGGCCGGAACGGTGGAATATCTCTACGACGACGAGACCCGCGAGTTCTACTTCATCGAGGTCAACACCCGCATCCAGGTGGAGCACCCGGTGACCGAGATGATCACCGGCATCGATCTGGTCGAGGAGATGTTCCGCATCGCTGCCGGCGCTTCGCTCTCGGTCCGTCAGGCCGACATTGCCGTCAAGGGCCACGCCATCGAATGCCGGATCAATGCCGAGGATCCGAGGCGCGGTTTCATGCCGGCGCCAGGCAGGATCGAAAGGCTCGACGTACCTGAGGGGGAAGGCATCCGTTTCGACACCATGCTCTACGAAGGCTACGTCATCCCGCCGTTCTACGATTCATTGCTCGGCAAGCTGATAGTCTGGGGCGAGAACCGAGCGGCGTGCCTCGCCCGCCTTTCGCAGGCGCTGGCGCAGCTCACGATCGAGGGCGTGCCGACCACGATCCCGTTGCATCGGGCATTGGCTGCCGACGCGCAGATCGCCAAGGGCGCCTTCCATACGCGCTTTCTCGAGACATGGCTTGAAACTGAATTTGCCGCCGATGGCGGCTGTGCCGCGGAGGTCGCGTGATGCCGACACGATACACGTTCGGAGGCGACGAGCACCTGTTCGTCGAATGCAGCGACGAGATGTCGTTGGAAGCCTTCTTCAAGAGCCTCTCTATGGCCAACGGTGTCAAGGAGAGCTGCGTCAAGGGGATCACCGAGATCTGCCCGGCCAATGCGTCCTTCCAGATTAAATTCGACCCGGATCAGATCAAGCCCGATGACGTGCTGAGGGAAGTGCGGGCGATCGAGGGCGCGGCCGAGCGGGCCGAACCCGTCATCCGCACCCGTATCGTCGAAATCCCGGTCTTCTACAACGACCCCTGGACGCACGAGACGCTGATGCGCTTTCGCGAGCGCCACCAGGAACCGTCAGGAACTGACCTCGACTATGCCACGCGGATCAACGGCTACGGTGACGTCGACGATTTCGTCGCCGCCCATTCCGGCTCGCCCTGGTTCGTGTCGATGGTCGGCTTCGTTGCCGGCCTGCCGTTCATGTACCAGATGGTCGAGCGGCAGCGGCAGATCCAGGTGCCGAAATATCTGCGCCCGCGCACCGACACGCCGCGGCTGACCGTCGGCCATGGTGGCTGCTTCGGCTGCATCTATTCGGTGCGCGGTGCGGGCGGCTACCAGATGTTCGGCATCACGCCGATGCCGATCTTCGACCCGACGCAGACCACCAGCTATCTCCGCGATTTCATGGTGTTCTTCCGGCCGGGCGACATCGTCAAGTTCAAGCCGATCGACCGCGATGCCTATGATCAGGCGGTCGAGGATGTCGACAAGGGGCGTTTCAGTCCGCCGGTCCGTGAGGTCAGCTTCGACCTGCGTGAATTCCAGAAGGATATCACTGGCTACAACACCCGGCTGGAGGGCATGATCAATGGCCATTAAGGTTCTGCATCACGGTCTTGCGACCACCGTCCAGGACCTTGGCCGTCCCGGTTACTTCCATCTCGGCATTCCACTCGGTGGAGCGATGGATCGCTATGCGATGCGGGCCGCCAACCTGCTGGTCGGAAACGACGAGGGGGCTGCCGGCCTGGAAGCGGTGTTCCTCGGCCCGAAGCTCGAATTTACCGAAGACACGCTGGTTGCGGTGACCGGAGCCGACATGCCGGCAAAGGTCGACGGGGTCGAGCAACCCGGGTGGACGGCTTTCCCCGTTCGCGCCGGCCAGACGCTGACGTTCGATTTTCTCAAGTCCGGCGCCCGTATCTATATCGCGATTGCCGGCGGCATCAATGTGCCGCTGGCGCTTGGCAGTCGCTCGACCTACCCGATCGGCGCGCTCGGCGGCTACAACGGCCGGCCGCTGGCACCGGGTGACGAACTGCCGGTTGGTGCCGGCAATGGCTCCGGTAAGGGTCGCTCGGTCGGCGCGCAGTTGCGGCGGCTGCCGGCCGCACCCGTCGCCCTGCGTGTCCTGCCCGGTCTCTACTGGGATCGTCTTTCCGACGAGGCGAAACAGAGCTTCTTTGCCGACGAATGGAAGGTGGCGCCGGAAGCCGACCGCATGGGGTACCGCTTCCGCGGCGGCCGCAAGCTCTCCTTCGTCGAGCGCGAACAGCCGTTTGGTGCCGGTTCCGACCCGTCCAACATCGTCGACAGTTGTTATCCCTATGGCTCGATCCAGGTCCCCGGCGGAACCGAGCCGATCATCCTGCATCGCGATGCGGTTTCCGGCGGCGGCTATTTCATGCTCGGAACCGTGATCTCCGCCGATATGGACCTGATCGGCCAGATGCAGCCGCATACACCGACCAGGTTCGTGGAGGTGACGATGGATGAGGCATTGGCGGCTCGGGCTGAGGAAACCGCGCGGCTGGAAGCGCTGCGCGCGTCGCTGAGCTGACGGTTCAGGGAAAACGGAGGGAAAGATGGAGCGCGGGCATCGAAGCAAGAGATCGGCAGCCGCGCTCAATGTCTCGGGTCGCAATTGCGAGCGGCTATTCGACCACGCGTGTCAGATAGGCGGCGGTGACGCTCGGGCCCGGAATGATTGCGACGATCTTCATCTGCGCGATCGTGCGGTTCATCGAGGCGTCGATATGGTTTTCCAGCATCGCGGCTGCGGCCGCGGTCGCGCCGCGCGTCATGAGTTCCACGATCAGCCGGATTTCGGCGATCACCGCGGGATCGCCGGGAAGGCCCAGTTGCCGCAGCAGCCGTTCGGTCGCGGTGACGGGAAGCAGGTTGTTGCGGATCAGTTCACGCAGCCGTTCGTTCGGCATCGCCAGCACGCAGCATTCGGTAAACTGGGTGCGGATGTCCTCGAGGCTCTGCCAGGTGTCTGCCGCTTGCGGGCCGTCGAGTTCCGACAGTCGAGCGAAGAGGGCTGCAAGTCGGTTGCGATCGATATGGCCGGCGCCGAGCGCAAGCGCCTGCGGTTCGAGCAGACGGCGCAGCATGAAATGGTCCTTGACGGTCTGTGCCGTCAGCGGGCCGGCAATCCAGTGCGAACTCTGGTTCTTGCGCACCAGCCCGCGCTCGCGCAGCCGCGTGAGCACATCGCGCACCACGGTACGGCTGACGCTGAAGTGGTTGGCGAGTTCGTTTTCGATGATGCGATACTGGCCGAAGATGACGCAGCCGGCGACGTCGTTCTCGATCTCGGTGTAGATGCGCTCCCAGGACGAGCGGCTTTGCAGCGCCTCGTCGGCGTGTTGCGGGATGGTGAGCCCGAGCGATTTGATGTCGGTGCGGTTGGGTTCGATCGCGCGGCCGGGTGGGCCGACGAGATAGCCGCGCCCCTTGAAGCGGTGGACGAGCCCGTCGCTTTCCAGTTGCAAGAGCGCACGCTGAACCGGCGCACGCGATATCTGCAGGATCTCGGCAATCGGCCCTTCGAGAAGAACGAGGCCGGGCGGCAGGATGCCTTCGGCGATGTTGCTACGCAGAACGTCCTCGGCAATTTCGTAGCGGCGCTGGGTATTCTGGCCGAGGCGTGGCTCGCTCATGCGGTCGGGCGTCTTCCGTTTGGCTGGCAATTTCGTCCTCTTTCTTTACGCCACTTGCCGGGGAATGTGACAGCTGAAAATAAATGCATTTTGCATACACGTTGGCAAATTAAATGTGCATTTGTTTGCGGCATCTGGTGTTGATGGGGTGGATGCCGGCTGCCGGTGAATGGATTTTCGGTGAGTCAGGCGCAATCCGGTAGCGCCCACACGGAAGGGTGGAATCGTTCTACCTTCGGGATTGCAGGGTGTTTAGGGCGGCTTGATGCGTATTCTAGCCTGGATGGCTGCCAGCGGAGCGAAGCCGTATTTCATTCCGGTCTAAATGACGAATAAAAGTCTATTGCATACAAAAATCATTCATGTCATTGTTCGTGACATGCAAGCGCTCAGAAGAAGCGTGCAGGTGGAACTTATTTTTTGAACCGCAAAGGACCTTCATCCCCGACGCGCATGTGACCATGCGCGAACGCGATCGCATGTCCGTTCGGATGCCTCGTCGGCTCCGGCGACGGCGAAGCTTTGGGTGGAGAACGTCCGGACGGCAAACTGGCAGGAAACCAATGTCGACGGTCCTTCAGCTCAAGAACATCACCAAAACCTACGGCGACATGCGCGCGCTCAACGGCATCGATCTTGCCTTGCCCGGCGACGCCTATATCTCGCTTCTGGGGCCGAGCGGCTCCGGCAAGACGACGCTCCTGAGGGTCATTGCTGGTTTTGAACATCCGGATGGCGGCGCCATCCTGTTTGACGGCAAGCGCATCGACACCGTGGCGCCGCACAAGCGCGGCATCGGCTTCGTCTTCCAGAACTTCGCGCTCTTCCCGCATCTCTCCGTCGCGCAGAACATCGCCTTCGGCCTGGAAAACAGGGAGGACGAGCCGGTCACCGACCGGCGCGTCGTCGAAGCCAGGGTGCGCGACATTATCAGCCTCGTCGGCCTTTCCGGTCTGGAAGGCAGGGCCGTCACCCAGATCTCCGGCGGCCAGCGCCAGCGCGTCGCCTTGGCGCGCACGCTGGTCACCGAGCCGCGCATGGTGCTTCTCGACGAGCCGCTCGGCGCGCTCGACGCCAATCTGCGCGCCAGGATGCGGGCGGAGTTGAGGGCTATCCGCGAGCGCTGCGGCGTCACCTTCCTGCATGTGACCGGCAGCGAGGCCGAGGCCTTGGCCATGGGCGACACGGTGCTGGTGCTGGAAAGCGGCCGCATCGCCCAGTCGGCGGATTCAGACACCGTCTACAACAGGCCCGCCTCTCCGGCGGTTGCCCGCTTTCTCAACTGCTACAATCTCTTTCCCGGGCGGATCGAAGGCGGCGCCTTCGTCGGCGGCGTCGGCCGGTTTGCGCTTGGGGCAGCGGCGCCGACGCGGGCGACGTCGCCGGCCTATGCGATCCGCTACGATCGTGTTTCGGTCCGGCCGCCCGAGGCAGCCATCACTGAGGACGAGATCCGCATTGAGGCCAATTTCGTCGCCAGCGAATATTCCGGCGCGGCGGTCAATTCCTTCTTCGCGCTCGATGACGGCCGGGTTTTCGAGGTCGAAAGCCATCTCAGCCATGCAGCGCCCGAGACCTATGCCGAAAAGGGCCGCTACGCGCTCGTGTGGAAGCGGGAGGACGCCCTTGTCTACGTCTGAAATCCTTTTGGAAAAACCCGGCGCCTGCGCGCCGCACCGTTCCTGCCCGGAGAATGAGAGATGAGCATGATGGCCGTTGCGGAGCAGACGGAAACAGAGACCGTCGCCGAGAAGAAACCACCGGGAAAAGCGCTTTGGCTGCTGGCACCCGGTGTCATCTGGATGACCCTGTTCCTCGTCCTGCCCATGCTGATGATGGTCTACGTCTCCTTCTGGACGCAGACGACCTTCACGATCGAACCGACGCTGACGCTGAAAAGCTGGATTACCTTCTTCACCAGCGACACCTATCTTGGGGCGCTGTGGACGACGGTGCGCATCTGGCTGATCGTCCTCGTTGCCACCGTGCTGGTCGGTTATCCCGCAGCCCTTTTCGTCGGGCTGTTCGTCAAGAACAAGGCGCTGCAGACGGTGCTTCTGGTGCTGTGCGTCATCCCCTTCTGGACCTCGTTCCTGATCCGCGTTCTCGCCTGGCGGCCGATGCTCGGCAAGGAGGGCGCGATCAACATGATCCTGATGAACCTCGGCATCACCGACGCGCCGATCGAGGTGCTGCTGTTTTCCGAACTGTCGGTGATCATCGGCATGACCCAGATCTACTGCGTCTTCATGGTCGGTCCGATCGCCTTCATGCTCGGCCGTATCGACACCTCGATCATCGAGGCCGCGCAGGATCTCGGTGCCGGCTTCTGGCGGATCTTCCGCACGATCATCCTGCCGCTGTCGATGCCGGGCGTGGTCGTCGGGGCGATCTTCGTCTCCGTCATGGTTCTCGGTGAATTCGCAACCTCGGCCGCCCTCTCCGGCCGCAAGGTCAACCTGCTCGGAAACATCATCGTCACCCAGGTCGGTTCGCTGAAATGGGCCTTCGCGGCGGTCGCCGGGGTCGTGCTTACCATTCTGATGGGCGCGGTCGTGGCCGCGCTGCTCAGGGTCGTCGATCTCAGGAAGGAGCTCTGATCATGAATGCCAGCGGCATGAAACTCAGCCTTGGCGCCTACACAGCGCTCTTCCTCGTCTTCCTCTATGGTCCACTCGTCGTGCTTGCCATCCTGTCCTTCCAGACGGGGCCGGAAGGCGGGCCGCAGTTTCCGATCATCGAATGGTCGACCTATTGGTACAAGCACCTCTTCGGCCTGACGCCGCCGTCGCGCATCGCACCGTTGCCGATCGAGCAGGCGCTGGTCCGCTCATTGGGGCTTGCGGTGATGACCATGATCGTCTCGACGGTGCTGGGTGTCTCGGCGGCCCAGGCCTTCCGCCGCAAGTTCCGCGGCTCGGGCGTGGTCTTCTACCTGATCGTTCTCGGCATGATGGTGCCGGGCGTGCTTGTCGGCCTCGGCATGGCGCTCGTCGCCAATACGCTCGGCGTCGACCGTCACTGGTGGAGCACGGCCTTCGTGCTGCACGTGGTCTACACCTTCCCCTTCGCATTCCTGGTGATGTTGGCAATCTTCAACCGGTTCGATCCGAGCATGGAGGAGGCGTCCTGGTCGCTCGGCGTCACGCCGGCGCGCACCTTCCGCAAGGTGACGTTCCCGCTGATCTTCCCCGGCGTGCTCTCCGCCATGCTCTTTGCCTTCACGCTCTCCTATGACGAGTTCTCGCGCACGCTCTTCGCTTCCGGCCGCGACTTGACGCTGCCGCTGGCAATTTACGGCACCTTCTCCGTCGAAGTGCATCCGAACGTCTTTGCCTTCGGCGTGTTGACGACGCTGTTCTCCTTCGCGCTGCTCGGCACCTATGCGGCGCTGATGATGCTTTCGGTGCGCCGCGCCAAGCGTATGGCGATCCAGGAGGAGGCGTGATGGCCAGCTCTGCTCTTGGTTCGGCAATCGTCACCGGTGCCGGTTCCGGCATCGGTCGCGCCATCGCGCTGCGGTTGGCGGCCGACGGTTATGCCGTCGTCGTCAATGATCTCTCGCCGGAGCGCTGCGAAGCGGTTGCGGACGAGATCGCTGCTGCCGGCGGAGTGGCGCTCGCGATATCAGGCGACGTATCAAGCGAAGCCGACGCCGCCGCGACGGCCGAGAAGGCAGCGCAATTCCACGGCCCCGTGGCGCTGCTCGTCAACAATGCCGGCATCGCCCATCAGGCGCTGTTCGAGAATCTCGAGGTCGCCGATTTCGACCGGATGTTTGCGGTGCATGTGCGCGGCACCTTCCTGATGACCAAGGCGGTGCTGCCGGCCATGCTTGCCCGCGGCGAGGGTGTGATCGTCAACATGGCCTCGCAGCTCGGCCAGATCGGTGGCGTCGAACTCGTGCATTACTCGTCGGCCAAGGCCGCGATCATCGGCATGACCAAGGCGCTGGCGCGCGAGGTTTCGAGACGCGGCGTGCGGGTGAATGCGGTCGCGCCCGGCCCCATCAATACGCCGCTGGTCATGGGGCTGTCCGAGGATTGGCGCGCGGCCAAGAAGGCGCAGCTGCCGCTCGGGCGTTTCGGCGAGCCGGACGAAATCGCCGCGACGGTCGCGTTTCTGGCCTCGCCGTCGGCGAGCCTGTTCGTCGGCCAGACGCTCGGACCGAACTCCGGCGACGTGATGCTCTGACAGGAAAGATGAAAATGCCAAATCCTCCCAAGACGTCCCGCATTGTCATCGTCACCGGTGCCGGCATCGGCATTGGCCAGGCGACCGCCAGAGCTTTTGCCGCCAAAGGCGACCATGTCGTCGTGACCGATATTCTCGAGCGTGAGGCATCGGCCACGGTCGACGCCATCCGGCATGCCGGCGGCTCCGCCGAGTTCGCCTACTACGACGTCCGCTCGACGTCGGCGACCGACGCGCTGGTCACTGATCTGGAAAAACGCCACGGTCGCATCGATGTCGTCGTCGCCAATGCCGGCATTGCCCATCGCACCCCGCTTGCCAGGCTGACCGACGACAAGTGGGATCTGACCTTCGACATCGACCTCAAGGGCATCTTCCGACTGGCGCGTGCCGTCGCACCCGGCATGCGCCAGCGCGGCGAGGGCAGCATCGTCGCGCTCTCCTCGATCATGGGCGTTGCCTATGGCTGGGACGAGCACGTGCATTACTCCGCCGCCAAGTCCGGCGTCGTCGGTCTAGTGCGTGGGCTTGCCGTTGAGCTTGCCGGCGACGGGGTTCGCGTCAACGGCGTTGCGCCTGGCTACATCCGCACAGCCCAGCTGCTTTCGGAGGAAAACTCGCTCGGGCCTGACGGCGCGGAAGCCGCTGCCGCCTTCATCCCGATGAAAAGGCTCGGAACGCCTGAGGATATCGCCGACGTGATCGCGTTCCTGGCATCCAACAGCGCGAGATACATGACCGGCCAGGTGCTGGTTGTGGATGGGGGCCTCCTGGTGGGGCGTTACTGAAACGCTGCGCGATGCGGCGAATGAACATGGGGCGCGTGGCAAACGGGCTCCGGGGAACAACAACAACTGGAGAAGAGACAATGCCAAATATGGAAATCAATCGCCGCTCCCTCCTCAAACGATCCGCCGGGATGATGGCGCTGGCGATGGGCGGCGGCACGCCGTTCCTGTCGTCGCGCGCTGCCTTTGCGCAGGCCGCCGACCTCGCAGGCCAGCAGCTGCGCACCATCGGCCTTTCGGTCACCGTTCAGGAGCGCATCCTCGAGCAGTTCAAGGCTGCTGCCGGCGTCGGCGGCACGTCCGGAACGGCAGCAACTTTCCCGGACGCTCAGACGAAGATCCTCTCCGGCTCCAAGGACTATGATTGCTGGGAGATCATCGCCGAGCGCCTGCCGTCGATCGTCATGACCAACAATGTCGAGCCCATCCCGGCCTCGGCGCTGAAGAATTGGGCCAACATCCGGGATACCTTCACGACCGCCAGTGACAAGTGGGACCGTAGCGCGCAGATCATCGGCCAGATCTGGACAGACGAAAGCCAGACGGCGCTGAACATGGTGCCCGCCGTCTATAACTACGATTCCATCGGCTACAATCCCGATGTGCTCTCGGCCGAGGAAGCCAACAGCTGGACCGCGATCTTCGATCCGAAGTGGAAGGGCAAGTCCGGCATCAACACCGACCCGCTGATCGCGATCGGCCAGGCGATGATGGCGATGAACTCGCTCGGCCTTTCCGACGTCAAGAACCCGGGCAATGCGACCGCAGCCGAAATCGACGAGGCTGCCGCCTTCCTGATTTCCAAGAAGAAGGAAGGCCAGTTCCGCGCGCTCTGGGGCGATTTCGGTGAACTCGTCAACCTCATGGCGTCGGGCGAAATGGTCGTCTGCGACGCCTGGCAGCCGGCGGTCATGGCGGTCAAGGCGCAGGGCAAGCCCTGCCGCTACGCCGTGCCGAAGGAAGGCTATCGCGGTTGGGCGATTGGTCCGGCGATGATTGCTGGCACTGCCAACAAGGAGGCGGTCATTGCCTATGCCGACTATTGGCTTTCGGGCGAGCCGGGCATCACCGTCTCCGAGCAGGGCTACTACTCGCCGTCGACCAACATCAAGAACGTCATGGCGCCGGAGAAATATGCCTTCTGGTACGAGGGCAAACCCTGGGTCGGCGCCGAGGAGCGCGGCATCAAGGAAGGCGACCTGCGCGACGGCGGCTCGCTCGAAGAACGCGCCAAGAACGTCGCCTACTGGCACCAGTGGCCGGACGAATACGACCACCTGATCCAGAAGTGGGACGAATTCCTCAACGCCTGATGAAGGACGGCCGGGGCGCAAACCCGCCCCGGCCTTTCCCCCAACGCATCCGCTATTAGAACCGGAGAACGACCGTGATCTTCGACCTCGAACTCAACAATGTCGGCAAGGTCTACGACAACGGCACCCCCGCCGTGATCGATTTCAACCTGTCGGTTTCCAAGGGCGAGTTCATCGCGTTCCTCGGCCCGTCCGGCTGCGGAAAGACGACGACGCTGCGCATGATCGCCGGCTTCGAGCAGATCTCTTCCGGCGAGATGCTGATCAAGGGCAAGCGTATGAACGACATCCGGCCGGAACACCGGCCGACGTCGATGATCTTTCAGAGCTACGCGCTCTTTCCGCACATGACCGTGCGCCGCAATGTCGGCTACGGGCTCGACGTCAAGGGCATGGCCAAAGCCGAACGCGACGCCAAGGTCGATCGTATCCTGGCAACGCTTGGGCTCGAGGACATCGCCGAGAAGAAGCCGGACCGGCTCTCCGGCGGCCAGCGCCAGCGCATCGCGCTTGCCCGCGGTCTTGTCGTTGAACCGGATATTCTGCTTCTCGACGAGCCGCTGGGCGCGCTCGACGCCAATCTGCGCAAGGCGATCCAGAACGAACTGAAGCTGCTGCAGAAAACGCTCGGCGTCACCTTCGTCTTCGTCACCCATGCGCAGTCCGAGGCGCTCGCGCTTTCCGACCGTATCGTGGTGATGAACCAGGGCAGGGTCGAGCAGATCAGCCCGCCACACCAGCTCTACACCCGGCCAAACACCGCCTTCGTTGCCCAGTTCATCGGCAACAACACGATCTTCCAGGGCGAAGTCGAAGGCGCATCGGACGACCGGACGCTGGTTTCGACGCCGCTCGGGCAGCTTTCCGGCCGGCCGAACGGGGCCCTTTCCAAGCGGTCACGGGTCAATGTCGTCATCCCGGCCGAAGCGATCGAGGTGCATCCGGCGGCCCTGGTTTCGCGTGACCAGATTGCCCATGCGGTCGGCGGCAACGTCGTCAGCGCCAGTGTGCGCCGCTTCGACGTGGTCGGCCATGTATCCCACCTGACGGCGGGACTTGCGGACGGACGCACCGTTTCGCTCGAAGCCCATGTCGACAAGTACCAGCCCGACGCCTTCCCCGTAGGCGCGGACATTCTTTTGAGCTGGCAGCCGGGCGAAGCCACGGTCATCCCAGCCTGATCACGCGAGCGGGATGAGGAACAATGTGTGCGGTTTTCCGCCCGCATCCCGCTCTGACTTACGAGAAGAGAAAACACGAAGGAGACATACCATGGCCAAGGAAATCCTCTGCAGCTTCGGCGTCGACGTCGACGCGGTCGCCGGCTGGCTCGGGTCCTACGGGGGCGAGGATTCGCCCGACGATATCTCGCGCGGCCTTTTTGCCGGCGAGGTCGGCAGCCCGCGACTGTTGAAACTGTTCGAACGCTTCGGCATCAAGACCACCTGGTTCATTCCCGGCCACTCGATCGAGACATTCCCGGAACAGATGCAGGCTGTGGCGGACGCCGGCCACGAAATCGGCATTCACGGCTACACCCATGAAAACCCGATCGCCATGACGCGCGAGCAGGAGACCGAAGTCCTCGACAAGAGCATCGATCTCGTCACCAAGCTCTCGGGCAAGCGCCCGACCGGCTATGTCGCGCCATGGTGGGAGTTCTCCAACGTCACCAACGAGCTGCTGCTGGAACGCGGGATCAAGTACGATCACTCGCTGATGCATGACGACTTCACGCCCTATTATGTCCGCGTCGGCGACAAGTGGACGAAGATCGACTACTCCAAGAAGCCGTCCGAATGGATGGTGCCGCTGCAGCGCGGCAAGGAGACCGATCTCATCGAAATTCCGGCCTCCTGGTATCTCGATGACCTGCCGCCGATGATGTTCATGAAGAAGGCCCCGAACAGCCACGGCTTCGTCAATCCGCGCGACATCGAGCAGATGTGGCGTGATCAGTTCGACTGGGTCTATCGCGAGATGGACTATGCGGTTTTTCCGATTACGATCCATCCTGATGTTGCCGGGCGGCCGCAGGTGCTGATGATGCTGGAGCGGCTCTATGCCCACATGATCAAGCATCCGGGCGTGAAGTTCGTGACCATGAACGAGATCGCCGACGATTTCGCCAAGCGCTTCCCGCGCAAGAAGTGAGCGACTGACGGGGGCGGTCCGAGCGCCGTCCCCGCTTTTTACACCGATTGGATCAAACGATGTGCTCTCTCTGCGGCGTCCTTGGAGGCAACGAACACTGGGCCGATGCGGTGGCGCGGCCAGGCGTCTATACCCGCAATGTCGAGCGCATCGATCGAAGGCGCGAGCGCGCCAACCGGGTGCGCATCGCCAATGCAATGCTGGCGCGCTTCGGTCTGACCATCTCCGATTGGCAGGGCGCGTCCTTCGTGTTGTCCACACGGACGGGCAAGACTGAGATCATCGAGGATCTCGGTCATCTCTGGCCGGCCGCCGAACGGCTTTGCGGCCGTCCCTGCGATCCGCTCGATGTGGCCCTGGTTACTGCTGCTGAGGCCGCGATCGATGACTGAGCCGCAGATCCCGCTGCTGACCCCGATCAACCTGCTCACGGGCTTCCTCGGCTCCGGCAAGACGACTCTGCTTGCGCGACTGCTCGCCGATCCGGCTCTTTCGGATGCAGCGGTCCTCATCAACGAATTCGGAGAGGTCGGGCTCGACCATCATCTTGTCGAGCGCATCGACGATACCATGGTGCTCTTACAATCGGGCTGTCTCTGCTGCACGGTGCGCGGCGAGCTTGCCGATGCCATCAAGGATCTGCATTCGAAGCGGGAGCGCGGGCTGGTTCCGCCTTTCCGCCGCATCGTCGTCGAAAGCACCGGGCTTGCCGATCCGTTCCCGGTGCTGTCGACGATCAAATCCGACCCGGTGCTGCGCCACCATTTCCGCCCGGGCAACGTCATCACCACCGTCGATGCCGTCAACGGGCTCGGCCAACTCGGCACCTATGTCGAATCCAACCGGCAGGCTGCTGTTGCAGACCGGCTGGTCGTCACCAAGGCCGATCTGGCGCTGCCGGCCGATGTCGCCCGTCTTGTCGAGAAATTGCGCAACATCAATCCGGACGCGCCGCTGCTGATGGCGACCGATCTGTCCTTCGCCGTTGCCGAGCTTGTCGACGAGAACCTCGGCCTGCGCGCCGCCGCGCTGCAATCGACCAGCGGTTTCTATTGCGAGGCGCCGGTTCAATTGGCAACGGCGGAAGGCTCCGTGCACCAGTCCGCGGTGACCTCCTTCGTCATGACCGTGGAGCGCGCCATCGACTGGACGGCTTTCGGCCTCTGGCTGACAATGCTGCTCAACCGTCACGGCGAGAAGGTGCTGCGGGTGAAGGGCATTCTCAACATCGCAGGCGAGGAGCGCCCTGTCGCCATTCATGGCGTTCAGCATTTGGTCCACACGCCTGTTCATATGGAGCGCTGGCCGGACGAAGATCGCCGCTCGCGCATCGTGTTTATTGTTGACGGTCTGGATGTCGAACTGCTGAAACGGTCGTTCGAGGCTTTTGCCCTCGACCGGTCCTCCGTCGAGGATGCGGCCGTCCCGAAACGCAGTCTTCAGGAACGTCAGTCGTCTTCATGAACAAGCACCTGCCTGACCAAGCGACGATGGCGACGCCATCCCTCCATCTCTCCGGTCGCCCACGCCTGCGCGTGCTTGGCACGGCGATTTCTCTGCTCGAGGAGTTGCGGGTTCGCGCCGAGGCCGATCTCGGCATCGAGGTCGTATTCGACAACAACGACTTCCTGACCACTCAGCACAAGGCGGCGCAGGAGCCGGATAGTTACGACATCTACGACCAGTGTTTCCATAATCTGGATATCGTCTGGTACTGGCGGGCGATCCAGCCGATCGAGATTGGCCGCATCGCGCTCTGGGACCAGATCAACGATCTGACGAAGACCGGCCATATCGGCCCGAATGCCAGGCTGGGGCAGGGGGATGCGCCGGTAAAGAAGCTGTTCGTGCAGCCCAATCTCGAACTGGGCGACACGCCGTCGAGCACGATCTCGATGCTGCCGACGACGCATAATTTCGACAGCTTCGCCTACAGGACCGACGTTGCCCCCAATACGGTTTCGATGAACAGCTGGGCGGCGCTGCTCGACGAGCGCTGGGCCGGACGCGCAGCCCTCGTCGACGAGCCGGCGATCGGTATCTTCGATGCAGCCCTTGCCGCGCAGGCATCCGGCCTGATGTCGTTCGACAATATCGGCGCCATGACTGTTGACGAGATCGACCGGCTGATCGGTCTGCTTGAGGAGCGCAAGAAGAACGGCTATTTCCGCGCCTTCTGGCGGACGGCCGAGGATGCAGCGCGGCTGATGGTGCGCGGCGAGACCGATATCCAGAGCATGTGGTCGACGGGCATCAGCATCCTCAACGGCCAGGGCGTTCCGGTGGAACAGGCGGTGCCGGCTGAGGGATATCGTGCCTGGCATGGCGGCCTGTGTCTCGCACGCCATCTGTCGGGCCGCATGCGCGACGTCGCCTATGAGTATCTCAACTGGTGGATATCCGGCTGGCCGGGCTCGGTCGTGGCGCGGCAAGGCTACTACATCTCGACGCCGGAGCGTTCGAGGCAATTCATGTCGGTGGCCGAATGGGACTACTGGTACGGCGGCCTGCCGGCGGCATGCGACCTGCCGGGCCCGGACGGCACCATACGCATTCGGGCAGGATCGGTCAGGAGCGGCGGCTCCTACTGGCAGCGCGCCAACTGCATCGCGGTCTGGAATACCACCATGGACGAGCACAATTATCTGGTTCGCCGCTGGATGCAGCTGGTCGAACGATAGAGGGAAACGGGATGACGCAGGACTTCAGTGGACGGTCGATCGCGCAGCTGTCAGTGCTGCTGCAGTCCGGTGCGCTCGATCCGCGTGAGCTGACACGCTGGACGCTTGAGCGGATCCGCAGTCACGACGACCAAGCGATCTTCACCACGATTCTGCCGGAGCGGGCGATGCGGGAGGCGGAGGCCTCCGCCCGGCGCATCGCCGCCGGCCGTTCATTTGGGTTGCTCGACGGAATTCCCGTTGCGTGGAAAGACCTGTTTGCCATCAAAGGCGTGGCGACGACGGCGGGATCGGTGGTGCTGAAGGACGCGCCGGCGGCACAAGAGGACGCGGCGATGGTGACCGCGCTCGGCCATGCCGGCATGGTCAGCGTTGGTCGCGTCAACATGAGCGAATTTGCCTTCTCCGGGCTCGGCATCAACCCGCATTACGGCACGCCGCGCAATCCGCGGGCGCGCGATGTCGACCGCCTGCCGGGCGGTTCGTCCTCCGGCTCCGGTGCCGCCGTAGCCGCCGACCTCGTGCCGGTTTCGATCGGCACGGATACGGGCGGATCCATCCGCATTCCGGCCGCCTTCAACGGTATCGTCGGCTACAAGGCGACGCGCGGCCGCTATTCCATGCGTGGCGTCTTTCCGCTCGCCAAGAGCCTCGATTCGCTCGGTCCCCTCTGCCGGACGGTGCAGGACGCCGTCTGGGTCGATGCGGCGATGCGAGGTCTGCCCGCGCCGGAAATCCGGCGGGGCAGTCTCGATGGCCTGTCGCTCGTGGTGCCGACAACGGTGGTTTTCGACGGTGCCGAAGACGGTGTCGTTTCCGCTTT
Organism: Ensifer sp. Root127; assembly: GCF_001425225.1. Taxonomy (NCBI): domain Bacteria; kingdom Pseudomonadati; phylum Pseudomonadota; class Alphaproteobacteria; order Hyphomicrobiales; family Rhizobiaceae; genus Ensifer; species Ensifer sp. Root127. The sequence continues at coordinate 64,298 of NZ_LMDX01000003.1, forward strand.
CGAAGCCGGACTCGGGCGGCTGGAGCGCGCCGGCGCCCGTGTGCGCCGCCAGCCGTTTCCGGCATTCGAGCGCATTTTCGAGACCATGGCGCGGCACGGACCGCTGGTCACGGCCGAGGCCTTCGCGCTCCATCGCGACCGGCTCGAAGGGTCGCAGGCGGCATCGATGGACCAGCGCGTCGTGGCACGGGCCCGGCTCGGGCAAAACATAAGCCTCTCCGATTATGTCGAGACGCTAAACACGCGGGAGGCGCTGATCGCCGAGATCGCCGCCCATATTGGGTCGAACGAGCTTGTCGCTTATCCCACCGTTGCCCATGTGGCGCCACCCACGGCGCCGCTTCTCAATGACGACGCCCTGTTCGTCGAAACCAACGCCCGGACCCTGCGCAACACCTCGATCGGCAATTTCCTTGACTGGTGCGGCGTCTCTCTACCGTGCGGCATTGGCGCCGCCGGTATGCCGGTCGGCCTGCTGCTTTCCGCCCAGCCGCATCACGATGCGCATCTGTTGTCGATGGCGCTTGCGGCCGAGGCAATCGTTCGTGCCGATTGAGGGGCAGGTCGCTCGGAAACTACGCCTACCGACAAGAGCGAGCGCACTTTGCGACTAGCCGGGGCGGGAAAGAGATAGTCTACTGCTTGACGACCTTCCGGAAACGCCGGTCGCAAAGGCCCTGAAGAGGCCGCGACATTCAAGGCAGCCGGTCAGGAAGAATAGGCCGCGATCGGCCGTCGCCTTGGCAACACGGGAACAGCTGAAGCAGACGGACGGCGGACTGGATGGGAGCTTCGCATGGACGTGAGTTATTCCACGGCAGGCACGGTTGCGTTCGAGCGCAAGCGCTATTGGGACGAGGCGGTATCGAGCACCTACTTCCCGCTCGATCTGCGCTTCCAGAACTCGGCGGAGTTTTCCGGCGAGTTGAACGTCTGGGATCTCGGCGCGGTATCGCTGTCGCGGCTTGAATCCGACGGGCTGCTCTATCGCCGACAGAAACGGCACCTGCTGCATGAGCGCGAAGAAAGCTATCTGATCACCGTGCCGGAGACGGCGGAGATCAGCTTCGAGCAGGCCGGTAAGGCAGTGCGCTGCAAGCCGGGGGCCTTCCTCGTCGAGCGCAGCCATCTGCCGTACGAATTCAGCTATACGGCCAAGAACACGCTCTGGGTGCTGAAGGTGCCGATTGCCACGCTGCGTCCGCGTGTCGGCCTTCCCGAACGTATCGCGTCGCTCAGCTTCGATTCCACCCGTGGCACCGGCGCATTGTTCGTCGACATGATCCGGCTTGTTGCGCCGCGGCTTGTCGAGATGGATGCGCCCGCCCGCGACATGACCGGCAAGCACCTGGTCGATATCCTCGCGATGTCGCTGATCTCCGACGAACGCATGCTGACGTCGGACGCAGGCTCGGTTCAGGTCGGCCACCTGCATCGCGTCGAGAGCTACATTCGCGCCAATCTCGCCCGGGCCGATCTCGGTCCGCAGGTGATCGCCGATGCCTGCGGCATCTCGGTGCGCTACCTGCACCAACTGATGAAGAGGCAGGGCACGTCCGTGTGCCATTGGATCCGGGTCCAGCGGCTTCTGCGCTGCGACGAGATGCTGCGCGATCCCACCTGCCGCAAGCTGGTTTCGGAAATCGCCTATGCACTCGGCTTCAGCGACCACGCGCAGTTGAGCCGCCACTTCAAGGCGCATTTCGGCTACAGCCCGAGCGAAGCGCGCGAGCGCTCCCATCTGACGAGCCCGAGCAGCCCCGGCTGAGCCGGACGGCGACAAACCCCAGACAGACGTGAGGCGGTCGCACGCCCGACCGGGCGAAGGGCGAAGCCTTGCCCGATTTTCAACGGATGCCCGCTTTTAAACGGATGAAAGACAGGAGACGGATTTTGCAGAACCTTCGAGTTGCGGTCGATGTCGGTGGCACCTTTACCGACATCTGCATCATGGACGAGACCACGGGCCGGATCCGGGTCGAAAAGACGTCGTCCTCCGCCGATCCGATCGACGGGATCATGTCTGGCGTCGAAAAAGCCGGCATCGACCTGTCGAAGGTGGCGCTGTTTTCGCATGGCACCACCGTTGCCACCAACGCCCTGATCACGCGGCGCCTGCCGCGCACGGCGATGGTTTGCACGAGAGGTTTCCGCGACGTCATCGAGATCCGCCGCGCCAACAAGGAAGACCTCTGGGATACCTACAAGGACGTAGTGCCGCCCTATGTGCCGCGGCGCGACCGGTTGGTGGTGACGGAGCGTGTCGACGCGCAGGGCGGGATCGTCGCCACGCTCGACGAAGACGAGGCCCGGGAGGTCGCACGCATTCTCAAGCGCCGCAATGTCGCGGCCGTCGCCGTCTGCTTCATGAACGCCTTCATGAACGGCGCCAACGAGCGCCGCATGAAGGAAATCTTGATGGAGGTGATGCCCGGCGTGCCGGTGTCGACCTCGTCGGAAGTCCTGCCCGAGATCTTCGAGCATGAGCGGTTCTCCACGACCGTCGCCAATGCGGCCTTAAGCCCCGTTGTCGTCGACTATACATCGCGGCTCGGCAAGCGGCTGCAGCAGGAAGGCTATGAACGCGATCTTCTGCTTTTGCACACAGGCGGTGGGGTAATGACCCCGAAGAGCGTCGAGGACTTTGCCGCACGGCTTGCCGGTTCCGGCATTGCTGCCGGTGCTATCGCCAGCAAATACATCGCCGAGCTCTGCGGCTTCCGCAATTCGATCGGGCTCGACATGGGCGGCACCTCGACCGACGTGTCGCTCGCCTATGACGGCCAGTCGCGCATCACCAAGGACTGGTTCATCGAATTCGGCTATCCGATCCGCTTCTCCTCGATCGAGGTTCTGACGATCGGTGCCGGCGGCGGGTCGCTTGCCTGGACTGACGAGGCCGGATCGCTGCGCAACGGTCCGCAATCGGCCGGCGCCAATCCAGGCCCTGCCTGTTATGCCAAGGGCAACCGGCAGCCGACCAACACCGATGCCAATGTCGTGCTCGGTCGCCTCGGTACCAGCCTTGCCGGCGGCAAGATCACGCTTGACGCGAACCTTGCCCTCGAGGCCGTCCGCGAAGGGGTCGCCGAGCCGTTCGGGCTAGAGCCGCATGCGGCCGCCGATGCGATCATCCGTGTTGCCAATGCCAATATGTCGGACGCGGTGCGGCTGATCTCGATCAGCCGTGGCTACGATCCACGCGATTTTGCGCTCGTCGCCTTCGGCGGTGCCGGAGCCCTGCATGGCGCGGCGATCGCTCGCGAACTTTCGATCCCCGCGGTCATCGTTCCGCCGAACCCCGGCGTCACTTCGGCGCTCGGCTGCCTGCTCGTCGACATGCAGCACGATTTTTCCGAAAGCTACCTGAAGGCGGCCGCCGACGCCAACGCAACGGCGATCGAAGAGGCCTTCCTCCGCCTCGAACAGGAAGCATCGGAGCGGCTCGCCCATGAAGGTGTCGCGGCTAAGGACGTGGTGCTCCAGCGCAGCATCGACATGATGTATCTCGGGCAGTGGCGTTCGCTCTCCGTCACCGCACCAGCGCCGGTCACCGACATCGCGCCGCTGGTCGAAGCCTTCCACCGTGAGCATCAGCGCGAATACAATTTCCGTCGCGACGAAACGCCGGTCAGCCTGTTCCGCATCAACTTGAAGGCCGTCGGCATGGTGCCGAAGGCGTCGCTGGCACGCCACGAGCCGACGGGAGTGATCCCCGAGCCGAAGACGCGGCGGAGCGTATGGTTTGAAGCCGAGGCCGCGCTCAATACGCCCGTCTACGATCGCGAAACCTTGCCCGCAGGGTTCGTCTTCAAGGGCCCTGCCATCGTCGAGCAACTCGATTCGACCGTCGTCGTCCCGCCGGGAACGACCGCGGAAGTGGACACCTATCTCAACATCATCATCCGCATCGAAGGTGAAGCGAATGTCTGAACAGCAAAACCTTGACCCGGTGACCTTCGAGGTCCTGAAGAACTCCTTCATCACCAGCGTCGATCAGATGGCCGAGCAGATCCTGAGAACCTGCTATTCCTTTGTCATCTACAACCGCGACTTCTCCAGTGCCCTTCACGATGCCGAAGGCAATTCGGCAGCTCAAGGTAACCAGGATATTGCGGTCCATGTCGGCACCCTGCATTTCACCTGCAAGGACGTCATCCGCGCCTTCGATGGCGACATGCATCCCGGCGACGTCTACGCCATCAACGATCCCTATGCCGGCGGCACGCATTTCAACGACGTCCGGCTGATCCGGCCGATCTTCGTCGACGGCAGGATCATCGCCTTCAGCCAGTCGAACGGACACTGGTCGGATCTCGGCGGCAGCGTCCCAGGCTCCTTTGATGTCGCCGCCAAGGAGATGTTCAGGGAGGGGATGCGCATCACCCCGATCCGCCTGTTCGACAAGGGGCGGTTCTGCAAGGATGTCGCCCACCTCATCGCTTCCAACACCCGCGACCCCGCCTCGATCATCGGCGACATCCATGCCCAGGCGCAGGCGACCCAGGTCTGCGAGCGCGAGATCCTGCGGCTGGTCGGCAAATACGGCGAGGGCACGGTGAAACAGGGGCTCGGCGCCGTGCAGGACTATGTCGAGCGCGCCATGCGCCAGCGGATCGCCGCACTGCCGGACGGCGAATGGGAAACGCAGGACTTCATCGACCGTGATCCGGCGGGCAACGAGGGCATGATCCCGATCAAGGTCAAGCTGACGATTAGGGGTGACCGGGCGATCTACGACTTCACCGGCAGCCACCCGACCATCGGCTCGATCTACAATTCCGCCTTCGGCGCGACCTTCTCGGCGGTCGCCGCGGGGATGAAGACCTTCTTCCCCGACCTGCCGCTCAACAGCGGCTTCTACCGGGTGTTCGAAATCATCGCGCCCGAAGGCTCGATCGTCGATGCGAAGTGGCCGGTGGCCGTCACCGGCTTCCTCATGCCCTTCGAGAAGATCATGAACGCGATCTACGAGATCTGGTCGAAGATCATCCCGGAGCGCGCCATCGCCTGTGCCTTCAACCTCGAATACCTGCTGACCGGCGGGCGTGATGCACGCGCCGCGGAAAAGCCGATCTTCATGTTCTACGACTGGCTTCCCGGCGGTTGGGGCGGGCGCAACGGCATGGACGGCTGCAATGTGACGACGGCCTGCTTCGGAACCGGCCTGATGGCCCAGCCGGTCGAGGGACAGGAACGGGCAAATCCGATCCTGACCACCGAGTTCGAGGTGCTGACGGATTCTGCCGGCCCCGGAAAGTGGCGCGGCGGTGCCGGTGTGCTCAAGACTTCCCGCATGCTCGAAGCCGAAAATACCGTCATTTCCTATATCTGCGACCGCGAGCGCGCCATCGTTTGGGGCATCGAGGGCGGGCTGCCGTCGATGCCGCACGGGCTAACGCTGACCCGTGAAAAGACCGGCAAGACGGAATGGCTCGGCGCTACTTTCTCCGATGTGGCAATCGAGGCGGGGGACGTCTTCTCGCGCCCGACCGCGGGCGGCGGCGGCTTCGGCGATCCGCTCGAGCGCGATCCGCAACGGGTGCTGGCCGATGTCATCGACGACTACGTCTCGGTCGAGCGGGCGGCGAAGGATTATGGCGTCGTCATCGATCCCGTCGATCCGGAAATCTGCGCCTACGAGATCGATGCCACCGCGACGGCCGAACTGCGGCGACAGATCCGGGCAGACCGGTTGGGTTGGCTGGGCGCAGATCCGGCCGAGGTCTCGGCAAAGTTCAAGGCGGGGGAAATCAATGCGCTCGACGCGGTGCGCCGCTATGCCGTGATCCTCGACTGGGATACGGGCGATCTGCTACCCGTCTCCACCGAACAGTTTCGCAACATGTATCGCAAACGCTCAGTGGCTGCCTGGCAGTAGCAACGCAAATGCTTGGTGGGTGGGCGGTTCGCCTACCCGAATACGGGGGGATGTCATGGCGGGTGTTACGATCGTTGCGGCCGCTGAGGCCGATAGGTCCGCATGGAACGAGCTTCATGCGGGATTTGCCGCCTTCTACGGGGTTGATCAGACCGACGAGATGCGGGATCGGGTGTGGAGCTGGATCCGCGACGGCCAGCTCGAATGCCGGCTGGCGCTCGATGGCTCGGGTCGCCCGATCGGGTTGACCCATTTTCGCGAATATATCCGGCCGCTGATGGCGGCGCGCGGGGGTTTTCTCGACGATCTCTTCGTTGCGCCCGAGGCGCGCGGCAGCGGCGCAGCACCGGCGCTGATCCGCGCCGTTGCCGAAATCGGGCGAGAGCGCGGCTGGTCCGTCATCCGCTGGATCACGCGCGACAACAACTACCGGGCTCGCGGCCTTTATGATCAGCTGGCCACCAGAACGGATTGGCTGACCTATGATATCGCCTTGTAACCACGCACCAGAGTGATCATGCATCAAAACGGGAGACGCCGATGACCGCACAGCCTAATTCCACCGAAGCGCGGGACATGGCCTACCATCTCCATTCCTACACCAATCCGCGCAAGCTGGAGCGGGAAGGGCCGCTGATCATCGACCGCGGCGAGGGCATCCACGTCTTCGACAACAGCGGCAAGCGCTATATCGAGGGCATGGCCGGGCTTTGGAGCGTGGCCGTCGGCTTCGGCGAGAAACGGCTGGTCGAAGCCGCGCGCAGCCAGATGGCGAGGCTACCCTACTATCATACCTTCTCGCAGAAATCGCACGGGCCGGTGGCGGATCTGGCGGAGAAGCTGGTCGGCATGGCGCCGGTGCCGATGTCCAAGGTTTACTTCGCCAACTCCGGATCCGAGGCGAACGATACAGCGATCAAGCTGGTCTGGTATCGCTCCAACGCGCTAGGCAAACCGGAAAAGAAAAAGATCATCTCGCGCATCAAGGGTTACCACGGCGTGACGGCGCTGAGCGCCAGCCTGACGGGCCTCCCCAACAACCATCGATCGTTCGATCTGCCGTTTCCCAACATCCTGCACACGACCTGCCCGCATTATCGCACCGGTGCGGAGCCGGGGCAGGATGAGCTTGCCTTTTCGCGCTGCTGTGCAGAAGAGCTGGAGGCGCTCATCCTCGAGGAGGGGCCGGAGACGATGGCCGCCTTCATCGGCGAGCCGGTTATGGGGGCCGGCGGCGTCATCGTTCCGCCGGAGGGCTATTGGGTGGCCATCCAGGACGTGCTGCGGAAATACGATATCCTGCTGATTGCCGACGAGGTGATCTGCGGTTTCGGGCGCACCGGCAACATGTTCGGATCCGAGACCTTCGGCATGCGGCCGGATATCATGACGCTCTCCAAGCAGCTGTCATCGTCCTATCAGCCGATCGCGGCTCTCATGATCAACGACAACGTCTACGAGCCGATCGCCAATGAGGCAGATCGGATCGGTGCGCTCGGGCATGGATTTACCGCCAGCGGCCATCCGGTCGCCGCTGCAGTCTCGCTCGAAAACCTGGCGATCATCGAGGAGAAGGACCTGGTCGGCAATGTCCGCCGTCTTGCGCCGCATTTCCTCGGTCGGCTCAATGCGCTCGAACGGCATCCGCTGGCTGTCGAAGCGCGCGGCGTCGGCCTCATCGGTGCGCTCGAACTCGAGGCGGCGGATGGGGCGGCCGCAGGCGCGACGGGCGCGCGGGTTGGTGCGATCCTGCAGAGGAACGGCCTGATCTGCCGCAACATCGGCGATTCCATCGCCTTCTGCCCGCCGATGATCATCACCGCCGCCGAGATCGACGAGATGTTCGATATCGTCGAGGCGAGCCTTGAGCAACTCGGTAGGCAGGCGGCGGCATAAGCATCCCGGCATCGGGCCCGCATCATAGTGCGGGCTCACGGTACGCCGGGCTGCGGGCGTCTTCACGACGACGAAATCAGGAACGCCAGAGGCCGCCATGACGTGGCGACCATACCTGTGAGCCATCGCCCTTCGATCAGAACCGATATCCGACGAACAGCGACCCGGTCGGCTGCAGCTCGCGCTCGACAGTCCCGTTTGCCGTACCCCCAAGTCGCTGCAATCGCAGAGATCTTGATGGCTGCGATGCCTTCATTGAGCCGGCTTCCAGCCATTGGCATCCGCGCCGCCGGCGATCGAAGCCTCAGCAATGATGCCTGTCCTCGACCGCTTCTTCATCCTTAGTCGTAGCGAAAAGACGCAGATTGACACGCGTTCAATCCTGGACATATCATTAAGTCAAATTACTTGACTTATTAAATGCGTCATCGAAACCTGGAGGGGAGTTCGTCATGCCGGCAGTCGAGGAAATGCGGTCCAGACCAATTGTAACGGGGACCGGAAACATCATCAGCAGAGTTTCGGCAAGGGTGTTCGGCGGGGTCATGGCCGCGTCATTCGCCATGCTTGCAGCGGGCCAGGCGCAGGCCGAGTCCGTTCTGACCATGCATATCGAAGAGCAGACGAGCTGGGTGCAGAACTTCAACCCGTTCGACCTGGGCGGGCGGCGCCAAAGCACCATGGACTTCGTCTATGAGCCGCTCGTGATCTTCAACGACTATGACAGCGGCAAGCCGGTCTGGCGGCTGGCAACCGGCTACAAGTTTGCCGACGATCTGAAGTCGATCACCTATACGCTGCGCGATGGCGTCAAGTGGTCGGATGGCAAGCCGCTGACATCGGCCGACATGAAATTCACCCTCGAACTGATGCTCAAGAACCCGGCGGTCGACATCGTCGGCGTCGGCGAGAGTGTCGCTTCGGTCGAGGCGGTGTCGCCCACGGAGGTTAAGATCAACCTCAAGGGCGTCGATACACATTTCCCGGAATCGCTCGCCGACTTTCCTGTCGTGCCCGAGCATATCTGGAAGGATGTTGCCGATCCGCTCGCCTTCAAGAACGAGAAGCCTGTCGGTTCCGGCCCGATGACCGAGATCCGCCGCTTCACGCCGCAGGTCTACGAGCAATGCCGCAATCCCAACTACTGGGACGCAGCGACCCTGAAGGTCGATTGCCTGAAACTGCCGCAGATTGCCGGCAATGACCAGATGCTGGCGCTTCTGCCCGAGGGGGGCCTTGACTGGTTCGGCTCGTTCCTGCCGCAGATCGACAAGACCTATGTCGGCCTCGACCCGGAGCACAATGCCTATTGGCAGCCACCGGCCGAAACGGTTTCCTTCCAGATGAACCTCAAGTCGGCCAATGCCGGCAACGCCGAAGCCTTCAACGACATGACCTTCCGCCGCGCCTTCAGCCTGGCGATGGATCGCGTTTCCATGGTCGACATTGCCGGCTTCGGCTATCCCGTCGTCAATGCGCATGCGAGCGGCCTGCCGCCTCGCTTTGATAGCTGGCGCAACAAGGCGGCCGAGGGCGCCCAGGACGAATGGCTCGCCTACGACATCGACAGGGCCAACAAGCTGCTCGACGATGCCGGCTACAAGAAGGACGGCGAAGGGTTCCGCACGACGCCGAGCGGCAAACCCATCACCTTCCCGATCATCGTCCCCAACGGCTGGACCGACTGGATCGATGCGGTCCAGATCGCCACCGAAGGCCTGCGCAAGATCGGGATCAATGCTTCGGTGGCCACGCCCGAATACGAGCAATGGCAGAAGCAGATCCTCGACGGCTCATTCGAGGCCGTGATGAATTCGCGCGCCGACGGGCCGACCCCCTTCCGCGGCTATTTCCAATCGCTGTCGACCGCCTTCGGCGGACGGATCACCAGCGCGCCTTCGCGCTACTCCAATCCGGAACTCGACAAGGTGTTTGACGCATATCGCCGGGCGACGACGGACGAGGACCGCAAGAAGCTGTTCGACCAGGTGCAGCTGATCGTTGCCGACAATCTGCCCGTCGTTCCCGTCTTCAACGGTCCGACCTGGTACCAGTTCTCGACCAAGCGCTTCACCGGATGGGTCTCGAAGGAAGAGCCCGCGATGAACCCCGAGGATCACGACAACAACCGCATGCGGTTGATGCATCTGTTGCGGCTGAAGCCGGCCGAATAGGCTCAGGGAAGGGCTGACTGATGCGACTTCCTCGCCGACGGCTTGCCGTCTACTGCGTCGCGTTCCTGTTTGCGATCGTGATGAACTTTGCGGTTCCCCGGTTGATGCCGGGTAGCCCCGTCGACAGCATGATCGCCCAGCTCGGACCGCGGGCAACGCCCGCGGCGATCGAGGCGATCAAGGCGCGGTTCGGCGCCATCGAACAGCCGATGTGGCAACAGTTCGTCGACTACATAGTCGGGCTGGCGCATTTCGATCTCGGCGTATCGGTGAAGTACTACCCGCAAACGGTGCTCGAGGTTCTCGGGCGGTCGGCCGGCTGGACGGCGTTCCTGGTGGTAACCGCAATCGTCTTTTCGCTGTCGATCGGGGTCTCGCTTGGAGCCTTGGCAGCCTGGCGTCGCGGCGGCCGGTTCGACAGCTTCGTCTCGCCGTTCTCGGTGGTGATGATCGCTGTGCCGCCCGTGATCATCGCGCTGGCGACGCTGTTCATCTTCGGCGTCACCCTTCGCCTGCTGCCGGTCGGCTATGCCTACGATCCGAGCCTCGATCCGGGGTTCAATTTCACTTACTTCGGCAGTGTCTTTCTGCATGCGATCATGCCGGTGCTGACGCTCTCTCCCTACCTGATCGGCGAGTTCCAGACGACCATGCGCTCCAGCATGATCTCCGTGCTCGGCGAGGATTATGTCACCATGGGTCGCGCCAAGGGGCTGTCCGAATCCGCTGTCATGTTCGGCTATGCCGCCCGCAATGCCATGCTGCCGGTGCTGACCAACCTCGCGCTGATGCTCGGCGCCGTGTTCGGCGGATCGATCGTGACCGAAATCGTCTTCAATTATCCCGGCCTCGGCCTCACGCTCTATACCGCCAGCGTCGCGCGCGACTATCCCGTCATCCAGGGGCAGCTGCTGTTGATGACGATGGCCACGCTCGGGGCAAACCTGCTTGTCGACATTCTCTACGGCGTCGTCGACCCGCGTATCCGGGAGGGGCGCGCATGACCTCGGGTCTTACATTGTTATGGCGGCAGAAGAAGGCCGTTGCCGGTCTCGCCATCATCGTCGCGCTTTGCCTGATGGCGCTTCTGGCGCCGCTGATCGCCCCCGGCGATCCCGGCGAACGGGTCGGGCGCTCGCATCAGCCGCCAACGGTCGAGCATGTCTTCGGCACCACCAAGATGGGGCGCGACGTCTATTCCCAATTCGTCTGGGGTGCACGTCCGTCGCTCGCCGTCGGTTTTGCGACCGGCCTTGCGATCACAGCACTCGGCACGATCGTCGGGCTGGTGGCCGGCTATTTCGGCGGGCGCACCGATGCCACGCTCGATCTCGCGACCAACGCCGTGCTGGTCATTCCCAACATACCGCTGCTGATCCTGCTCGCGTCCTTCGCCGGCACGGTCGGGCCGCTGGCGATCATGGCGATCATCGCGCTCACCTCCTGGCCTTGGGGCGCCCGCATGACCCGCTCGCAGACTTTGGCGCTGCGCAACCGCGAATTCGTCGTTGCCGCCCGCATGGTCGGCGAGCCGCACTGGCGGGTGATCTTTGTCGAGATCCTGCCCAACCTCGTGCCGTTGATCGGCATCAACGTCGTCGGCAGCATCATCTACGCCATCGTCGCCCAGACGACGCTCGAATATCTCGGCTTCGGCGATCCGCTGCGCGTCACCTGGGGCACGATGCTCTACAACGCCCAGAACTCGTCGGCGATCATCATCGGCGCCTGGTGGGATATCGGTGCGCCGGCGGCCGGGATCGCGCTGGTCGGGCTCGGCCTCGCGCTTCTCAATTTCACTTTCGACGAGATTGCCAATCCGCAGCTTCGTTCCGGCCCTGCGCTCAGCCGTTGGCTGCGGCTCAACAGGCGGCGTAACCGCGCGCCGGAGGTGGGACGATGAGCGAGCCGCTGCTGCAGGTCCGCAATCTCGATGTCGATTACCTGCTCGACGACGGCGCCTTTCGTGCGGTCAGGAACGTTTCCTTCGACATCAACCGCGGTGAGCTGTTCGGACTTGCCGGTGAGTCCGGTTGCGGCAAGAGCACGATTGCCTACGCGATCACCCGCCTGTCGAAACCGCCGGCCTGGGTGGCCGGCGGCGAAATCCTGCTCGAGGGCCGCAACCTGCTGCAGATGCCGGAGACGGCCTTGCAGGACGTACGCTGGCGGCGCATCGGCATGGTGTTCCAAAGCGCGATGAACTCGCTCAACCCGCTGATGCGGGTCGAGGCGCAGTTCCATGACGTGCTGCACCGGCACACCGGCGCGACCCGGGCACAATCACGGGCGCGGGCCGAGGAGATGTTTCGCCTGGTCGGCATCCCGGCCAGCCGGCTCGATGACTATCCGCACCAGTTCAGCGGCGGCATGCGACAGCGCATCGTCATTGCCATCTGCCTTGCGCTCCGGCCCCAGTTGATCATCATGGACGAGCCGACGACGGCGCTCGATGTGGTGGTGCAGCGCGAAATCCTGGAGCAGGTCGTTGATCTTCAGAGCACCCATGGCTTCTCTGTCCTGTTCATCACCCACGACCTGCATCTGATGGCGCAGCTCTGCCATCGCATCGGTGTGATGCTGAAAGGCGAACTGGTCGAGGTCGGCGACGTCCGTCAGATCAGCCGTGCGCCGGCTCACGACTATACCCGCAAGCTCTGGGGCGCCATTCCGCAGCTGCCTGCTTCCGTCAAGAGAGTGGGGGCCGTAGAATGAACGTCATGCCCGTTGCTTCCCCTCTTGCGCCCGTGCCGACGGACGCCATCGTCCAGCTCGATGCGATCACCCGCAGCTTTGGTCACGTCGAGGCGCTGCGCGGTATCTCGCTGGCGTTGAGACCGGGGCGGGCGCTGGCGCTGGTTGGCGAATCCGGCTGCGGCAAGACGACATGCGCCCGCATCATTGCGCGCATGGACGCCCCGACGGCGGGGTCGATGCAATTTCGTGGCCGCGATATCACCGCCACCGGTAGTGCGGCTGCAGAGAAGGCCTATCGCCGCGCGGTGCAGATGGTGTTTCAGGACCCATTCGCCTCACTCAACCCGGTGTTCACGGTCTATCATCATCTGGCAAGACCGCTCGCCCTTCACGGGCATGCCAGGGGCAGGGCGCAATTGCGCGAAGCGGTCGACACGCTCTTGAGCGATGTCGGCCTCGATCCCGGCTTGACCGCACACAAGTTTCCGCACGCGCTTTCCGGCGGACAGCGCCAGCGCGTCAACATCGCCCGGGCGCTTGCGGTTCGGCCCGACGTTCTGGTTGCCGACGAGCCGACATCGATGCTCGACGTCTCGATCCGCCTCGACATCCTCGAACTCTTGGCCGGCATCAAGCGCGATCGCGATCTCGCCATGCTCTACATCACCCACGATATCGCCACCGCCGCGCATATTGCCGAAGACGTCGTCGTCATGTTTGCGGGCCAGATGGTCGAGTGGGGCGCGACGGAAGCCGTGATCGGTGATGCGCGCCACCCCTATACGCAGCTGCTGCTCTCCGCCGTGCCCGACCCGGATCGCCCGTTCGTGCCCGGCGCCAGCGCCCGCTTTCTCGGTCACGCCGAAGAGGTTCGCCGCATCAGCCGGCCGGTCTCGAGCGTGGTCGAACAGGTCGGTCCCAACCACTTCGTGCGCGCACTCGGCGTCGCCTAATTCCAACATCACAGGTTTGCTCATGGATTATCTCGTCAATCTGTCTCTGCTTCGCCCAAAGCCCGACCTCGACCAGCGGATGGATGCGGCAGGGGTGACGATCAGGCGTGCCCTGGCACCCGAGTTCGAGCTGGTGATCGCGTGGGTCCGGGAAAAATTCGGATCGGGCTGGGCCGGCGAGACCGCCGTCGCGCTCACCCGCCAGCCGCCAACCTGCCTTCTCGCCACGCGTGATGGAAAGCTCATCGGCTTTGCCTGTCACGAGGCGATCGCGCGCGGGTTCTTCGGCCCGACCGGCGTCGATGAAGCAGCACGCGGCGAAGGAATAGGCCACGCGTTGCTGCTTGCTTCTTTGCTCGATTTGAAGACGATGGGCTACGCCTATGCCATCATCGGCGATGTTGGTCCGTCGGCGTTTTACGAGCGGACCGTCGGCGCCATGCCAATCCCGAATTCCGCGCCCGGCATTTATGCAGGCATGCTCAAGATCGACGACTAACCCTTCTGGAGATGATGATGACGATCGCTACGAAACCGGTATTCCGTCTGGAAACGCTCTGGACGCCGGCAAAGACGGACACCCCAGCGGTTTATTCGCTGACACTGACGAACGCCTCCGATCGCCCGCTTCGGGATTTTCGACTTTGCGTTTCGGGACCTGCACGCATCGACCCTGCCGCCGCCGTCGAAGGCGGAGAGTTGTTGAGCCGGCTTTCCAACTATTCCGAGTTCGCGCCGCCGGCTGACCTGGTGCTTCAGCCGGGAAGCGTGTGGATCGTGAAGGCGCACGGTATGAGCTTCGAGCCGCAGCACTGGACCGACGGAGCCAACTCCGCCTATCTCGTCCTTGCCGACGGCAGCACCGCGCCGATCTCGGTCGTGCCGTCGCGCGCCCACGGCGACAACGCCGAGCTGAAACGTGGCGCGGTCATCTATCCCGTGCCAAAGGTAGCACCGGTTGCCGTTTCGGTCGTGCCCTGGCCGCAGGACGTATCCGTCTCCGGCCGCCTGACGCCGCCATCAGGGCTCGACCTTGCGCCGGAAGGGGCAGAAGCCGAAGCCGCAGCACGCGCATTTGCCGAGCTGACGGGGAGCCTGTTTCCGGTCGAAGGACTTGTTCGGCCGGTAGCGGAAGGCGGCCTTCCGGCCGCGCTATCGCTTTCGGGCGACCTTGCGGAGGAAGCCTATGTCATCCGCTTCTCGCTAGCTGGCGTCGCTGTGACCGGCGGCACGCGCACCGGTCTCCTCTATGGCCTGATCACGCTCGGGCAGATCCTGCGGGGTGCTAAGCTTCATCCCGGCACATTCCTGTTTCCGGCAGGCGGCGAGATTCGGGACGAGCCGGCGCTCGGCTGGCGCGGCACGCATCTCGACGTTGCCCGCCAGTTCTACAGCACCGCCGAGGTCTCGCGGTTCCTGCGGCTGATGGCCTGGAACAAGCTCAACCGCTTCCACTGGCACCTCTCGGACGACGAGGCCTGGCGGATCGAGATCGACGCCTATCCGGCGCTGACCGAGGTCGGTGCCTGGCGCGGCCATGGCCGCAAGATCCCGCCGTTGCTCGGCTCCGGCCCGCAGGTGACGGGCGGTTACTACACCAAGGCAGCCGTTCGCGAGATCGTTGCATTGGCGGAAACCTTGGGGATCGAGGTGATGCCGGAGATCGACGTGCCCGGACACTCCTTCGCGATGCTGCAGGCCATTCCGGAGCTGCGCGATCCCAACGAAGCCGGCAGCTATTATTCCGTGCAGGGCTTCCCGGACAATTGCCTCAACCCGGCGCGCGAAGAAACCTATCGTGTGCTCGAAGTCGTCTTCGACGAACTGATCGAACTCTTCCCGTCGAAGATCATCCATGTCGGTGCCGATGAGGTGCCGCTCGGCGCCTGGTCGGGCTCGCCAGAGGCACTTGAGCGGTTGCGGGCGGTGGCTGGCGAAGAGGTGGCGACGACCCACGCCAAGCGGCTCAATGTCGTCACCAACACCCACGGGGCCGACGAGATCGACGGATCGGGTGCCGCCGTGCTGCAGGCGGAGTTCCTGGCGCGCGTCCAGGGGTTCCTCGCAAGCCGTGGCTGCGTTACCGGCGGCTGGCAGGAGGCGGCCCATGGCAACGTCATCGACAAGCAGAAGTCGCTGCTCTTCGGCTGGCGAACGGTCGAAGCCAATGCCGAGCTTGCCGGCGAAGGCTACGACATCGTCGTTTGCCCGGGACAGGTCTACTATCTCGACATGGCCAACAGCCCGGCCTGGTCAGAGCCCGGCGGCAGCTGGGCCGGCTGGTCGGACCCGGAAAAACTCTACCTGTTCGACCCGATCGAAGGCTGGACCGACGCCCAGAAGAAACATCTGCGCGGGCTGCAATGCTGCATCTGGTCAGAGCCGATGACCGACCGCGGTGTGTTCGACCGCCTGGTGTTCCCGCGGCTGTCGGCGCTGGCCGAAACCGGCTGGACCCGCCCGGAGCGCAAGAATTTCAAACGCTTCGAGGCGCTGGTCGGGCTGATGCCGGTTCTCTACGGCTTTTACTCCGACCAGTAATCCTGTGGCTGAACGGGGTGTCAAAGCCGTTTGATGCCCCGTTTCCCGTGCGTTTTTGGGTGGGCAGACGTCGCGAATCAACGTTTGCGGCGCGACTGTCACCCGTGACATAAGGGCGCCGCAACGTTTCGGGCCCCTAAAATATGATTCGTATCGAGAATATCAGCAAGCAGCTCAGCCACCGGATCCTCTTCATCGAGGCATCCGCAGCCCTCAACAAGGGCGAGAAGGTCGGCCTCGTCGGCCCCAATGGTGCGGGCAAGACGTCGCTCTTCCGGATGATCACCGGAGAAGAGATGCCGGACGAAGGCCAGGTCGCCGTCGATAAGGGCGTGACGATCGGCTACTTCAACCAGGATGTCGGTGAGATGTCGGGGGGCAGCGCTGTTGCCGAGGTGATGAACGGTGCCGGGCCGGTGAGCACGGTTGCCGCCGAGCTGCACGCGCTTGAAGCCGCCATGGTCGACCCCGACCGTCTCGACGAGATGGATGCGATCATCGAGCGCTACGGCGAGGTGCAGGCACGCTATGAAGAACTCGACGGCTACGCGCTGGAAGGCCGTGCACGCGAAGTGCTGGCGGGCCTCAGCTTCTCCCAGGAGATGATGGACGGCGACGTCGGCGCGCTTTCTGGCGGTTGGAAGATGCGCGTCGCGCTCGCCCGCATTCTGCTCATGCGCCCTGACGTGATGCTGCTCGACGAACCGAGCAACCACCTGGATCTGGAAAGCCTGATCTGGCTTGAGGCCTTCCTCAAGGGCTACGAAGGCGCGCTGCTGATGACCTCGCACGATCGCGAGTTCATGAACCGGATCATCACCAAGGTGATCGAGATCGATGGCGGCTCGCTCAACAGCTATTCCGGCGACTATGCCTTCTACGAGCAGCAGCGGGCGCAGAACGAAAAGCACCAGCTGGCGCAGTTCGAGCGTCAGCAGGCGATGCTCGCCAAGGAGATCAAGTTTATCGAGCGCTTCAAGGCGCGCGCCTCGCATGCAGCCCAGGTGCAGAGCCGGGTCAAGAAGCTCGAAAAGATCGACCGGGTCGAACCGCCCAAGCGCCGTCAGACCGTGACGTTCGAGTTCCGGCCGGCGCCGCGCTCAGGCGAAGACGTGGTCAACCTCAAGAACGTGCACAAGAAATATGGCGAGCGCTGCATCTATGAGGGTCTGGACTTCATGGTGCGTCGTCGCGAGCGCTGGTGCATCATGGGCATCAACGGGGCCGGCAAGTCCACGCTTTTGAAGCTGGTGACAGGCTCGACCGATCCGGACGAGGGCAGTGTGGCGCTCGGCGCCAGCGTCAAGTTGGGCTATTTCGCCCAGCACGCGATGGATCTGCTCGATGGCGAGCGCACGGTCTTCCAGTCGCTGGAAGATGCATTCCCGCAGGCAGGGCAAGGTCCGCTCAGGGCGCTGGCCGGTTGCTTCGGCTTTTCAGGCGACGACGTCGAGAAGAGATGCCGGGTGCTTTCGGGCGGCGAGAAGGCGCGGCTGGTGATGGCGATGATGCTGTTCGATCCGCCGAACCTGCTGGTGCTCGACGAGCCCACCAACCACCTCGATCTCGACACCAAGGAAATGCTGATCAAGGCGTTGGCGCAGTACGAGGGCACGATGCTGTTCGTCTCGCACGACCGCCATTTCCTGGCGGCGCTGTCAAACCGCGTTTTGGAGCTGACGCCGGACGGCGTGCATCAATATGGCGGCGGTTACACCGAATATGTCGCCCGCACCGGCCAGGAAGCGCCGGGTCTGCGCAGCTGACTTCGCTGTGTCGCGGCGTCGCCGTGACGAATCTCCGAAACGACAAGAGCCGAAGCACGTTGCGCGTGCTTCGGCTCTTTCTGCTTCCGACGATCCTATCTCGAAAAAAGCTGCGCTCGCTCGGATGACCAGCCTCAGGCGCGCTCTTCCCAGACCTTTGCCAGCTCGACCAATGTCTTGACCGCCCGTTCCATGTCCTGGCGGCTCACCCATTCCAGCGGCGAGTGGAAGGCATGGCCGCCGGCGAAGATGTTGGGGCAGGGCAGGCCCATGAACGACAGGCGCGAGCCGTCGGTACCGCCGCGAATGCTGCCGCGCACCGGCGTCATGCCCGCACGTCGCACCGCTTCGAGCGCATTGTCGGCGATCTCGGGGTTGCGGGCGAGAATGGCCTTCATGTTGCGGTACTGCTGCTTGACCTCGAAGGTGTAGGATGACCCCGGATAGGCGGCGATCACGTCCTTGACGATGCCTTCGAGCATGGCTTCCTTGGTCGCCAGGCCCTCGTCCTCGAATTCGCGGACGATCAGGCTGAGGCTGGCCTTTTCCATCGTGCCGGTGACGCCGGTCGGGTGAATGAAGCCTTCGCGGCCTTCCGTGCTTTCAGGGGCGATGTCCTTTGGCAGGCGATCGATGATGGCGCCGGCGATCTTGATGGCATTCTCCATCTTGCCCTTGGCAAAGCCCGGATGGATGGCAACGCCTGAAATGGCGATCTCGACACCGTCGGCGGAGAAGGTCTCGTCTTCGATATGGCCGGCGGTTTCGCCGTCGATGGTATAGCCGAACTGGGCGCCGAGCTTCTTCAGGTCGACCTTGTCGGCACCGCGGCCGACTTCTTCGTCGGGGGTGAACAGGATGCGGATGGTGCCGTGCCTGACGTCGGGATTGTCCATCAGGAACTGTGCTGCCGACATGATTTCGGCAACGCCGGCCTTGTCGTCGGCACCCAGGAGCGTCGTGCCATCGGTGGTGATGATGTCATTGCCGATCTGGTCGAGCAGCACAGGATGCTCGCTGACGCGAATGACCTGCTGCGGGTCGCCCGTTAGCCGGATGTCGCCGCCCTGGTAATTCCTAACGATCTGCGGCTTGACGTTGGTACCGGTGAAATCCGGTGCCGTGTCCATATGAGAACAGAAGCAGATGACCGGAACCGGCTTGTCGACGTTTGAGGGAATTGTTGCGTAGACATAGCCGTGTTCGTCGAGATGCGCGTCCGATACGCCCATTGCCAGCAGCTCTTCGACCAGCAGTCGGCCGAGCGTCTTCTGTTTCTCGGTGGTGGGCGTGGTCTTCGACTTGGCATCCGATTGAGTGTCGATAACGACGTAACGAAGGAAGCGATCGATAACAGTGTCGGTCATAAGCAACGTGTCCAATATATCTGCGTCAACGATGGTCACGATATAACCGTCGCCGGCGTGCCCGTGAATGGACTTTTCGCCGCGCCGACGCGTTTTGTCGGCGAGGCAGAGGTCGGATTACGGCGCGGACCGCCATCCATGGTCCATCAGGCCAGTCTATCTGGCCCGATGCGCTGCCTTGCCCTCGGTGACTAGTCGGCTACGTGTGTTACGACGATTTCGCCGTCGAACACGCAAGCACCGCTTCCGTCTTGGCGCGGAGACCGAAGACGAGCAGGCTTGCGGCGGCCGACAGCCAGACACCGATGGCGCCATAGAGCATGACCCAGCCGAAACCCTCGCCGAGCGCCGTATGGATGACCGTCTCCGACAGGCCATAGTCCGAAGTCAGCATGCCGCCGGCCGAGATCTTCTCGGCGAGCGTACGCAGCTCGGTGTCGGTCACTCGCCCGAAAAGCGAGCTTTGCAGCGAAGACAGCACGCCTTCGACCAGGATCAGCCCCATCAGCGCGATGTTGATCGCCAGCGAGATCATCCGCGCGCTGGTGTCGATGCCCGAGGCCATGCCGGCGCGCTCCGCGGCGACCGCGCCGGTCGCGGCGTTGGTCACCGTGGTATTGGTGAAGCCGAGGCCAATGCCGGCCAGCACGCACCCCGGCAGCATCGTTAGCCAGCTGGCATTCTCAACGCTGCTGCCGATCTTCATCATGAGGAAGCCGAGACCGATCGTGAACAGGCCGGCCGGGATGACGATCCCTGGACGAAAGCGAAGCATCAGCCGTTCGGCAAAAGGCGGGACGATAAGCGGGGGCAGCGTGTAGGCGAGCAGGGCGATGCTGGCGGTGACGCCGTCATAGCCGAGGCCCGCCTGGAACCAGATCGGCAGATAGATCATGAACGGCCAGAAGCTGATGTTCATGCCCACCGAACCGAACAGCGCACCTGAGAAGCTGCGGATGCGGAACACCGAAAAGTCGAACATCGGCCGGGCGCTGACTTTTTCGGCAATCACGAAGCCGATCAGGCTGACGATGGCAATGCCGAGGATTGACAGTGCGGTCGGGCTGGCAAAACCGAGTTCGGGGCCTTGGGTAATGAAATAGGCGATGCAGAAGACCGCGGCCGACAACGTCACGATGCCGGCGACGTCGAGGCTCTCGGCGCCAGGATCGCGCGATTCCTTGACGCCTGCGAGCGCAAGCGCCACCGTCACGCCTGAAAGCAGGACGTGGACGAGAAACACCCATTCCCAGCTCAAGAGCGCGACCGTCGCGCCGCCGACGATCGGACCAAAACCGAGGCCGATCCCGAAGATGATGCCCCACCAGCTAAACGCGATCCCGCGCTGGCGGCCGGACTGGAACTGCTGCGATAGGACGGCGATCTGGCAGATGAGCATCACGCCGCCGGCCATACCCTGGAGGAAGCGGGCGACGATCAATACTGATATGTTGTCGGTCAGCCCGCAGATCAGCGAGGCGATGCCGAAGGCGATGATGCCGGCGACGAAGATGCGCTTGCGGCCGTAGCGATCGGCCAATGTGCCTGCTCCCATCAGAACCGCCGTGACGGCGATGGTGTAGGCGTTCATGATCCATTGCAGCTGTTTGAAATCTGCGCCGAGCACCTGCTCCAGCGTCGGCAGGATTGCTGGAATACTGGAAATCTCCAGGCCGAACATCAGCGAGGAGAGGCAGACGGCTGCCAGTGCCAGCGCACTGCGGCGGGTTATGGGTTGGTTCATGCTCACGGTCTTTCGATGCTTTGGCGGGCATCGCGGAAAACCGGTTCCGGCCTTTCCACGCGCTCCGCCCGAATTGAAATCGCTTGGGGACCGGGGCACCATAGTCTGGCCTTGATCACAACTGAATTGGATGGTTAAGTATTTCAGAGATAACAAAATCGGATGGTTGCGATGACGACTCTGGATGTGGACGCGGTTCAGGCCTTTGTCGCGATTGCCGATTTTCAAAGCTTTACCCGCGCTGCGGAGTTCCTCGGCAGCACGCAAGGGGCAATCAGCGTCAAGCTGAAACGGCTCGAAGATCGGCTCGGCGTCAGGCTGCTCGAGCGCACGCCGAGGCAGGTTCGCCTTTCGGCGCAGGGCGCTGTCTTCATCGAGGGCGCGCGCGAATTCCTCGCCGCCCATGAGCGCGCGCTGGCAGGGCTGTCGTCGACACGTCGCCGCTTCGGCCTCGGCATTGCTGCCCACGTCGCCGGCCCGGAAGTGCCGACATTGCTGGCGCGGCTCTATGCCCATGACCCCGGCCTGTGCATCGAGGTCAGGCTCGAGACATCGCGAAACCTGCTTGGCGCGTTCGACCGCGGAGAGCTCGATGCCGTCATCATCCGGCGTGACGAAGACCGGCGCGATGGCGAGACGCTTGGGCCGGAACATTTCGGCTGGTTCGCCTCACCCGGCTTCAAGCGCGGGCCGGGTGAGCCGCTGCGACTGGCAGCGCTGGCGCCGCTCTGCGGCGTGCGCGACATCGCCACGCGCGCGCTCGACGCGGCCGGCGTTCCCTGGGTGGAGGTGTTCGTCGGCGTGTCGACCGCTGTCAACGCTGCAGTCTCGGCGGGGCTCGCCGTCGGCCCATTCTCCTGTCGCCTTGCGCCCTCCGACACGATCGAAGTCAGCAAACAGTTTGGCCTGCCGCCGCTTCCGTCCTCGGAGATCGTTCTGCATTCGACCCTGACCGACGCGCGATCCCGCAAGGCCCTGCAAACCCTTGCTGCCGCCTTCCGCGAGCGGCATTCGGTAGCGATCGAGACCGACCCATCGGTCCAAAAGACCTGGCCGAAGATCGAGCTTTCGGCATGCTGAGTGCGGCGGGCGAGACTGATCGTGGAGGCCCTGCCCGCTGCCGTTATGTAACGGTTCAAAAAGCCACAGCGCTGAAGTCTGCAGCGTACCGGCCTGAATCAAAAGCGATTTCGGGGACGCCATGGGCGGAAATTACCGCGTGGTGGCGAAACGCCGTTGCTCCAAGCCGATCCTGCGCGCCGGTGCCGCAGGCGCCTTGACCCAGCCCTGGGCGGCCGGCGCCTTTCTGTCGGGCTTGCTGGCGCTCGGCCCCTTCAGCCAGCGAATGATGGCCTCGAAGCCGTGCTTGGCCAGGCGCTTGGTGATCCGCAGGCTGTCGTCGTCGAGATCGCAGGCGAGGCCGATTTCCTTCCAGTCGAGCTTGTTGCCGGTCTGAGGCGGCATTGCCCGCCGGTTAACGAAATCAAGCATGTAGTGACGGAGGTTGTCGTAGTCGTGCTTGGGAAGGGCGCGGGCAAGCCGGAGCTCGCAAAACGATGCAATCTTTTGATGAAAACTGTGAACCGGGGCAGTCAATGGGGGCATGTCAGTTGGAACTCATACGTGGTTGGCCGGCGAGACGCCGGGGTACGGGCAGCTAAGTGAATCGCGTTAACGAAGCGTTTCGCTCGCCGGGTCGATTCATCGACGTGCCGCGCCGAGAAATCTGTAGAAACGTTGGAAGCCCAATCACCTGGCGATGACTGGGCTTCGTCCATATGCCAGCCGGCCGCCCTAAATGACGACCGACCGGAGATGGTTCGACTTATTGTTTCAGGAGAACGTCAATGCGCGGTCGCCGTCCGCATCCTTGATGCGGGTCGGAAGTCCGATCCGGTTGAGGATGTCGAGGAACGGGCGCGGCGGCAGTTCTTCAACGTTGACCATCTGCTTCACGTCCCACTCGCCCGAGGCGATCAGCATGGCGGCGGCGACCGGCGGTACGCCGGCGGTGTAGGAGATGCCCTGCGATCCGACTTCTTCGAAAGCGTCCTTGTGGTCGGCGACGTTGTAGATGAAGACTTCGCGTTCCTGCCCGTCCTTGAGGCCCTTGACGAAATCGCCAATGCAGGTCTTGCCCTGATAGTTCGGAGCCAGCGACGACGGATCCGGCAGCACCGCCTTGACCACCTTCAACGGCACGACCTCGAGGCCTTCGGCCGTCTTTACCGGCTGTTCCGACAGCAGGCCGAGGTTCTTCAGGACGGTAAAGACGTTGATGTAGTGATCGCCAAAGCCCATCCAGAAGCGGACGTCGGCGCCGTCCATATGCTTTGCCAGCGAATGAACCTCGTCATGGCCGGTCATGTAGGCCTTGCATTTGCCGACCACCGGCAGATCGTATTCCTTGCCGACCTCGAACATCGAATTGGTCTGCCACTGGCCGTTCTGCCAGGAATAGACGACGCCGGTGAATTCGCGGAAGTTGATTTCCGGATCGAAGTTGGTGGCGAAATATTTGCCGTGGCTGCCGGCATTGATGTCGACGATATCGACGGCGGTAACCTTGTCGAAATACTCATCCTTGGCGAGGCGCGCATAGGCGTTGACCACGCCCGGGTCGAAGCCGACGCCGAGGATGGCGGTGACGGCCCTTTCCTTGCATTCCTGCGCGCGCTTCCATTCGTAGTTTCCGTACCACGGCGGCGTCTCGCAGATCTTCTTCGGGTCTTCATGGATCGCGGTGTCCATGTAGGCAGCACCGGTATCCATGCAGGCACGCAGCACCGACATGTTGACGAAGGCGGAGCCGACATTGATGACGATGCCGGCCCTGGTCTTTTCGATCAGCGCCTTTGTCGCCTCGACATCCATGGCGTCGAGCGCATGCGCCTCGAGCGTCACTTCGGTTTTCAGGCTCTTTTTCTCGCGCACGGAATCGACGATCGCGCGGCACTTTTCGACCGTTCTGGATGCGATATGGATGTCTCCCAGTACATCGCAGTTCTGTGCGCATTTGTGCGCCACGACCTGAGCCACGCCACCGGCGCCGATGATGAGAACGTTCTTTTTCATTTCGGGGGATGTCTCCTTTTCCCTTGGGGATATGACGAGCCTAGAGCGCCGTGCGTTCAGACGAACGCGCTAAGGGCGCTATAGCCCTTTGATTCTAAAGCATCTTATCCGCCTTAAGTGATTCCACTTAAAGGCGGGATGCTTTAGGAAAGGCTCTGTTCGTAGTCGGCGAAGGTGAATTCGCGGACAAGCCTGACGCTGCCGTCAAGGTCTCGGATGGCGATCGATGGCATGCCGACGCCGTTGAACCAGTTCTTCTTGACCATGGTGTAGCCGGCCGCATCCTGGAACGAGACGCGGTCGCCGACCTTCAATGGCTCGGGAAAGCGGAACTCGCCGAAGATATCGCCGGCAAGGCAGGATTTGCCGCAGATCATGACGCTGTGTGGGCCAGCATTGGGCTCGACCTTTGCGCTTTCGCGGTAGATCAAGAGGTCCAGCATATGCGCCTCGATCGAGCTGTCGACGATGGCCAGATCCTTGCCGTTGTTGAGCGTGTCGAGAACGGTGGTCTCGAGCGTCGTGCTCCGGGTGATCGACGCTTCGCCCGGCTCGAGATAGACCTGGACGCCATGGCAGCCGGAAAAGGCCTTCAGGCGCTCGCAGAAAGCATCGACCGGATAGTCGTCGCCGGTGAAGTGAATACCGCCGCCTAGGCTGATCCACTCGGCGCGGGAAAGTAGCGCGCCGAACTTTTCCTCGATCTCCGACAGCATCCGGTCGAACAGGCCGAAGTCCTTGTTCTCGCAGTTGTTGTGGATCATGAAGCCGCTGATGCGGTCCATGACGGCCTCGACCTTGGCCGCATCCCATTCGCCGAGCCGGCTGAAGGGGCGGGCGGGATCGGCAAGGTCGAAACTGGATGAGCTCATTCCCGGATTGAGGCGCAGGCCGCGGGCGAGGCCGGATGCCTTGTCCGCGAAACGGTCCAGCTGGCCGATCGAGTTGAAGATGATCTTGTCGGCATGGCCGATCACCTCTTCGATTTCGTTGTCGCCATAGGCGACGCTGTAGGCATGGGTTTCGCCGCCGAATTTCTCGCGCCCGAGCCGCACCTCATAGAGCGACGAAGAGGTCGTGCCATCCATGTATTCGCGCATCAGATCGAAGACCGACCAGGTGGCGAAACACTTGAGCGCGAGGAGCGCCTTGGCCCCCGATTTGTCGCGCACGTAAGCGATCTTCTCCATGTTTCGAAGCAGCTTCGCCTTGTCGATCAAGTAATAGGGGGTCTGGATCATGATGTGCCTTGTGTCTTCAAAAGCTCGCGGTGTCGGTGAAAGGACTAGGGCTATCTGATGTGCAACCCGAGTGCCCGTCGTTTCATGGCGCGGGCGGCAAGCGAGATATTGACCGAGCGCTTCGAGCGGTAATTCGTGGCCAATGTCGCCGCCCTGCCAGCGTCGCCCAACAGGATGGAGGTGGGCAAGCGCTCGGGAGCGTGAGAACCGCTTGGCGCCGACGTCGGTTGGAACACTTCGTCTCCCGTCGAGCCCAACCAGATCAGCTCGTGCTCGGCGGGTCGCCGGAGAAAGGCCGCGGCCTCAAGAAAGTCGGCTTGAGCGGCCGCATCCTGCGGGTCGAGAAGAAGGCGTTCCTGGCTGGCGTGGATCGCCGTCCCGATCCTGTGCGGATCGTCCTTCGGTTTGCGCCACAGCAGATATCGTCCGTCGATCACGTCGATATATTCGTCGATCCTGCCGACGGGCAGAGGCTCTTCGGCAAACGGCCCGAAGAACTGGAAGGGATCTGCGGCGGATGCCGGTTCGCGGCTTGCGCATCTGTCCTCCCAAGCTTCGCGCTCGAAGTCGACAATACGTGCGACCGAGACCGCGATTTGCGGCCAGTTCGAAAGCGCTTGCTCGGCTACGCAAAGCGGCAGACCAGCGGCGCGCCAGAGGGCGTGGAGGATGGCAAGGCTGACACGCGCCGTTGCCGACAGGTCGAAGCACTCCGGATCGCCTGCGTCGGCCGGGCGTCGCGCGCCCCTCAGCATGTCGCAATCGAAAAGTTCGCCGAGCGCTGCCCGACTTTCGCCGAATGCGGTGACGATTTCGAGCTCGGTGAACAGGCCCGAGTGCCAGCTGTCAATTTGCGGGATGTTTTTCATATACGCTGTCGAGAACTAAGGGCCTGCTCGCTATCAGGAAGTCCGCACAAGGCGGCACGAGCCGGCGATCGATTTCATCGTCTCAGCCAAAAGAGAGATAGCTGGGATGGAGTGACATACCCCGGTCGCGTACGACAAAAGCCGCGGCCGGGTTACGATCCCGTTTTCAGGCGCGCGGGTTCTCGAAGGGCATATGAAGTCACGATCAGCATGCCACTATCGTAATTGCGACGGCGCGTATGTCAAGGCGATGCGCCGGATGTGCGGAACCGCCGCACTTTCCCCATGCCCTTCCGCCCAATGGTGCCAGCCGCCCCCGTCCGGTCTCAGCCCAGCAAGGTTGCTGACTGCGGCGCAGCGGCCGAATTGAACGGAAATACGGTGGACGCTGGTTTGGCCGTGCTCGGATCTGAAGGTGAGACGGGAGCCTCACGAGATGGAACAAAATCGCGGCCGCCGTGCGATTATTGGAAGAGCGATCCCGCTCTGGCTTCCGTTCTGGTTTTGCATTGATTGAGAACCGGCGCCCGAGCTGTCACATTATCAGGGTCGCTTGACGTGCAGCCATCCTCCCGGCTGCGATAGCGATGTTCCCTCTGGAGGTTATACACCTCTCAATTTGAGGCCGCCGTCCTGAACGGTGGCCTTTTTCTTTTTCTGTGTTCGACCGCTGGCAAAGCCGCATCCGAAGGGGTGGACTTGCGGACCCGAAATCTCCGTGGTAACGTTCCCACGAGTTCATGCCATGGGAGGGCGTGTTTGATGCAGCGGAGGCGGCCGACGATCATTGACGTCGCGCGCAAGGCAGGGGTGTCCAAGAGCACCGCCGGCCGGGCACTCTCCGGCGCGTCCAATGTCACGGACGAGGCGCGCGAGCGGGTTCTCGATGCGGCCCGTGCCGTCGGCTATGAGCGCAACGATCTCGCCGTCGGCATGCGGTCCGGCCGCACCGGTTTGCTTGGTCTCGTCATCCCTGACATTACCAACCCGTTCTGGGCCGAGGTGGCGCGCGGTGCGCAGGATCGCGCGGTCGAAAACGGGGCCTCGCTGCTGGTGTTTTCTTCCGATTGGGATCACAGCCGCGAAGCCAGCCACCTCCGGGCCCTGCGGCAGGCACGCGTCGATGGCGCGATTATCAATCCGGTGGCCGACAATTTCGACGATCTCGACAGGTTCGGACTGCCCTTCGTGCTGATCGGCTCGAGTGCCGAGCGTTTTCCGGCGACCTCCAGTGTCGGTTCCGATATCGCCCAGGCGGTACGGCTCGGCATGGACCATCTGGTTTCCAAGGGGCATCATGCGCCGGCGCTGATCCTGGGGCCGAAGTCGCGTATCGCGCGGGCCCGGTTTCTGCGGACTTTCCACGAACATTGCGTCGACCGCGACATCGACCCGACAGCACTTCCAATGGAAGACGGTGAATATACCGTCGAAGGCGGGCGCACGGCGATGATGCGGCTGCTGCAACGCGACCGGGTCGGCCATCTCGCGGTCTTCGCCGCCAACGATCTGATGGCGCTTGGCGCCATGGTCGCAGTCCGCGAAGCCGGGCTTCGCTGCCCGGAGGATGTCTCGATCCTCGGTTTCGACGGCATTCCCGCAGGCGCTTTTTCCTGGCCGGGACTGACGACGGTTGCCAAGCCCGGGCGTGAGATCGGCGTGCGCGCCGTCGACTGCCTGTTCGATGAAATCGCCGGCCGTCCCGAGCATGGCCGGGTGTTCATGCCATGCCGGCTGATCGAGCGCGGCTCGTTGGCCGATCTGTCGCTTGACCAGCCCAGACGCGCAGCAAGCTCCGGGAGGGGGTAGGAATGACCAATCGTGACGAGGCGGTGATCTCGCCTAAGTTTGGGAACGTTCCCAAATCAAGCGCACGCCGCAGGACGGGACGCGTTGCGCTCGCCGCCGACGGCTGGCGGCGCTGGTGGCCCTATTACGTCATGATGGCGCCGGGCATCCTGTTCTTCCTCGTCTTCCATTACCTGCCGATCTGGGAGGCGCGCATCGCCTTCGAACAGGTCCGGATCGTGCCGCCCAACATCTGGGTGGGCATCAAGCATTTCCAAGTGCTGTTCTCCTCGCCGGTGTTCTGGCAGGTGCTGGCCAACACGCTGATCATCTCGGCGATGAAGATGGTGTTCTTCCTGCCGGTGCCGATCATCGTCGCGCTGCTACTGAACGAGGTTCGCGGCGGGTCGCTGCGCAAGTTCATCCAGTCGGCGATCTACCTGCCGCATTTCCTGTCCTGGGTGGTGATCGCCGGCATCTTCATTGCGGCGCTGTCGCCGACCGACGGTGCCGTCAACAATCTCATGGGCATGGCCGGCATGGCGCCCCGATCGTTCATGACCGATACCGGCGCTATCCGCTGGGTACTCGTCTTCACGGAAATCTGGCGTTCGGCCGGTTGGGACAGCCTGCTCTATCTCGCCGCCATCATCGCCATCGACCAGCAGCTCTATGACGCAGCCGAGATCGACGGCGCCAACCGCTGGCAGAAGATCAGGCATGTCACCCTGCCGGGCATCGTGCCGACGATCGCGACGCTGTTCATCCTCAACGCCGGCATGTTCCTCAACGCCGACCTCAACCAGGTGATCAACCTCTCCAACGACGTAGTGCGCAGCAAGATCGATATCGTCGACACCTATGTCTACCGCATCGGTTTGCAGACCGGCGAATACTCGCTGGCAACGGCCGCCGGCCTGTTCAAGGCCGTGCTCGGCACGATGATGATCGTGATTGCCCACTTCGTTTCCAAACGCCTGACCGGGAAGGGAGTCTGGTAATGGCCCTGTCACGCAAGACCCCGATCGAACGCATCGAATATGCGATCATCGTTTCGACGCTGCTGTTGCTCGTCGTCGTCACGGTCCAGCCGATCCTCAACCTGCTCGCCGTCTCGCTGTCCGAGCCGGCAAAGGTGCCGGGCATGAGCGGGCTGACCATCATACCCAGGGGCTTCTCCTTCGAGGTCTGGAGCGTTCTCCTGCAGCACCCCAATGTGCAGCGCGGCATCTTCAACTCGATCTTCATCACCGCCGTCAGTACCGTGATCGGCGTCGTCGGTACCGCGCTGATGGCCTGGGGGCTTTCGAGGCCCGGTCTGCCGGGCCGCAAGGCGCTGTTCATCTTCGTTCTCGTCACCATCGTGTTCGAGCCCGGCATCATTCCGGACTACTTCGTCAACAAGCGCCTCGGCCTTCTCGACAGCTACTGGTCTGTCATCCTCTTCAAGGCGGTCAACGCCTGGTACCTGATCATCCTCATCCGCTTCTTCGAGGAAATCCCGAAGGAGCTGCTGGAAGCCGCCGAACTCGATGGCGCCAACCCTTTCCAAGTGTTCTGGCATCTGGTCCTTCCGCTCGCCAAGCCGGCGCTCGCGACCATCTCGCTGTTTTATCTCGTCTTTCACTGGAACGAGTTCTTCCGCGCGATGATCTATCTGAACGATCAGGGCAAATGGCCGCTGCAGGTGGTGCTGCGCCAGTTCGTGATCGACGGCGACAAGGTTGCGATCGTCGGCGCCAACAACGCCAGCAACAATACCGGCGCGAGCCAGATCGATCTGAGGTCGCTCAAGGCCGGGATGATCCTTCTGACCATCGTACCGATCCTGGCGATCTACCCGCTGATCCTGAAATTCTTCACTAAGGGAACCATGAGCGGCGCGCTCAAGGGCTGACGACGACACGAGACACAACAAAGAAGCCTATCTAAACGGAGGAGACGAAATGCTTAGAAAAATGGTCCTGCTGGCATCGACAGCCCTGGCGCTCAGCCTTGGTGCCGCCGCCCCGACAATGGCCGAACCGGTCAAGATCCGGGTTGTGTCCAAGGACTTCACCCCGTCCAACCCAGACGACGTCAAGCACCTGCAGCGTATTGAGGAAGCGTTGCGGGCGCAGGGCACCGATCTCGACATCGAACTCGTCGACCTGCCGTCTTCCGGCTATGCCGACAAGCTGTCGGTCATGCTGCTTTCTGGCGATATCCCCGACCTGATCTATTTTCAGGGTGGCGACGCCAAGATGGTCGAGCAGGGCGTGCTTGAAGACCTCGGCCCGATGTTGGCCGACACCAAGTACCTGAAGGACGCGCTGTGGCCGCACAATGTCGAGCGCCTCAAGAACTATCCCTACCTGCTCTACGTCTATCCGGTGCGCGGACCCCAGCCGGTGATCCGCAAGGACTGGCTGGAAAAGACCGGCCTCAAGGCGCCCGAAACCGTCGAAGACTATGTGACTTTGTTCAAGGCCATCAAGGACGGTGATCTCGACGGCAATGGCGTCGCCGACAGCTACGGCGTGACCACGGCCGACAACACCAACGAGCTCGATTCGATCTTCAACCAGGCCTTCGGCATCACCGGAACCTGGATGAAGAACGCAGGCGGTGAGTGGGTGCAGTCGCGCATCACCTCCCAAGAGAAGGATAAGATCGCCTTCTACGCCTCGCTGCGCGAGCAGGGCCTCTACGATCCCGAATACATCACCACCAAGTTCGACGTGAAGGAAGACAAGTTCTACACCGGGCGGGCGGGCGTGATCTTCGGCTCCTCCGGCGAAGTCATCGACATCTATGGCGGCAAGATGCGCCAGGTCCATCCGGGTACCGAACTGGTGCTTCTGGCGCCACCGAAGGGACCGGGCGGGCAGGGCCTTGCAGCGGTCGACGTCTCCAAGGAATCGCGCGGGCTGGCGATTTCCGCCATCTCCGAGCACAAGGCCGAAGTGATGAAGCTGCTCGACTTCATGGCGAGCCCCGAAGGCCAGATGTTCGATCGCCTCGGCTTCGAGGGTCAGGAATACACCAAGGACGGCGACAGCTACAAAGTCACCGACAAGATCGCGACCTGGTACGCCCGTTTCATGGTTGCGGCCAACTGGACCCCACCCGTCGTTTGGCAGTCCGAAGCGGCGCAGCAGTCGCTGGCGACGATCCAGAAGGACTTCAAGCCGGACAACACCTTCGTGTGGCCGGCGGACTACGCGGCCGATCTCGACGCGACCGAAAACGTCTATCGGTCCTGGGTCTACAAGTTCATCTCCGGCGCCGCCAAGATGGATCAGTGGGACCAGTATGTCGCGGAGTGGGAAGCGGCAGGGGGAAAACGTCTCAACGAGTATGCAAGGACAGTTCTAGATGCAGAAAAGTAGCGTTCAAGGGCTCTCCCTGAAGGGGAGGGTCCGCGCGCTCATCCATGGCGTCGCGCTCGGCGACGCCATGGGGGCGCCGGTCGAAAAGCTGCCGGCCGCGGAGATCGCGGCCAAGTATGGGCGGGTGACGTCGCTTAACACCGAGTGGCACAAGATGTCGCTGGATGCCACGGCCCGCAACGGCCGGGTGCGTGGCAACGGCATCGTCACCGACGACACGCTGATGACGCTCTGCCTGATGGATATCTATGGCGAGGTCCGCAGGCATCTCGATGCCTGGGACATGGCCGATGGCATGGTCAAGCAGATCGCCTGGGTGCCGCGCTACGTGCCGGAACTGCAGCGAGAAGCGATGCTGATCGAGCGGCTGTTCTATCCCGAGAAGTGGATATTCCAGCGCCACCAGCTTACCTCGTGCGATCCGCGGCAAGGTGGCATCGGCAACATGGTCAATTGCGGCGCGGCGATGTACGTGGCGCCGATCGGCGTCGTCAATGCCTGCGATCCGAAGGCCGCCTATGACGAGGCGATCGCGTTTGCCTCCGGGCATCAGGAAAGCTTCGGGCTTGAGGCAGCGGGCGCGTTTGCCGCTGCAGTCGCCGCGGCCTTCATCCCGGGAACGGATATCGAAGGTGTGATCGAAGCGGTTCTGGCACTGGCCAAGGACGGCACGCGCAACGCCATTGCTGACATCGCCGAGGTTGCCCGCAAGCTCAAGGCGCAGGGTGCGGACTATCAGACCGTCGTTGCCGCGTTTCATGCGGCCATCGCGCCCTATTCTCCCATGGGCGACGACGTCAACCACACGCCCGCCAAGGCAGGGCGGCTGACTGCCGCCTATCAGCCAAGCCGCCTCGGCTCGATCGAGGAACTGCCTTTGGCACTTGGATTCTGCCTGTTCAACGACGGCGATTTCCGCCGGTCGATCGAGGATGGCATCAATTCCGGCCGCGATACCGACTCGATCGGCGTCATGGCCGGCGCGATTCTTGGCGCGATGCACGGCGAAGGCGTCATCGACATTGCCGACCACGCCCTGCTCGATCAGGTCAATAAGTTGAACCTCACCGCCGCCGCCGATCGGTTCACCGAAACGGCGACAACCATCCAGGCCGCCGACCAGGCGGCCGCCGACCGGCGGACCAGCTTCCGCGCCGCCCTCACATTCTGATTGATAACGAAAGACGCATGATGCCCAAGCTCAGCAAAGAGACGATTTACGAGAAGATCTATGCCGGTTTCATCGGCAAGGCCATTGGCGTTCGCCTTGGCGCACCGGTCGAACCGACGATCTGGAGCTATGAGCGCGTCCAGAAGACCTATGGCGAAGTCACCCAGTACCTGCGCGATTTCAAGAATTTTGCCGCCGACGATGACACCAACGGCCCGGTCTACTTCATCCGTGCTCTGCGCGACTATGGCCTCAAGGCCAGTGCCGCCGATGTCGGCAAGACCTGGGTGAACTATGCCGCCGAAGAGCATGGCATGTACTGGTGGGGCGGTTTCGGCGTCTCGACCGAACACACCGCCTACCGCAACCTGCGCGCCGGCATCCCCGCGCCGCAGTCAGGATCGATCGCCCAGAACAGCGCAACCGTTGCCGAACAGATCGGCGGCCAGATCTTCATCGACAGCTGGGGATGGGTGCATCCGGGCGAGCCGCAGAAGGCGGCCGACGCTTCTGCCCGTGCGGCAAGCGTCGCCCATGACGGCGACGGCCTGAATGGCGCGCGCTTCTGCGCCGCCGCAATCGCCAAGGCATTCGAGGCGACGTCGATCGCCGAGGTGATCGACGCTGCCATGGCAACCATCGACGCGAATTCGACCTATGCCCAGGTAGTGCAGGCCGTCATCGACTTTCACAAAGCCAACCCCGGCAACTGGCGCGCCTGCCGTGACATGCTGACAGCCGAATGGGGTTATGATCGCTATCCCGGCGTCTGCCACATCATCCCGAACGCCGGTGTCACCGTCATGGCGATCCTCTACGGTGAAGGCGATCTGCCGCGCACCGCCGAGATCGCGACCATGGCCGGCTGGGATACCGACTGCAACGCCGGCAATGCCGGTGCCATCGTAGGCACGTTCCAAGGGCTGCAGCCGGGTTGGGACAAGTACCGCAAGCCAATCAACGACTTCATCGTCGCCTCCGGCGTCGTCGGCTCGATCAACATCGTCGATATTCCCTCCTTTGCCCGGGAACTGACCGTGCTGGCGCTGCAACTGCGCGAAGACGATGTGCCGGCCCTTTGGCTTGCGGATTTTACCCGCCGCGGCGTCCGCTTCGATTTCGACCTGCCGGGCTCGACCCATGGTTTCCGCACCGAGGGTTTCAACCAGATCAGCCTCAAGGGCTCGGTTGAAAGACAGGCTGAAGGCTCGCGCGGCTCGCTCGAAATCCAGCTCGACCGGCTTGAGCGCGGCCAGGGCGGTCGGATCTTCTGGAAGCCGTTCTATCGCCGCTCCGATTTCGACGACGAGCGTTATCGTCCGATGTTCTCGCCGCTGGTCGATGCCGGCCAGAAGGTGTCGTTCAAGCTATGGCTCGATCCGTGGAACGGTGACGGCAACCTGCGCGTCGCGCCCTATATCCGCCGCGCGATGTCAGGCGCGATCGAAGAGACCGGTGCGTGGCACGTTCCCAACCACGAAGGCTGGCAGGACTACGCATTCACCGTGCCGGAAGGTGCCGAAGCGATCGACGAGGTCGGCATCCAGGTCGAGTATTTCGGCCGTCTGAAATTCCTCGGCCGCCTGTTCCTCGCCGATTTCAAGATCGAGGGTGCTGGCAAGACTGTCATCGACCCCAAGACCGAAGTGCAGGAGTGGGGTGCGATCTCGCGCTTTACCTGGAACCGTGGTCACTGGACGCTGCAGGACGGCCGCATTCACGCCCATACGGCCAGCGATGCCGATATGTGGACGGGCCATTACTACGCCCGCGACGTCGAGGTCCTGGCGGATATCAAGCCGCTTACCGGGCCGTCGCAACTGGTGACGGCCCGCGTGCAGGGCACCAGCCGGTTCTATGCCGCAGGCTTCGACGGCGACGACGTCGTCATCCTCAAGGAGGATTTCGGCACCACCGTTCTCGCGCGCGCCCCGTTCAAGCGTGAGCTCGGCAAGAGCTACGGTTTCGCGTTTTCGGTAAAGGGCGATGCGCTGTCCTTTGCCATCGACGGCAAGCCGTTGATCGAGGCGAGCGATGACCAGTTTGCCTATGGCATGGCCGGCCTTCGCCTCGGCGCGCTCGGTCGCATGAGCGTCGGAACGTTCGAGATTATCGAGTCCGCCTGAGCGGGTTTGATCCTGCCTGCCGGTCCAACGGGCCGGCGGGCCAGAACCGCATCGGCCTATCAATTGGGAGGAGAAACCATGTCCGAGATCGAACTGCGGAATGTGGGAAAGAGCTACGGCAGCCTGCCGGTGCTCGATAATATTTCGCTGGACATGGGCAGCGGCGAATTCGTGGTGCTGGTCGGCCCGTCCGGTTGCGGAAAGTCGACGCTGCTGCGGATGATCGCGGGGCTGGAAGACATCAGCGCCGGCGAAATCACCATCGGCGGCCGGATCGTCAACGACATGCCGGCCAAGGAGCGCGACCTTGCCATGGTGTTCCAGAGCTATGCGCTCTATCCGCACATGAAGGTGGCCGACAATATGAGCTTCGCGCTGAAGCTCGCCGGCGTTTCGAAGAGCGAGATCAAGCGTCGCGTCGATGAAGCAGCCGACATCCTTGGCCTTGGGCATCTGCTCGAACGGCTTCCACGCGAATTGTCGGGCGGTCAGCGTCAGCGCGTGGCCATGGGGCGCGCCATCGTGCGCGATCCGCGTGCCTTCCTGTTCGACGAGCCGCTCTCCAATCTCGACGCCAAGCTCCGGGTGAAGATGCGCGGCGAGATCAAGAAGCTGCACCAGCGGCTGGGCAAGACCACGATCTATGTCACCCACGACCAGACCGAGGCCATGACCATGGCCGACAAGATCGTGGTTCTGAACGGTGGCAAGATCGAGCAGATGGGGCCGCCGCTGGAGCTTTACAAAAACCCGCAGAACCTGTTCGTTGCCAGCTTCATCGGCTCGCCTGAGATCAACCTCTTGCGTGGCGAGGTCGACGGCCAGATGCTACGGCTTGCCGACGACGCCCGCCTGCCGCTGCCTTCGGGCCATGGGCTCGCACAGGGGCGCAAGGTCGTCTACGGCATCCGCCCGCAACACATCCAGCTTGCCGACAACGGCATCGCCGCCGAGGTTGTGCTGGTCGAGCCGACCGGGGAGGCACAGGAGGTCATGCTGCGACTCGAGACCACGGATATCACCGTGGTTCTCGGCGAAAGCGCATTACTGCAATCGGGCGCGAACGTGACGATCGGCTTCGACACCGCCAATATCCTATTGTTCGACGACAAGACCGGCGGGCGCATCCAATGAGCGAATTTGCCAGGAAACACTGGGATCCGAACGCCGAGGGGCCTCTCGAAGGGGTCAAGGTTCTCGACCTTTCGCGTCTCGTCGCCGGCAACATGTTGTCGCTGCAGCTTGCCGATTTCGGCGCCGACGTGATCAAGATCGAACCGCCGGCCGGTGATCCGCTGCGCGAATGGAAAGACGAAGGCCTGTCGCTGTTCTGGAAGACCTATGGGCGCAACAAGCGCTCTGTCGTCCTGAATTTGCGCGAAACGGCCGACCGCGAGGCACTCTGGGCGCTGGTTGCGAGCGCCGACGTCTTCATCGAGAATTTTCGCCCGGGAACGCTCGAACAGATGGGCTTTGGCCCGGAGGCGCTGCTCGCGCGCAACCCCGATCTCGTCGTCGTGCGCATATCCGGTTTCGGGCAGACAGGCCCCTATGCGGAATTTCCCGGCTTCGGCACCATCGTCGAAGGCATGAGCGGCTATGCCTACCGCACCGGTTTTCCCGACCGCGAACCTGTGCTGCCGCCGCTCGCGCTCGCCGACATGATCGCCGGTGTCTACGGCATGTCGGCGACGATGACGGCGCTCTTTGCGCGCGAAAAGGGCAGAGCGCGCGGGCAGGTCATCGACCTGTCGCTGCTGGAGCCGATCTTTTCCGTGCTTGGCCCCGAGGCCGGCATCTACGCGCTCAACGGCACGGTCAAGGAACGCATCGGCAGCGCCTCGAACACCGCATGCCCGCGCAACGTCTACCGCTGCGCCGATGGCAAATACGTCGCGCTCTCCGGTTCGACGCCGGCGGTCGCCCGGCGGATATTCGAGATCATCGGCCGGGCCGACATGAACGATGATCCGCGCTTCCGCTCCAACAGCGAACGCCTCAAGCATCGCGATTTGGTCGATGACGCCATCGGAGCCTGGTTTGCCGTGCGCTCGCATGACGAAGCCCTTGCCACCATGCGCGACAGTGGCGCAACGGTCGGGCCGATCTACAACATTGCCGACGCCACCGAGGACGCACATTTTGCCGAGCGCGAGGTGATCGTATCGCTGGATGATGCGGAGCACGGTGCGCTGCCCATGCACAACATCGTGCCGCGCATGTCCGAAACACCGGGACGCTTCCGGCGTCCGGCACCGGCGCTTGGTGAACATACGGCCGAGGTGCTGGCAGAAGTGGGGTTTAATGCCACGATAGCGGCGGCGATCGTTGCCGGAGCAGGCCGATAAGGCTGCGTCCCGCTTTACGCGCCGGCCATTCGGACCGTTACGGTAAAAGGGGCAGAAGGTCATCTCTACAGACGACATGCACCTTGTTGCCGTCGGGGTCGCGCAGATATGCACCGTAGTAGCCATCTCCATAGTGCGGCCTCGGACCGGGAACGCCCTCGTCCGTACCGCCGGCCGCAAGGCCGGCAGCATGGGCCTGGTCGACCGCCGCAGGTGTCGGCGCGAGAAATGCGACCATGCTACCGTTTCCCACACTGGCAGGCTTCCTGTCGAACGGCTCATAGACGTAGAAGCGCGGCAATGCCTGACCTGATGCGATCCAGCACGCTGCAGCCGGTCCGCCATCCGGAGCAACTGTTCGCCTGACAAGACCAAGAGGCGCGAGAACGGCGTCGTAGAAGACGGAGGCACGATCAAGGTCGCTGCAACCAACCGTGACGTGGCTGAACATGTTCATGCCCTGCCGACCGTTGGCTCTCCACTCGCCAGGATGGCGCCGGCAAGATCCAAATCGACGTTCCGGCCGGATAGCGTGACGGCAAACGTACGTCCCTCGAGCGGTATCTTGCGGGCGAGCACAGCCGCCAACGCGACAGCGCTTCCAGGCTCGAGAGCCAAGCCGAATTCGCTGAAGGCCACGCGCATGGCCTCCTTTGCTTCGTCATCCGTGACAGCAAGCGTACCGGCCAGATCAGGTCTGATGATCTCGAAGGGAATCTCTGCCATGTAGAGCCCGCTGATGGCGTCGCAGATCGAATGGCCGCCTGGTGCCAGGTTGATGCGTTTGCCGGCTGCGAGCGATTTCGCCATCTTCTCGAACCCAACGGCCTCGACGCCATAAACCTTGGTGGACGGAGACGCCTTGCTCAACCCCAGCAGGCAACCGGCGGTCAGTCCGCCGCCGGAGCAGCAGGTCAGCAATACATCGATCTGGGCATTCAGCCTCGCGGCCTGTTCCGCCATTTCAAGCGCGACGGTGCCGGCACCGGCAACCACCCAGAAATCGTCGGCCGGCGGTATAAGCACCCGATCCTCGCGACGCGTGATTTCAGCTGCCACGTCGGCGAGGTCTTTCATCGGAACCTTCACGACGCGTGCTCCATAGGCCGCGATCCGTTCGGCCTTTGCCGCCGGTGCGGTCTCCGGCACGACGACCACGGCTGATGTGCCCATCAGGCCGGCGCAATAGGCAATCGCAAGGCCGTGATTGCCGGAAGACCGGGCGACGACGCCACGCCGCCGTTCGTCGTCGGTCAGCGACCCTACCCTGTTGACCGCGCCACGCAGCTTGAACGAACCCGTGACCTGCAGGCTTTCAGCCTTGAGCAGCAACCGGCCACCATATTTCTGATTGAGATATGGCGATTCCAGCAGGGGCGTCTCGATGCAGTATTTGCCGATACGGCGGGCGGCCGCTTCGACATCGTGTAGAGTTGGCAGGGAAGTTGTCGGGACGGTGGAGAAGGGCATGACATTGATCCGGCGCTGCAATTTGTTTTACAAATGCACCGATGCCATAAGAGTTCAATTGGTTTATTGCCCTCGGAGCATTTGAGATGCTGGATTACCGCGCCGTCGCCGACGTTGTCGCCGGCGAGATCGCCTCTGGAAAGCTGCCGCCCGGTTCGCGGCTGCAGCCGCAAAGAACCTTTGCCTATGAGAGAGGAATAGCGGTCTCGACCGCCAGCCGTGTTTATGCCGAACTCGTTCGCCGCGGTCTGGTTATCGGCGAAGTCGGGCGTGGGACCTTCGTCAGGACGCCGGACCGGCTGCAATCTGCGCGGATCAGCGAGATCGCCGACGCGCCGATCGATTTGCAACTGGCGACATCGGGTTCCCTGGAGCAGGCGGCCCTGATGGCGCCGGCGTTCAAGAACATGGCCAACCCGGCAACACTCTTTGACGCCATGGACGCTCTCGGTCCCTTCGGGCCAAAGGGCGTCGGCGAGATCGTCGCGCGCTATCTCGCGCACGATCATTGGTCCCCGAGGCCTGACGGCATCCTTCTTGCCGGTGGAGGACGCCAAGCGATTGCATGCGCCATGGCAGCTGTCTGCAAACCTGGCGATCGCATCGGTGTCGAGCCGTTGACCTATCCGTCGGTCATCCGCATGGCGGCTCGGCTCGGCTTGCAGCTCGTGCCGCTTGAGATCGACGGTGACGGCGTCGACGTTGCGGCGCTTATCAGGGTGCTTCGCGCGAAGCCGCTCGATGCGATCTACATCCAGCCGACCATCCATAACCCGCTCGGCTTTTCGATGTCGCACGCACGACGAACTGCCCTCGCCGAGGCGCTCGAGGAGACCGGGCTGCTCTGCATCGAGGACGCTGCCTTTGCATTCCTTTCCGACGCGGCACCGCTTGCGGCCTATGCGCCGGAGCGTGTCGTCTACGTCAACAGCATGCAGAAGCGGCTTGGTCCGGGCGTTGGCGTTGGCATTGTCGTCGCGCCGCCGCAGGTCAAGGATCGCATTGCCGCGGTCATGCGTGCCGGAGGCTGGATGGCGTCGTCCCTATCAATGCGCTTGGTGCTATCCTGGATCTCTGACGGCACAGCCGCCCATGTTTCGGAGCTGAAGCGGAAGGATGGGCGCGATCGGCAGTTGCTGACGGCGCGCATTCTCGGCCCCGTGTCGCCGTCGGCGGAAAGCAACGCCTTTCATATCTGGCTCGAACTGCCGGAGATCTGGAGTGCCGGGGCGTTCGTTTCGGCGGCCGCTGTACAAGGCGTCGCCATCACGCCTGCGGGCGTGTTTAGTGCCATCCCAGGGCGTGCACCAAACGCGGTGCGCGTCGCGATCTCCGCTCCGCCGCTCAAGGACCTGGAGCGCGGGCTTCACGTGATCCGATCCCTGCTGGCCTCGGTGCCTGGCGACGCCGAGATCGAGTGACGAAGACTTGAAGCAAGCGGGGGCATGGCCCGGCGCTTTTAATCTCGCCAACATCTCTACATCAGCGAACTACCATCCTGCCGCGCAGCATCTCACAACAGTGAAATGCGGCTCGCGTCAGCCGACGAACAGCGCGCGCAGCCGGGCGAATAGGCCGCTGCGTTCGCCAGTCGAGATCGACCTGACGAGTTCTGCGGCCGTCTGCGCGTTCACCGTTGCACCGAAGTGGCAGTAGCAGATCACGCCGTGCAGCTGCCAGTCGCGCAACTCGAAGAACCTGAGGGCCTCGCCGTAGGTGTCGTTTTCCATGCCTGCGGCACGCAGTACGGTATCTTCGAACGCGACGGAGATCGGCGAGCCGTCGCTGCGCAATGTATCGCGCACGGCAGCGGACTGGTGTTCGGTTTCATACAATGTCGCCAGGTGTCGGGACGGGCTCTGCTCGAGAACCTCCGCCCAACGTTCGAGGCGTTCCCTGCGAGACATGCTCAGCGGCCGGTATTCCGGTTCGATTTGTGCAAAGACTTGCAATTGCTCGCGTGTATGGTGCTTCATTGTGGCCTCCATTTAGACGATAGATGCTCTGCGCCAGCCCATTTCACCCTACCGAAAGCGTGACTCTTGTTGGGCGCGAAGTCCAATCACGATGATGCTTCGTGACCCGCTGCCAATCCGGCGCCGCGACAATCCGTCCACAGGCAACACGCCCGCATGGGCGAAGTACCCAGATTTTGACATCTTGTGGGATCACTCAGGCTGCGTATTGAGGGAGGCTTCCATGAAGACAAAGGCACGCGACCGCGAACTCATCGACGTGATGAGACGATATTTCGCGGCAAAGGCTGAGCTATCCGAGCTACGAGCGCAGCTGGAGCAGGCCAGACGCGCCGCCGGTGCGGACATCGGTAGCTTTTACGATCCGCGCACCAATACCAGCCATGCAGACGACGTCATGCGTTCGCATGCTCTCAACAGCGAGATGCGCTCGCTGATGGATCGAGCCGAAGCCTGGGGCAGACAAGAGATTGCGACATTGAGACGAGATTTGCCGGCGGAGGAGTTGCAATCCGAACCGGATCCAACGGATGAGCCGGCTGCATCCGGTATCGAATAAGCGCCGTCCAACCCTGAGGGCGTGCCGAGAGCCTTGACGCGTGCCCGGATACAGGGACATGCCGCCGGCATGACAACCGTAACTGCGCAAGCGCGATAGGCTCGGAGCGCCAAGTCACCCTGAGCGTGCATTGGCGGTCTTCGGTCAAGCCGTGGCGCCAAGCAGCCAAGCCCCGCTGCAGCATTGGTGCTTTCGATGAACGCAGAGAGCGATCAGGGCCTTCGCCGCGGGACATCGGCCGCGATTCCCTGTCGTTGCGTCAAAAATGGGAATAAAACCTGGAGTGGAACGTAGAATAGATCGCCTGTCGATTACCCATTGGTGCTGGTAAGCTATGGAAACTCCCTTCTCCCACAGTAAATTCCCGGTTGAATTGCGTGAGGTATTAAGACAAACTCTGTCGCGCAATCGTTTGTCCAATCGCTTCCTAGATTAGTGGCCGAAGGGCTTAGATACTGCTGTTGAATTTTTTTCGGCACGCGGATGCCAATCAATATTGGCGGAACGGCTTAAAGGTACAAATGGCTTTCTTGCTGCAAACCTTTGGGGGCTTGAGGCTCGTCGATTCAGAGGGAAGGCAAGTTGCCTATCCCGAGAAAGGTTTGTTACTTCTCGCTTATTTGCTCACGACCAAAGATGGAGCCGAACACCGAACGGTGATGGCCGCATTCTTGTGGGGCAACGAAGACAGTGCCGTTCCGCTCGTGAACATGCGCAAGTTGATTTCCAGGATAAAGGTCCGCCAGGACGAAATTGGAGCGCAATTCCTCTCCTTTACCAGTAGCATGATCCATATGGATCGCGCGTCGTTGTCATCGGACATGGATCCGGCGACCGATAGCGAAATAGCCGATCCCTTGCCCCAGCTCCGCAGCCTTGCAACGCTGATGCACAGGTCATTCCTGGGGGCGGTCGGCTGTCAGAGCCGCGCTTTTTATGGCTGGCTCGCGGAACAGAAAGACCGCCAAAATACCCTTCTCAAAGCTTTGTTGCGAAAAGCGGCGCGCGCGCCGCGTTCGGAGGAAGAGGCTGACGTTCTCAAGGATGCGGGGATATTGCTCATCGAGGCGGAATACGCGGATCCGAATCCCGATACGTTGCAGTTGCTTGTCGAAATCTTTCAAGCCGAAGAGCAAGTCGACCACCTCAGGAAAATTCTCGAGAGGCGACGCGATGCGCTTGCACGAGGTGCCGATCTCGTGAACACCTTGGCGAGCCGGGA
This sequence comes from Ensifer sp. Root127, assembly GCF_001425225.1. Classification (NCBI taxonomy): domain Bacteria; kingdom Pseudomonadati; phylum Pseudomonadota; class Alphaproteobacteria; order Hyphomicrobiales; family Rhizobiaceae; genus Ensifer; species Ensifer sp. Root127. The sequence goes on from NZ_LMDX01000003.1 coordinate 106,533, forward strand.
TGCCGGACCTGGACCGGTCGCACGGCCGTACGCTCGTGCCGCCAGCATGTCCGAACCTGATTTTCAGACTGGATCTGGACAAACGCACCGTCATGCAATCCCTCGTCTGGTGCTGTTGCCTCCAAGCGACTATGTCGGGCGCCCGGACTTTGGCTTCATCGCGAGCGCCCTGATCGAGGACATCACCATCGGGTTTTGCGCCTTCAACAGCCTTCAGGTGATCGCCCACCATTCTGCCGTCCGGATCGGGCGCCAGCTTGAGGACCAGGCTGATTTCTTTGAGCGATTTTCTCTGAACTACATCCTCGACAGCCGGATCAGCAGTCAGACAAGCGAAGGGACGTTGTTCGTCCAGCTCATCTTCTTTCCCGATAATGAAGTCGTGTGGGCGGAAAGGTTCAGCCTGAGCCATCCGGAACTCGTCGCCACCCGGCGTGTGATCGCACGAAACATCGCGCTTTCGGTTTCAAGCGAGATCGAGCGGCATGAGGCGGCGCGTCTTTATCGCGAGCTGAATCCGGCAGCGTACCACAGCTATCTCGTGGGACGACGGCACCTGAACCGGCTGACGCTGCCGGACCTGCGGCGCGCCCGCAAGGAGATGAAGACCGCACTCCATGCGAGCGCCGATTTTGCGCCGGCGCTGAGTTCGATCGCCAGGACCTACTCAAAGGAATGGCTGCTGACGGCACGTGGCGACCTCGAACTGCTGAAGGCGGCCGAGGTGTTTGCTACGCGTGCCATCGGGGCCCGCCGGAATCTGGCAGACGGCTATCGCGAGTTCGGCGTGGCCAAGCTGTTGCAGGGGGCTTTCGATGAAAGCGCGGAAGCAATGGAACTCGCGGAGACGCTTGGTCCCCATTATGCCGATATCATTGCCGACCATGCCGATACACTCGTCCATTGCTCGCTTCCCGGCAAGGCGTTGGAAAAGATCGAACATGCGATTGAGCTCAATCCGTTGAGCCCGGACTCCTATCTCTGGACCGCCGCAGGTGCGAACTACGCGTTGAGTGAATTCGAGACATCGCTGGATTACATCGGACGTATGGCCGATCCGAGCCTGGCCGACAGGCTCTCGGCCGCGAACTGGGCGATGTTGGGCCATAGGGACAGAGCGCGTGTCTTTGTTCGCCGGGTGCGCGAAGCCAACCCCAATTTCGACCTGGACACGTGGCTTGCCGCCGTTCCCAGCAAGGAACAATGGCACAAGGACCTCTACAGAGAAGGCTTGAAGAGGGCAGGATTTTAGACCGAGCAGATCCATAGTGAGAGGGGAATACGGATGGCCAAAGTTGTTGTGATAGGTATCGAAGGTGAGGACGGCCTTTGGATTGTCGATCTGAAGGCTCGCAGCGTCGAGCCGCTGGATTCACCGAAGGCCGGGGGACTGAAGACGGTTGCCGATCTACGTGCCGCCGGGGTGAGCGTGATCAAGGGGGCCGACGTGGCGTTGGTCGTCAAGTCGGCTGCCGCCGCGTCGTCGGGGCACTACGAAGGGTAGGGCGCCGGCTTAAAAAACGGCAGCACAAGCCTGGCTGAAGGCGTGGATTGTCTCGGCCATGGGGTCAAGGTGCAGCGCAATGCTGGTGTGAAGCCTCGGCGTGACTTGGTACGCCCCGAGTTTGGACTGCTGGCGCCAGAGCGTATGCAGCGCGGGGGATGCCTAGCAATCATCCAAGCGAACTCAGGCACGGGCCGGTTACATCACAAATCATCAGCGCGCTGACTCAGGACTCCACTTTAGCGGCTTTGAATAAATCCTGAGCTTCGTAGCCTGATTGTAGCCGCTCGCCTTATAGTATTCGGCAGTGGCGCCCTCACTTTGCGACAAAAGCCACGCGCTCGAAAAGCCGGAACTCAAGGCTTCAGCCTCAAGAAATCTTAGCAGTTGCTTGCCGATGCCACGTCCCTGGTGAGAAGGCAGAACCGCGATTTCAGGAATGTACAGGCCCCTGCCGGCCGCCGACGTATGGGGGAGGCCGATCGCAAAGCCAAGCAACGCGCCATTTTCCAATGCCCCGACGCCGAGCCAACCGGGAGTGGTCGACAACTCGCCCATCCGTGCCGTCGCTCTCTCCAAGGTCCACGCCTCGTTCCAAGGCGGCCCGATATATGCCTTCACGATGATGGCCGCCGCCCGCAACGCGTGGTCTTCATTTATCCGTTGGAAGATGACCGGCATTCAAGCTCCGCTTGTCACGTGCTGTTAAGGCAGAAATCACGGCCATTCAGTATTCCAATCGCTGGCAGATAACAACTCTACGGTATTGCTGATAGTAATTCAAACGCGCTGATTGAAGCGCGAGTATTACCGGCAATCCGCCAGTCTTGAGTTCGGAATGATCTGCCACGATTTGGGGTAGCCGACCTTCGGTCCTGCTTCACTGACGCTATCGATGCGAGGCGTTGCAGCCACCTTAGAAGCCGGTGCGTGCGCAGGTTCCTCGAACTGCAACATCGCGGTCGTGCGACAAGCGCTGCTCAACCTCAGGATAATGCAGGCGGTTTGGCTGGCGCGCGCCAAACCGTGCCGGTGGAAGCTTGAACCAGCACTCATGTGAGAACGAGACTGCCGCAAATGATCCGAGGCACCGAGCGGTTTAGCAAGAAGCCGGCGAGATGCCGGCTTCCTCTGGGTGTGAATCCAATCAGGCCGTCTGGAGGCCTACAGCCGGTTCCGGATCCTCTATGGACTTGCCGGCATTGTAGACGGTCTCGTCGAGAATGCCTTCGCGCTTGGAGACGATCGTTGGCACCAACGCCTGTCCGGCGACGTTGACGGCAGTGCGGCCCATGTCGAGGATCGGGTCGATGGCAAGCAACAGGCCGACACCTTCGAGCGGAAGGCCAAGCGTCGACAGGGTGAGCGTCAGCATGACGGTCGCCCCCGTCAGGCCGGCAGTCGCGGCCGAGCCGAGCACGGAAACGAAGATGATCAGCACATATTCCTGCAGCCCGAGCGGTACGCCAAAGAATTGCGCGATGAAAATCGCCGAGATTGCCGGGTAGATCGCCGCGCAACCATCCATCTTGGTCGTAGCGCCAAGCGGGACGGCAAAGGCGGCAAACTCGCGCGGCACGCCGAGGCTCTTCTCCGTCACGGTTTCGGTGACAGGCAGGGTGCCGACAGAGGAGCGCGAGACGAACGCGAGCTGGATTGCCGGCCATGCACCGGCAAAGAAGCGCGATGGCTTCAGGCCATGCGCGATCAGCAGCGCGGGATAGACGACGAAGAGCACGATGGCGAGGCCGATATAGACAGCAGCTGCATACCAGCCGAGTTGCGCCAGCGTTCCCCAGCCATATTGCGCCACGGCGCGGCCGAGCAGGCCGATGGTGCCGATCGGCGTCAGGCGAATGACCCACCAGAGGATCTTGCGGACGATCGCGAGAAGCGACTGGTTGAAGGCAAGGAAGGGCTTGGCCGCTTCGCCTGCTTTCAGCGCGGCGGCACCAAAGGCGATGGAAACAACGAGGATCTGCAGCACGTTGAAATTCAACGACGTACTGGCACTTCCTTCCGTCAGCTTGGTGCTTGCCTCCAGGCCCAGCATGTTGCCGGGAACCAGGCCCTTGAGGAAATCAAGCCATGAGCCGGCATAGGACGGCGCCTTGGCAGCCTCCTGCGACACCGCCGAGCCGACGCCTGGCTGGATGATGAGGCCGAGCGCGATGCCGATGATGACAGCGATGAACGAGGTGATCGCGAACCAGAGGAGGGTTTGCCAGACGAGCTTCGCTGCATTCTGAAGCGTCGCCAGATTGGCAATGGAGGCAACGATCGCCGTGAACACGAGCGGCGGGACCAACGCGCGCAGAAGCTGCACGAAGATGGAGCCGATCGTCTGGAGCGTCACGGTCAACCAGTTGGGGTTGCCGGCCGCATCGACGCCCATGTTTCGGGCGATGAGGCCGAGCAGCAGTCCAATGACCATGGCTGCCAGAACTTGGAAACCGAAGGACATGAAAAACGGCTTCGGCGGGGATTTGATAGTGGCTTGGGACACGATTCACACTCGATTGATTGATGGAGCAGAGCGTTCGGGAGGAAACTTCCGCAACGGCGACAAATTAGTCAAGGTTGTGACAGAGGATAAGCAACCGTTTGGCTCGGGACCAATCATAGGTGGAATAATTTTCCCGGTTGAACGCTTGGCCACGGTGCATGGCGGAGGGGCGAAACCGGCAATCCGTTACGTTGCGCCCGTTTGCTGGGCCGCAAGCCGTGTATTCGGGCGCTGGCGGGTAGCAGCGTAAGCTATCCACACATACCAATCCGACGCCACTGCTCTATCTGGTGCCTGTGGATTTCACCCTGAGGAGAAGAGCATGCAGATCAATCGCACAGGATCGGCGAAATGGGCCGGCGGTCTCAAGGACGGTAAGGGTCAGATTTCGACGCAGAGCGGCGCGCTCAAGGAGTATCCGTATGGTTTTGCAACGCGCTTCGAAGGCGTCGCGGGTACCAACCCGGAGGAACTCATCGGTGCGGCTCACGCCGGTTGCTTTACCATGGCGTTGTCACTGATCCTTGGGGAGGCTGGCCTGACGGCCGACAGCATGGAGACGACCGCCAAGGTCACGCTTGAGTCCGTCGCCGATGGCTTTGCCATCACGGCTATCCACCTGGCGTTGAAGGGCCGTGTGCCGGGCGCGGATCTGGCAAAATTCACTGAGCTGGCAAACAAGGCGAAAGCGGGATGCCCGGTGTCAAAGGCACTTGGTGCGGTTCCGATAACACTCGACGTCAGTTTGGCATGAGAAGCCCGTGTGCGCCGACGACAGCGCCGCGCGTCTTATTGGACGCGCAAAGGTCACTGCAGCACTTTGAATGGCCGCAACTTTATCCTGAAATCGAATTGGATTTAAGGAAACATGCGGTAGGTCGGCGCACGCGGATATCTTCATGCCAGTCGAATTCGATCGCCGGTGCGAACGAACGCGTCTTGTCGCTCAACGCCAGCCGAGTGCGGGCGCCACGTGCTTCAGGATCGCCTCGATGACGTGCGCATTGTAGTCGACGCCGAGCTGGTTCGGCACCGTCAGCAGCAGCGTATCGGCTTCGGCGACGGCCTCATCCCCGGCGAGCTGCTTGATGAGCACATCAGGCTCGGCCGCATAAGACCGGCCGAAGATTGCCCTTGTGTTCTCGTCGATGAAGCCGATCGTATCCTGTTCCTTGCCGCTTCGGCCGAAATATGCGCGGTCGCGATCATCGACGATGGCGAAGATGCTGCGGCTGACGGAAACCCTCGGCGTGCGGGTGTGGCCCGCTTCCTTCCACGCCTCCCGGTAGGCGCGGATCTGTGCTGCCTGCTGGACGTGGAACGGCTCGCCGGTCTCATCGTCCTTCAGGGTCGAACTCTGCAGGTTCATGCCGAGCTTTGCCGCCCAGACGGCGGTGGCGTTCGAACTGGAACCCCACCAGATGCGGTCGCGCAACCCTTCGGAATGGGGTTCGAGGCGCAACAGTCCTGGCGGGTTCGGGAACATCGGCCGTGGGTTGGGTTGGGCGAAACCGTTGCCTTTCAGTGCTTCGAGAAACACTTCGGCGTGGCTGCGGCCCATATCCGCATCCGACGCGCCGTCCTGCGGCTGATAACCGAAATATCGCCAGCCATCGATCACCTGTTCCGGCGATCCTCGGCTGAGACCGAGCTGCAGGCGTGAGCCGGAGATCAGGTCGGCGGCACCGGCGTCTTCGGCCATATAAAGCGGGTTCTCGTAGCGCATATCGATGACGGCCGTGCCGATCTCGATGCGCTTCGTCCTTGCGCCGACGGCAGCCAGAAGCGGGAAGGGGGAGGCAAGCTGCCGGGCAAAGTGATGAACACGGAAATAGGCGCCGTCAGCGCCGAGCTCCTCGGCGGCAACTGCAAGGTCGATGGACTGCAGAAGCGCATCGCCTGCCGAGCGGGTTTGCGACTGGGAGGAGGGGGTCCAATGGCCGAAGGAAAGGAATCCGATTTTCTTCACGATAGTGCCGCCTGCGAATATGTCGTTGATACTCTTCTAGATGGCATAGGACAGGCTCGAGGGACAGCAGTGGAGGGTCGAACGCTGTGTTTCCGATCTGGTCATGAACCACCATGCTGCACCAAGCTCCAAACACTCAACGCTCGTCATCCATATCCAACGCCGCAAGGCCATGGCAGAGTGGAAAGCCGTGACCGTAATGCCCACCTAAATCACGACCCGATGCTCCATTCCGTCCCTTTTCGAACAACGTGACAGAACCTCGGCAGGCTATGAAAAAGGCTCAAGCTGCGGAGGCGGCTCGGGGGAGAAGCCGTGACCTGAAGTTGTGATTTTCGCGGCCCGACGAGACAGCATAGTATATATTAGGCCCCAGGTCGCTTGCGCCGATCGTCTCGTATCGGGAGTTGGTCGCGTACGGTGCCCTTGTGGCAGATTTGACCGTTTCCGGCTCGAAGGGCCACACGAGAGGGATGGGGCTAAATGCGCTGGAACAAGTTGTATGCGCTCAAGAGCTACATGCGGTCCTCGCTGTGGGTCGTGCCTTTCTTCGCGCTCGTTCTGCAGCAAGCCTTCTTACGCGCAGTGCTTGTATTAGAACAGTGGACAGAATGGGTGCCGTTGTGGCCCTTGGAGACAGAGGGTACGGTTGCAGCGATGCAGGCGATTATCAGCCTGGCGCTTTCGTTCATCGTCTTCACGTTCGGTTCCCTGCTCGTCGCCATACAGATCGCGAGCGGGCAGCTTACGCCCCGGATCATCGCGACCACGCTGCTGCGCGATAACGTGATCCGTTTCACTGTGGGCCTGTTCATCTTCACCCTGCTCTTCGCCATTGGGGCGATCAGTCGCATCAGTACGTCGGCTCCGTCTCCCATCATGTGGATCTCGGGGATCTTTGGCGTCCTGTCGCTGGCTGCCTTCCTCTATTTCATCGATTATTCCGCCCGGCTATTACGTCCCGTCAGCATCATTCATCGCGTCGCCGAGCAGGGCTTTGCCGTTATCGAGGCGGTATATCCTGGCCCGCTGTCGGATACCGACGAGCGACCACAACCGGACGAGCCGTGCGAGAAGCCGGGAAACATCGTTTTGCATGTCGGGTCGTCGGACATCATTCTTGCAGTCGACGTGAAGGCCTTGACCATTCAAGCACATCGAGCGGACGGCGTGATTGAACTTGCTGCGCGCGTCGGCGATTTTGTCTCATCCGGGCAGCCACTGTTCCGCCTCTATGGCGGCGCCAAGGCAATACCAGCCAAAGACCTTCGCAACAGTGTCGTCTTCGGGCGTGAGCGGACCATCGAGCAGGATCCGACCTTCGCCTTCAGGGTTATTGTCGACATCGCCAGCAAGGCGCTTTCGAAGGCTATAAACGACCCGACGACAGCGGTGCTTGCCATTGATCAGTTGCAGCGACTGCTACGCAGCGTTGGTGGGCGCGAACTGAGCAACGAGTACGTCCGCGATGCCCAGGGACGCCTTCGTGTGGTGTTCCCGACGCCGAACTGGGAAGATTTCGTGCAACTTACGTTTCGAGAGATCCGGATCTATGGAGCGGAAAATCTGCAGATCGCAAGGCGGCTGCACGCGATGATCGACGATCTCGAAGCGGTGCTGCCGGAAAGCCGGAAGGATGCGTTGGCCATTGAGCGCAACCTGCTCGACCAGACGATCGACAAGGTCTACCTGCTCCCCGAAGACGCAGCACTCGCGCATATTGCCGATACGCAAGGGCTGGGCGGCTCTCCTAAAGCATGACTGAAATTCGCACATCCGCATAGCCAGTGTCCGAGACGTCCTGATTGGCAGGCGCACGGATCCACCACGCTCCAATCACTCAGCGCTGGTCATCCATGTCCACCGCCTCAAGGCCATGGCGGAGTGGAAAGCCGTGACCGTAATGCTCCCCTAAATCCGGTCTCTTCCTGAACTGCCGGCGGTAGCTTGCCGGCGAGATCGAGAAGGCGCGGGTAAAGTGCTGGCGCAGCGATACCGTTGAGCCGAAGCCGGCCATCTCTGCGACCCGGTCGATCGAGCAGGATCCGGTTTCGAGCAACCGTTGCGCGGTCGCCAGCCGCTGGTTCAAGAGCCATTGCGTAAAGGTGGTTCCGGTCGTCTTTCTGAAATGTCGGGTGAAGCTGCGCAGGCTCATTCCGGCCCGCGCCGCCAGCTTTTCGAGCGACAATGGCTCGTCCAGATGTTCGATTGCCCAATTGATCGTCGCGCCGAGCTGCGCTTCGCCGGCGGCGGCAGGCATTGGCTTCTCGATGTATTGGGTCTGGCCGCCATGCCGGTGCGGCGCCACCACCAGCCGCCGGGCGACGCGGTTGGCGATATCTGCCCCATGATCGCGACGTACGATATGCAGACAGCAGTCGATGGCCGCGGCCGTGCCGGCCGATGTCAGGATGTCACCATCATCGATATAGAGCGCATCCTGATCCAGGGCGACCCGCGGATAGCTTCGTTGGAACTCCTCCGCCCAGGCCCAATGGGTGGATGCCGGTCGCCCGTCCAGCACGCCCGCTTCCGCCAGTACGAATGTGCCAAGGCAAAGCCCGACCAGCCGCGCGCCGCGTGCGTGGGCGGCCCTGACGCTCTGCAGCAAGGCTTCGGGAGGACGCTCGTCCGGATCCCGCCAGGCCGGCACGATGACGGTGTTGGCCTCCCCCAGGTGGCTCAGATCATGCGTCACTTCAATGCGAAAGCCGGAGCCAGTGGCAATCGACCCGGTATTCTCGCCGCAGATCAACAGGCGATATCGGGGCGCTCCGAGTTTCAAAAGCTCATCGCCGAACACGATGCAGGGCACCGACAGGTGGAAGGCGCTGATGCCTTCAAAGGCGATGACGGCAACGGTGTGCATCGGCGTGGCGATCCCAATCTAATGAATTGGCCAGAACCTAGCACATATTGTCATTCTGGCCACTTTCGCGAAGCCGCCGCATGCAGGATTTTTCCGCCATCAACACCGATGCGAAAGGACGCTTTCATGATGCAGCACCCCACCATCCGAACCATGGCCGGAGCCACAGCGCCGCAAAGCCTCGATCCTGCCAAGACCGCCCTGCTGGTGATCGACTTTCAGAACGAATATTTCAGCGGCAGGATGCCGATCCCGGATGGCGCAAAGGCGCTCTCCAACGCCAAGCGCCTCATCGAGCGTGCTGATCAGGACGGCATGAAAGTCTATCATGTCCAGCACGTGACACCGGCGGGAAGCCCGGTCTTTGCCGAGGACAGTGCGACCTCGCGGTTCCACGACCAGATCCAGCCATCAGCCAACCATTCGGTGGTGCGCAAATCGTCGGTGAGCGTGTTTCCAACCACCGACATCGACCAGAGGCTGAAACAGGCTGGCGTCGATACGCTCATCATTGCCGGCCTGATGACCCATGCCTGCGTGGCCGGCGCTGCCCGCGATGCCGTCCCCCTCGGCTACAATGTGATCGTGGCCGACGACGCCTGCGCCACGCGGGACGTCGATACGGCAGATGGGGAGACCGTGTCGCATGTTGCGCTGCACCGCGCAGCTCTGGCTTCGATCGACGACACCTTCGGCGATATCGTCACGACCGATCAGCTCCTGGCCCTGCCACTGACGCGCAAGTGAGACTTGAGCGCGGCTGAGTACGGGGCCTAATGATGGCTCTCCCGATCCCCCAGGAATTCAGGATCGGGAGGGCCATAGAGTCCTTCATCTCTCAGCCCGGCTGGAGCGCCACCTTGCGGGAGACGGCGACGAGCGAGGCGCCCAGCAGTGCGGCCAATGCCGCAAACATGAAGACGCCGGCAGGCCCCTGGAGTTCGACGATCAGGCCGCCGAGGATTGCTCCGGTGGAGATGGCGATCTGGAATGTCGTCAGCGTCGCCGCACCAGCGCCTTCCGCCTCGTCGCCGGCGGCCCGACTGATGAAGGACTGGACGCTGACAGGGAGCGCACCGAAGGCGAAGCCCCAGGCGGCCGTCGCTGCGGCTGCAATGCCCGGCAGCACGCCGGCGACCGCAAGCAGGAGCGCGGTGGCAGCGATGCCCGCGGCAGCCAGCGTCATCGACAGGCGCGTGTTGCGCTCCGCCAGGAAGCCGCCGGCGATATTGCCGAAGAAACCGCCGATACCGAATGCGAGCAGGATCGCGGTGATCATTTCGACGTCGAAACGCGGCACCTGCTCAAGATAGGGGCGAATATAGGTGAAGCCGGCAAAATGGCCGGTGACGACCAGCAGGATCGTGGCAAGACCCAGCCGGATCGCCGGGCGCCTGAGAACCCTCACGATCGTGCCAAGGCCGGTGGTTCCGATCGGCGGCAGCGACGGGACGGTCAGTGCCTGGACGATAAAGGTAACCACCCCGACTACGGCTGCCAGCAGGAAAGCATAGCGCCATCCGAGCGTGGCGCCGATCCAGGCGCCGACGGGGGCGGCGCAGACAGTCGCGATCGAGACGCCTGACATCACGATCGCCATGGCGCGGGGCATCAGCCTGGCGGGCACGAGCCGCATGGCGAGCGCCAGCGACATCGCCCAGAAGCCGCCGAGCGCGATACCAAGCAACACGCGCGCCGCAAGCAGGAACGGAAGGTTCGGCGCAAAGCCCGCCATAAGGCTCGAGACGACCAGCAGGCCCGTCAAAGCCAGAAGCACCGTGCGCCGGTCGAACCGGCCTGTGTAGACGACGATCGCCGGGCCGGCGACCGCCGCAACGACAGCAGTGGTGGTCACCGACTGCCCGGCAGCTCCAACGCTTACCCCGAGATCCGCCGACATCGGCGTCAGCAGGCTTGCCGGTAGAAACTCTGCCGTTACCAGGCCGAAGACCCCAAGCGAAAGGGAAACGACAGCGCCCCATCGGGCTTTGTTCCGCTCGTCCGTCGGGGCACCTGATTTCGTCACGACGCCATCCATGATTTTCATCTCCGCGATTGTTAGTGGCGAAAGTAGGCATGACCGTCAGGAGTTTCTATGCTAGAAAATCCAAAAGACTATGCCGTTTGTCCAAACTTGCGGAGCGCCTTATGAGCGATGCATTGACCGAGATTTTGCGCGGGCTGAGGCTCGACGGCGTCGAATACGGGCGTTGCCAACCCTGTGCGCCCTGGGCGACGGCCTATCCGGCACAGGAGCCCGCGCGATTCCATTTTCTGGCTGCGGGCTCGGCCCATCTTCAGACACCGGATGGTGAATGGATGGATCTTGCCCAGGGCGACGCGGTGCTGTTGCCGAGGGGTGACGCGCATGTGCTTGCCAGCAAGCCGGGCATTCCTGCCGTTTCGATAGCCGACCTGCCGAGGCGACAGCTTTGTGACGGCATCATCGATGTGCAATGCCCGTCGACGGACAGCAAGAACCTCATCTTCTTTGCGGTGATGCAGTTCAATGTCGATCGTCTGCATCCTCTCCTGCAGTTGATGCCCGCCGTCATGCGCACGAGCGACCTTGCTGCGAGCGAGCCTTCGATACCGGCACTCCTTGAGGCCATGATGCGCGAAGCAGAAATGCAGCGCGTCGGCTCGGGCGGCATTCTCTCGCGGCTTGCCGATGTGCTGACTGCAACGCTCATTCGAACCTGGGTGGAGCATGGCTGCGGCACGGCGACCGGCTGGCTGGCGGCCGTCCGCAATCCGGAGCTCGGGCGCGTCCTTGCCGCCATCCACCTTGAACCTGCGCGGGATTGGAGCGTGCCCGAACTGGCAAAGCTCATGGGTGCGTCACGGTCGGGCTTTGCCCAGCGGTTTGTCGACACCATGGGCGAGACGCCGGCCCGTTATGTTGCGCGCATGCGGATGCACCAGGCGCATCAATGGCTACAGGAAGGACAGCGGGTGGCCCTTGTCGCAGGCCGTCTCGGCTACGATTCGGAGGCTTCTTTCAGTCGCGCCTTCCGCAAGATCATCGGGGCACCACCGAGCCATTACCGAAACAAGAGCGTGGCCAGGGGACAACTGGTTTCCTGAGCCGGCTGCGGTTCAGATCGCGATCGCGCAGGGAGGCTGGTTGAGAGCGGCTTGGAGCGTGACGACGCTTGCTGTCACCCGTTCGCTAAAAGCCGTGAAAAACCATATCGAGAGCGGCGACGATCTCGTCGTGCCGCTCCGATAGATTGGAAACAGGTTCTGCAAGTGCCGATACGGGTATCGCAGCCAGAAACTGAGTGACCAAGGTGTAGCGAACGCCGGATATTTCAAACACGGGATTGAGGCGCTTGGCCGGTTCAGGAGCCGCTTCCATTGGCAAAAGCGGGACGACGACACGCGTCTTCAACTCGTCCAGCACATCGGCCTGCACATCAAGCACGAGGCCGCCGCCAGGATTGGCATAGACGTCATAACGCGCCATTAGAATTGACGGAACTGCGCCAGCGGCAGGCCATTTGCATCGACGAAGGCATTCGAACTCTGCAAAGCCTCGCTATTTTCTTTCTTCCAACGGGCAGCCTTGGCATCGGACACAGCCCTGGCGATCCCTGCCTCGGCAGCGCGAGAAATATTGATGTCGAAATGCCGTGCTTCTGCAAGAAGATCGGCGTCAATCGTCAAATTGGCTGCGCGCTTTGCAGAGGCAGATCGAGCATGCTCGGCCATGATTGTTCTCCTTTTGAGCAATCAACATATGCGCATCTTCCTGCGCATGCAAATATCCGGCCAGACAAGAGGCGATGGCATTGCCGATCGTCAGGAGAGTGGGTGGCGCGCAACCAACGCACCTTGACTTGCAAGCACTTAGCAATAGACTCATAGGTACGAAGTATCGGGAAAGGGAGGCCATCTATGAACATAGACCTCTCGCGGCGCAGCTTCCTGAAGCTGGCCGGAGCGGGTGTCGTGGCAACTTCCGTCGGAGCACTTGGCTTCGGCGAATCCGAGGCGGCGGAAATCGCGCATGTGCGTGCTTTCAAGCTGAAGACCACGACCGAAACCCGCAACACCTGTCCGTACTGTTCCGTTGCCTGCGGCGTCATCATCTATTCGAAGGGTGACCCTCGAAAAGGCGAGACGGCGGACATTGTGCATATCGAGGGCGATGCCGATCACCCCACCAACCGCGGGACGCTCTGTCCCAAGGGGGCGGCACTCAAGGACTTCGTCAAGTCGCCGACCCGCCTTCAATATCCGATGCTGCGCAAGCCCGGTTCCGATACTTTCGAACGGATCTCCTGGGACGATGCTCTCGATCGCATTGCCCGCCTGATGAAGGACGATCGCGATGCGAACCTGATTGCGGCCAACGCCAAGGGCCTTCCGGTCAATCGCTGGACGACCGTCGGCATGCTGGCGGCGTCTGCAACAACCAATGAAACGGCCTGGGCGACCTTCAAATTCGCCAAGAGCCTGGGAATAGTCGGTTTCGATAATCAGGCACGCGTCTGACACGGCCCTACGGTGGCGAGTCTCGCCCCAACATTTGGCCGTGGAGCAATGACCAACTCCTGGACCGACATCAAGAACACCGACCTCGTCGTCGTCATGGGCGGCAATGCGGCGGAAGCCCACCCCTGCGGCTTCAAATGGGTGACGGAAGCCAAGGCCCATCGCGGTGCAAAGCTGATCGTCGTCGATCCGCGCTATACCCGCACCGCCTCGGTCTCGGACTATTACGCGCCGATCCGCCAGGGAACCGACATCGCGTTCCTAAACGGCGTCATGAAGTATTGCATCGACAACGACAAGGTGCAGTGGGAATACACCAAGGCCTTCACCAACGCAGCCTATCTGGTCAAGGACGGCTTCGCCTATAAGGACGGTCTCTTCACCGGCTATGATGCCGAGAAGCGCGACTACGACCGTTCGACCTGGGACTATGTGCTCGGCGACGATGGTTTCGTCGTCACAGATCCGACGCTGCAGAACCCCCGCTGTGTCTGGAACCTGCTTAAGGAGCATCTGGCGCCCTATACGCCCGAAATGGTCGAGCGCATCTGCGGAACGCCGAAGGAGAAATTCCTCAAGGTCGCCGAGATGATCTCGGAATGTTCGACGCCGACAAAGACGATGACGTCAATGTACGCCCTGGGCTGGACCCAGCACTCGCACGGCTCGCAGAACATCCGCGCCATGGCGATGCTGCAGTTGATCCTCGGCAATATCGGCGTGCGCGGCGGTGGCATGAACGCCCTTCGCGGCCACTCCAACATCCAGGGCCTGACCGATCTCGGCCTGATGTCGCACCTGCTCACCGGCTACCTGACGGCGCCGACCGAGAAGGACGAGGATTTCGAGACCTACATGTCGACGCGGCAGTTCAAGCCGCTTCGGCCGGGCCAGACGAGCTATTGGCAGAACTACCGCAAGTTCATGGTCTCGTTCCAGAAGGCCATGTGGGGCGATGCCGCGCGGGCCGACAACGACTGGGCCTTCAACTACCTCGCCAAGCTCGACGTGCCATCCTACGACGTGCTGCGCGTGTTTGAACTGATGCATGCCGGCAAGGTCAACGGCTATCTCTGTCAGGGCTTCAACCCGCTGCTGGCCTTCCCCAACCGTGCCAAGAACACCAAGGCTCTTTCGAACCTGAAGTGGCTCGTCACCATGGATCCGCTGGAAACCGAGACGGCGCGGTTCTGGGAAAACCACGGCGATTTCAATCCGGTCGACACCGCTTCGATCCAGACCGAAGTCATCCAGCTGCCGACGACCTGCTTTGCGGAGGAGGAGGGTTCGCTGACGAACTCCGGCCGCTGGCTGCAGTGGCATTGGGCCGGCGGTACGCCGCCGGGCGAAGCCAAGCACGATACCTACATCATCGCGCAGATCTTCCTCAGAATGCGCGAACTCTACCGGACGGAGGGCGGCGCCTTCCCCGATCCGATCCTCAACCTGTCGTGGGAGTATGCCGACGAGAACGAACCGACGGCAGAAGAACTCGCCCGGGAAATCAATGGTCGAGCATTGAGCGATGTCATGGACACGACCGACCCGACCAAGGTTCTCGTGCCGGCCGGAAAGCAGGTGGTGAACTTCTCGCAGTTGCGCGACGACGGCTCGACCATGTCCGGCTGCTGGATCTATTCCGGCTGCTTCAACGAGCAGGGCAACAACATGGCTCGGCGGGACAATCAGGATCCCGACGACACTGGCACCTATCTCGGCTGGACCTTCGCCTGGCCGCTCAACCGCCGCACCCTCTACAACCGCGCCTCGGCGGACCTAGAGGGCAAGCCATGGGATCCGAGCCGCAAGCTGTTGGAATGGGACGGCGCCAAGTGGACCGGCTATGACATTCCCGACATTGCGCCGACGGCCAAGCCTGGAGATGTCGGTCCCTTCATCATGAACCAGGAAGGCACCGCGCGTCTGTTCACCCGCGGACTGATGCGCGACGGCCCGTTCCCCGCGCATATGGAGCCGTTCGAATCGCCCGTTGCCAACGTCTTCAATCCGAAGATGCGCGGCAATCCGGTCAGCCGCATCTTCAAGGACGATGCCGAGCAGCTGGGGCTTTCAGACGAGTTCCCCTACGCGGCCACCTCCTACCGGCTCACCGAGCATTTCCACTTCTGGACCAAGCACAACCGCGTCAACTCGGCGCTGCAGCCGGAGTTCTTCGTGGAAATTTCCGAGGAGCTGGCGCAGGAAAAGGGCATAACCAATGGTGGCTGGGTCAGGGTCTGGTCGAAGCGCGGCGAGGTCAAGGCCAAGGCGGTGGTGACCAAGCGCATCCGGCCGCTCATCTGCGACGGCAAGCCGGTCCATGTGGTCGGCATCCCCTTGCATTGGGGCTTCACCGGCTCTGCGAAAAAGGGTTTCGGCCCCAATTCGCTGGTGCCCTTCGTCGGCGACGCCAACATCGAGACGCCTGAGTCCAAGGCTTTCCTCGTCAATATCGAGCCTTCGACGCCGCCAAAGGACAAGGAGGCCACAGTGTGATGGATAGCCCGCGCACAGCCGTCAGCAATCCGCCGGTCCAGCCGATGGAGAGCAACCTCACGCAGCGCGATCTCGTTCGCCGCTCCGCCACGAGCGAGCTGCCGCCGCCGGAGCGGCAGCTGACGCCGGTCGCCAAGCTGATCGACGTTTCCAAATGCATCGGCTGCAAGGCCTGCCAGTCGGCCTGTATCGAGTGGAACGACACGTATCCGGATATTGAGGAGAATGTCGGGGTCTATACGAACCCGCACGATCTGACCGAGAATATGTTCACCCTGATGCGGTTTACCGAATGGGTGAACCCCGAAACGGACAATCTGGAGTGGCTGATCCGCAAGGACGGCTGCATGCACTGCGCCGATCCGGGCTGTCTCAAGGCATGTCCTTCACCCGGCGCGATCGTGCAATATTCCAACGGCATCGTCGACTTCATCCATGAAAACTGCATCGGCTGCGGCTACTGCGTGAAGGGCTGCCCGTTCAACATTCCGCGCATTTCGAAGGCCGATCATCGCGCCTACAAATGCACGCTCTGTTCCGATCGCGTCGCAATGGGGCAGGGCCCCGCCTGCGCCAAGGCTTGCCCGACACAGGCGATCGTGTTCGGTACCAAGGACGACATGATGAAGCATGCCGACGAACGTATCGCCGATCTCAAATCGCGCGGATACGCCAATGCCGGCCTCTACGATCCTCCCGGCGTCGGTGGGACCCATGTCATGTATGTCCTGCATCACAACGACAAGCCGCATATTTACGCCGACCTGCCTGATGACCCGAAGATTTCCGCCGTCATCGAGGCCTGGAAGGGCGTGACCAAATATACCGGCCTTGCGGCGATGGGGCTGGCGGCTGCGGGCGCGATCCTGCACGGCCTTTTCGGCAAGGCGAACCGGGTCGCACCTGAAGACGAGGTCAGTGCCGAAAAGCTCGTCGAGGAAGCCGAGGATCTCAGGGAGGGTGCCTGATGGCCAAGCCGAACGACATCCAGTCCGAAGACGCGATCCATCGCGGCCCGCCGGTGACTGTCGGTCGTTATGGACCCGGCAAGCGCCTCAACCATTGGATCACCGCTTCCTGCCTGATCCTGCTTCTGCTGTCCGGCCTCTCGATGTTCCATCCGTCGCTGTTCTTCCTGACGGATCTGTTCGGTGGCGGTCAGAACACGCGCATGCTGCATCCCTGGATCGGGGTCGTTCTGTTCCTGAGCTTCTTCATTTTCTTCGCCCAACTCTGGCGGGCCAACCTGCCGAACCGCACCGACGCGCAGTGGGTGTCGCAGATCGGCGACGTGGTCAAAGGCCATGAGGAGCGGCTGCCCGAGATCGGCAAGTACAATGCCGGACAGAAGTTCATCTTCTGGGGCATGGCGTTCTTCATCATCGTGCTGATCGTCAGCGGTATCATCATCTGGGACCAGTATTTTGGCGAGGCCACACCCATCGACGTGAGGCGCATTGCCATGCTGACCCATTCCGTTTCCGCGGTGCTGATCATTCTCATCTTCATCCTGCATGTCTATGCCGCGATCTGGACCCGCGGTACGCTGCGGGCGATGACGCGGGGTTCGGTCACCGGCGGCTGGGCCTGGCGGCACCATCGCAAATGGCTGAAGGAACTTGCTGGACGGGGCCGGATTGATCCTGCAGAATAACGACATAACAGCGGTGGCCGGTCGGCCCGCGAGGTGCAATGTCGATATCGTCCGTGCAGCCCGATCCCGCGATGATCGGTGGAATTCCCAAGGCTCCCTTCGTCTTGATGTCCAATCTGACGCGCCTTTTCGGGGATCGCGCCCAGCGTTTCCAAGTGCTGTCGGAAAGCAGCCGGCTTGCTCCCTACTTACGCTTCCTTGCAGGCATCGCAGCGATCCAGGACGACCTCCTGTCCAGTCTACCGCCGTTGCAGGCGATTTCCGCAGAACAGCGCGAGCGGGCGCGCGACAATGCGATGCCGCCGATCGATCGCTCGGCCATGGGCGCTTCTGCCGAGTGCCGGGACACGGTCCGACAGTTCCTTGCGCGGGTGGAGCAACTGGAAATGCCAAAGGCCGCGGCCGAAGCGCTTGCCCAGATCATTGCCGCTGACGACGAGGCGCTGGCGTGGATGATCGACAATATCGCCGCCGACAATCTGCCGCTCGATAGCCTTGCGCACCATCTTTTCGTTGCCGCGGCCGTGCAGGTCCATGCGACACGCCTGGCCGCGGGGCTCGATCCTGGTCGCCTCGTGCCGGTCAGCATCGGCGTCTGTCCCGCCTGCGGCGGCAGGCCCGTCGCTTCGCTCGTCGTCGGTTTCCACGGCGCGGAAGGAACCCGCTACGCGGTATGCGCCTGCTGCTCGACCAAATGGAACGAGGTCCGGGTAAAATGCCTCTCCTGCGGCTCGACCAAGGGCATAGGATACCGCGCGGTCGAAACCGGTGATGAAGAGGCCACGGTTAAGGCAGAGGTTTGCGACAGCTGCCACGGCTGGACGAAGATCATGTATCAGAACAGGAACCCGGCACTCGATGCCGTGGCCGACGATATCGGCAGTCTCGGCCTCGACGCGCTGATGAAGGATACCGGATACAAACGCGCGGGCTTCAATCCATTCCTGGTGGGGTATTGACGGGATGGCCGGGCTTGCCGAACTCCGCACCCTGCCGTCCGTCGACCAGATGTTGAAGGCGCCGGCCGTCGCGCCGCTTGTCGAGCGGCATGGTCGTGTCGTCGTGACCGAAGAGCTGCGCCTCGTGCTCGGCGAAATCCGCGAGATGGTTCGCAGTGGCGGCTTGCCCCCCGATGCGGACGGCGTCATGGCCTCACTTATGAGCCGGCTCGACTATCGGGATCGCTCCAATCTGCGCCCGCTCTTCAATCTCACCGGCACCGTGCTGCACACCAATCTTGGCCGTGCCCTCCTGGCCGAGGAGGCGATTGCCGCTGCCGTCGATGCGATGCGAGAGGCGGCGGCACTGGAGTTCGATCTCGACACCGGCCGGCGCGGCGAGCGCGACTGCCACCTGCGTGACCTGCTTTGCGAGCTGACGGGCGCCGAGGATGCGACGATCGTCAACAACAATGCTGCCGCCGTGCTGATTGCGCTGGGTACCGTTGGCGGCGGACGGCAGGCGATCGTCTCACGCGGCGAACTGATCGAGATCGGCGGCGCGTTCCGCATGCCCGATATCATGGAGCGCGCAGGTGTGGCGCTCGTCGAGGTCGGCACCACGAACCGCACCCATGCCAGGGATTATCGTCGGGCGATCGGCCCCGAAACCGCGCTCATCCTCAAGGTGCACACGTCGAATTACCGGATCGAAGGGTTCACGGCCGAAGTCTCCGGTGCCGACCTTGCAGAGATCGCGCACGAAGCCGGGCTGGTTCTCCTCAACGATCTCGGCTCCGGGACGCTTGTCGACCTCCGGCGCTACAGCCTTGGCAAGGAGCCGACCGTTCGCGAAGCCGTGGCCGAAGGTGCAGATCTCGTTACATTTTCGGGCGACAAACTGCTGGGTGGCCCGCAGGCCGGCTTTATCGTCGGTCGCCGCGATCTGATCGCCGCGATCAACCGCAATCCGTTGAAGCGGGCCTTGCGGGTCGACAAGATCCGCATCGCGGCGACGTCCGCGACGTTGAAGCTATACCGCGACCCGGATCGGCTCGCAGCGCGGCTGCCCACCCTTCGCATGCTGGCGCGTCCGCAACACGAGATCCGCGCGCAGGCGGAACGGCTCSCGCCCGAGGTGGCGAGACTTCTTGCCTCGAGCGGACATCGGGTGGAAATCTGCCACTGTTCGAGCCAGATCGGTTCGGGCGCGCTGCCGGTCGACACGATCCAAAGCGCCGGCCTCCGGATCGAGGCTGCAAGCGGCAGCGCGCTCGAAGCGCTCGCGGCGCTTTTCCGTTCGCTTTCGCGCCCGATATTGGGGCGTCTGCAGGACGGGGCGCTCATCCTCGATCTTCGCTGTCTTTCCGACGAGAGCGAGTTCCTGAAAAGCCTCTCCGAGGGCGTCGGACATGCACTGGCTTGACCGTTTGACAGGGCGTATGCCCGAGGCGGCGTCGGACGCCGATGAGATGACACAAGCCCTGACTGCCGCCCGGAACGGCGACTATGAGACCGCCCTGCGCCTATGGGAGCCCCTGGCGCAATCCGGCGTCGCGCGGGCACAGAACAATATCGGCGCCTGTTTTGCCGAGGGGCTCGGCGTGCCGCAGGATCGGGCCCTGGCGGGCAAATGGCTGCGGCTGGCGGCCGAAGCGGGCGATCCCGTCGGCGAGCGCAACTATGCAGCCTTCCACATGCAGGACGCGGATGGCGATTATAGTATTGCCGCCGACTACTATCGCCGCGCCGCCGAGAAGGGCGACGCGCCGGCACAGGACATGCTGAGCTGGATGCTGCTCGAAGGCGAAATCATGCCGTCCGATCCGGTCGAGGCGCGCCACTGGGCGGAACGTGCCGCTGAAGCGGGCATTGCTTCGTCGATGACCCGGCTCGGCATGCTCTATCACAACGCTTCGGGTGTCGATCGCGATCCGAAGAGGGCCGTCGATTGGTGGCGCCGCGGCGCCATGGCGGGCGATGCCGACGCGCAGGCGATGCTTGGCGCCGCCTGTCACATGGGCGCCGGCACGGCCCGCGACGGCGTCGCGGCACTCGTCTGGCTGATCCGCGCGACCAATGGGGGCAGTACCCTGGCGCAACCCTTCATCGGGCCGGTGCGCCAGAGCTTGTCGCCCGGCGAGATCGGCATCGCCGAGAGGCGCGCGCTTGAGCCCCCGGCGGAGGCGCGACCATGATCGTCGGAACCGCCGGTCATATCGACCACGGCAAGACCAGTCTGGTGAAAGCCTTGACCGGCGTCGATACCGATCGCCTCAAGGAGGAGAAGGCACGCGGCATCACCATCGATCTCGGCTTTGCCTATGCGAAATTTGCCGAAGCGGTCACCGGCTTTGTCGATGTGCCGGGCCATGAGCGTTTCATCCATACGATGCTCGCCGGTGCCGGCGGCATCGACTTCGCCCTCCTCGTCGTTGCGGCGGATGACGGCATCAAGCCGCAGACGCTCGAACACCTGGCCATTCTCGATCTGCTCGGCATCGAAAGGGGATTGGTCGCGATCACCAAGGCCGATCTTGCCGATGCGGAGCGATTGCTGGGGCTCAGTGTCGAGATCGGCAATATGCTTTCGGCAACGGGCCTTCGCACCGCCGAAATCCTTCCCGTGTCCGCCGCCACGGGCCTCGGTATCGCCGATCTCAGAGACCGCCTGGCCGAGGCCGAAAGGGCAACCGTGAAAGCAAATGCGGCGGGCCGGTTTCGGTTTTCGGTCGATCGCAGCTTCATTCTCTCGGGCGCCGGAACGGTGGTGACGGGAACGGTCCTTTCCGGTTCGGTTGCGGTCGGCGACAACGTAATGATTTCGCCATCCGGACAAGGGGCGCGCGTGCGCTCGATCCATGCCCAGGACCAGCGGTCGGAACGCGGGGTCGCGGGTCAACGCTGCGCGCTCAATCTGGTGGGAGACGGCATCTCCAAGGACAAGGTCGGCCGCGGCGACATGGTGCTCGATCCCTATCTGCATGCGCCGACCACACGCATCGATGCGGGCCTGTTTGTGCTCAAGGGTGAGCCGAAGCCGATCAGCGAGTGGTTTTCCGCGCGCCTGCATCATGGCAGTGCTGAAGTCGGGGTCCGTATTGTGCCGCTTGAAAACCCTGTAGGTCCCGGCGAGCGGGCGAAGGTCCAGCTTGTTCTCGATCGGCCGATCGCCGCCGCGGTCGGTGATCGCTACATCCTGCGCGACGTTTCCGCCCGGCGCACCATCGGAGGCGGGCGGCTTCTCGATCTGCGTGCGCCATTGCGCAAGCGCCGGACACCCGAGCGGATAGCCTATCTCGATGCGGCAGGCGTTGCGGAAACGGGCCCGGCCCTTGCCGCGCATCTGGAAGCGCCGCCCTATATCGTCGATCTCGATGCCTTCGTGCGCAATAGGGCCGTATCGGAGGAGGAGCTACGCGAGGCCGTCGAGTTATCCCACGCCATCGTGATCGAGGCCGGGCATGTGCGCCATGCCTTGTCTGTGTCGCTGTTGGACGACCTGTCGAAGGACGTCGGACGAATTCTCGCCGATTTCCATGTCGAAAATCCGGATCTGCAAGGCATCGGCCGAGAGCGCCTGCGCCTGCAGGTGACGCCGCGATTGCCGATGCCTGCCTTTCTCTTCCTGCTCAGGCAGGAACAGGCCGCCGGACGCCTCGTACTCGAGGGCGCCTTCGTTCGCCTGCCGGGCCATGAGGTTCGTTTAAGCGAGAGCGAGGAGGCGTTACTTGGCAAAATCTTGCCGCATCTCGAAGGAGAGGAGCGCTTTCGCCCGCCGCGCGTGCGCGACCTTGCAGACGTGCTCGGCGTCGACGAGCGGGAGATCCGGCGGGTGCTCAAACTATGGGCGAGGCTCGGACGTGTCGATGAGATCCGGCACGATCATTTCTTCATCCGTTCCACCACCGCAGAAATGGTTGAAATCATAAGGGATATCGCGGGCAAGGCCGAACGGGGCGAATTTGCCGCCGGTCTCTTTCGGGATCGCGTGAACAGCGGTAGAAAGGTGGCGATCGAGATCCTGGAGTTCTTCGATCGCCAGGGAGTGACGCTTCGGCGCGGCGACATCCGGCGCGTCAATCCCCACAGGCTCGACCTTTATGACGGAGCCACGCCCGAGGCGAAGCAAGGAAGAGATTCGTCCCCGGTGGGGCGTCCGGACTTCAAATCCGGGTGGGGCAGCGAGGCTGTCTTGGGTGGGTTCGACTCCCATTCTCTTCCGCCATCGGGAGATCGCTGATGGCTTATGCGCCCTGCAGCACCGACTTCGATGACTGGATCGTTTCCACCTATGGCGAGGCTGGCGCTTTCACCATGCTCTTCGTCCTGCTGGCGATCGGCGAGACCCGTTTAGACCTCCTGCGCTCGGCCTATCTTCACGTCGTCGGCGACGACACCCGATGGCAGGATATGGCCGCTCTTTTCGCCGGCGCCGGCGTCAAGTGGTCCGGCGTCGTGTTTTACCGCGCCGGCCCGGAGGGTCTTGTCGAAGACCATGTCGCCAGGGGACGGCTTGCCTCTCTGGTTCGCAATCTCAACGAGGACCGCTCACTGATCCGCGAGGGCGAGTTCTTCAATGTCGACGGATTGCGGCTGTCGATTGAGGAGATCAAGCCCCATTGATCTCCAGTCTCGGTCTTGTCCCGTTCGGCAATAGCGGTTCACGGCCTTTGTGCTGAAGGCTGAGTGCAATCATGCGCAGGCTAGCAACCGTTTTTCTTGATATCCTCGGGCGTCATTGCGAGATCGAGGCCACGCGCGGTCGGTGGTTGCCATGTCGGGGAGTCCTCGGACGCGCCTTGCGGATTTGTACCGATAAGGGCGCCGCCTGTTCCGCCGGTCCAGCCGGTCGAGCCGGCGTTGCCGGGTGCTGTACCATCCGCGCTCAAACGGTCGGGCTCCGTCGCCGGGTCCGCCTTCCCGGCGGTCGCATCGCATCCGGTGTTGGCATCGTTCTCCTGCGAATGTGCAGGGACAGTCATGCCCAGACAGGCGAGGAAGAGAGCGGTGGCAAGGGCAAATCGGGGATCGCGCATGGCATTCTCCTTCAGCGTTGCTCTACCAACGGGATGCTGCGGCCGGTTGTTCCATCTCCCCTTTTCACTCAGGCGCGAACCTCCACCTGCACGGGGCCAGGTTGCGTGTAGCCGACGATGCTGGCGAGCGGGTAGCCAGCGTCCCGGATCGTCTTGACCAGACTGTCAGCGCTGGCGGCATCGCAGGCCACCAGAAGTCCGCCTGATGTTTGCGGGTCGGCGAGCAAAAGACGCTGCCAGTCCGCCATACCATCGGGCAATTTGATCTCGCTGCTATAACTCGCCCAGTTGCGCTCCGACGCGCCGGTGATGAAGCCTTCTCGGGAAAGCGTTTCGGCCTGCGACAGGAACGGAATGTTCGCGAGGGAGAGCGACACGGTCAAGCCGGACGCGCGGGCCATTTCGAGCCCATGACCGAGAATACCGAAGCCGGTGACATCCGTCAGCGCATGCACATGCGGATCGGCGGCAAGCTCGGACCCGATCCGGTTGAGAAGGGTCGTCGAGGCGATCATCTCCTCATAACAAGCCCGCGGCAGCGCCTTCTTCTTGAAGGCGGAGGAATAGATGCCGACGCCAAGGCCCTTGGTGAGGATCAAGGCATCCCCCGGCTTCGCGCCGCTATTGCGCCGCACCTGTTCCGGGCGACAGATGCCGATGACGGCAAGGCCGTAGATGGGTTCGACCGAATCGATCGAATGCCCGCCTGCCACAGGGATGCCGGCCTGCGCGCAGATCGAGGCGCCGCCTTCGAGGATCTTGCCGATCGTCTCGGGGGAAAGCTTGTTGATCGGCATCCCAAGGATCGCAAGCGCCAGGATCGGCTTGCCGCCCATGGCGTAGATGTCGGAGATCGCGTTCGTTGCGGCGATGCGCCCGAAATCATGCGGGTCATCGACCACAGGCATGAAAAAATCGGTGGTGGCGATGATGCAGGTGTGGTCGTCGACCTGCCAGACCGCCGCGTCGTCCGCCATCTCGTTGCCGACGAGAAGCTGGGAGAAGGGCTGCATGGCCGGCTGATTGGCGAGAAGCCGCTGCAGAACCGAGGGCGCAAGCTTGCAGCCGCATCCTCCGCCATGGGCAAGCTCAGTCAGACGGGGTTCAAGAGATGTCATGTGTGCTCCCGCGTAAAAGATTTTGCCCGTTCGACCGCGTGGTCTCGCCGGCAACCGATAGTTGGCAAGTTAGGACGATGTCGTGCGGGAGCAAGGCCGCTTCGATGCTTCTGCGAGATATGGCCGTCCGGAGCGGCAGGGTGACCGCGTCCCCGGTCGCTGCGACGGTTTGACCCGCCGAATCGACGCCTGCTGCGTGCGGGATTGTCGTGATCTGCCATGACAAGTTGTTGTATCCCTTTCGGTGTTGCGCCATGTGTACAACTGTCGATCAGCCGTCAGCCGAGCGGGGAAGTAACCTCGCGGGCAATTGGAGTCATGATTTTGTTTTCAAGAGTTTTTCTGCCTGCCCTTGCCGTCCTCGCCGTTTCAGGCGTGCCCGCAGCCTTTGCATCCGAAGATGTCGCGGCCTTTTATGACGGCGCCCTCTGCAACCCGCCCTACACGATGCAATCGGCAACCGAGTTCTATGACGCCGCCGAGAAGCTGGTGAAACCCGATACGTCGCTGCTGACGGCCTATGTCTACAAGCTGCCGTCCGACATCGGGCGTGATGGCTTTAAGACGAATGAGGTTATCTTCGCCGGCAGCTCCGTCGGCGTGCTGATCGAAGGCGCGCGTGCGGACGAATTGGCGGCCCGCTACCAGCTGGAGCGCGAAAAAAGCAGCATTCTCGGCACGTCCACCAAGGGCTATGCACGGGTTCTGCCCGATGCCGAACAGCCGACAGCGGAGATGGGCATCGTGTCGATCGTTGCCCGCGAAAGCGAAGCCATTCCCGGCAAGACCTTGCTCGCCTGCGAGTTCGTTTCGCATGCGGATCTGGAGGCGCTCAAGAATCTTGAAGGCGGCAACTAGGACGAAGCGATACGCCCGGCCGACAGGGCCGTCCGGGCGCATTCCGGGATGCGGGCGAAGTCACAAAGATCGCCTGCGTCCCGTCTGACGTGTACGGCAAGAGCATGTTAGGCTGATCGCATTTTCAACAATGCGAGGCGCGACGCGCCCGAAGGGAGACCATGTCCGGCTCGGATGGCAGTATGTTCGACTATCTCGGGATACTGGCCGTATTTCTGCTCGTTGCCGCCAACGGCTTTTTTGTTGCGGCCGAATTCTCGCTGGTTTCCGTCCGCCGCAGCCGCGTGACCGAATTGGTGGCACAGGGGCGAATGAACGCCAGTGCGCTCCAGCATGCCGTCGACAATCTCGACGCCAACCTGGCCGCCACTCAGCTCGGCATTACCATATCGTCGCTGGCGCTCGGCTGGGTGGGCGAGCCCGCTCTGGCGCATCTGATCCAGCCGCTGCTGAGCGGCCTGCCGATGGCATGGGCCTCGTTCGGTTCGCATGCGATCGCGGTCGCGATTTCGTTCATCATCATCACCGCGCTTCATATCGTGCTCGGAGAACTGGCGCCGAAGAGCCTGGCGCTGCAGCGCAGCGAGGGAACGGCCCTTGCGGTCGTGCGTCCGCTCGGATTTTTCCTGTTTCTGTTGCGTCCGGCGATTCTGGCTCTCAACGGCCTCGGCAATCTCGTGCTTCGACTGGTCGGTCTGCGGCCCGGCACCGGCGAGGCGTCGATGCATTCGCCCACCGAACTGAAGCTGCTTGTCGCCCAAAGCCAGGAGGCCGGTCTCCTCGATGTTGCCCAGCAGGAACTGGTCGAACGGATCTTCAACATCGGCGACCGGCGGATTTCCGATTTCATGACCCCGCGTATGGAAATCGACTGGATCGATGCAGACGACACGCGGGAGGAAATCTTGCGCACCATCAGGGATTGTCACCATGAGCAGTTGCTCATCGGCCGAGGCGGCATCGACTATCCCTTGGGCATGGTGCTGAAGAAGGATCTGCTCGATCAATTGCTCGACGGCCAGACGCTCGATCCGATGAAGGCGATGCGAGAGCCGCTGGTGCTGCACGAATCGGCGCGCGTCTTCCGTGTCCTCGAAACCTTCAAGACCGCGCCCGTCCGCCTGGCGATCATCGTCGACGAATATGGCAGCCTTGAAGGCATCATCACCCAGACCGACCTGTTGGAGGCGATTGCAGGCGACCTGCCAGATACGGAGGCGAGCGATCCTGACATCGTCACCCGCGCTGATGGTTCGCTGTTGATCGAAGGACTGATGTCGGCGCACGACGCTTTCGAGCGGCTCGGCATTCATGACCGGCCGGAGGGCGATTTTCACACCATTGCCGGCTTTGCACTGCAGATCCTCGGCCATCTTCCGCATGTCGGCGAAACCTTCGACTTCCAGGATTGGCGCTTCGAAATCATCGACATGGACGGCATGCGCATCGACAAGCTCTTGGCGTCGCGCCGGGAGTGATACCTCTGCATGTTTCCCTAAATCCTTCGATTTAAGGAAACATGCAGCAATTCAAAGTGCTACAGCGACCTTGGCGCGTCTAATAAGACGCGCGGCGCTGTAGGCCCCGCTGCCGCGGAACTCGTCTCCTGGTCGGCCAGGCGATGTGAAGGCCCATGTCAGAGCGTCGCCAACGCGCGGTTGGACAGGGCGCCGCCATAGGCCTCGCGAATGGCTACCTTGTTTTCCAGGGCAATCACGATCTCTTCGGCGAAATCGATCGCATGCAGGGCCCGAATGGATTGCAGACCACCGGGTGTGAAGACATTGATCTCCAGGATCTTGTCGCCGACGATATCCAGGCCCACCAGGAACATGCCATCGTCGATCAGTTTGGGCCGTAGCTTTTCAGCAATCGCCAGTATGGCCGGGGTAATGGTTGCCGCCTGGGCGGTGCCGCTCGCGTGGATGTTGGACCGCACCTCGCCCTTGGCCGGAACCCGTCGAAAAGCGGCATAGACGTCGTCGCGAACGAGCGGGCGGCCGTTCATCAGGAAAAGCCGGATGTCGCCTGCCGTGGCTTCTGGCAGGTAGCTCTGGGCAATGAGATAGCCGATCTCGCTGACGGCCTCGAAGATCTGGTTGAGGTTGGCTTCCTCGCTCGACTTTATCTTGAAGACATTCCTGCCGCCTGAGCCCTGCAAGGGCTTGAGGATGACGCCGTCGCGATGATCGTCGATGAACGCGCGGATCTCTTCGATGTTCTTCGAGATCAGCGTCGTCGGGCGCACGGCCCGGGGGAAATCCTGAAAGTAAAGCTTGTTCTGCGCAAGCGACAGACCGGAGGGATCGTTGACGACGATCGCGCCGCGCTCCGAGGCGAGGCGCCCGAAGTTGGCGCCGACATTGGCGGCCCACGGCCGGCCTTCCGCATCTTCGGACGGGTCGTTGCGCAGAAACAGCACATCGATCTCGCTGATGTCGACGACGCTCATCTTCGCATCGTCGGCTTTCAAAGCCGAAATGAACGTTTCCGGCTTTTTCGGCTTCGTCCCATTGAGGCTGCGCGCCCGGATCATCAGCTTGTCGTCGGGCCGCAGGATGAAATCCGCCGGGGTGACATAACAGATCTCGTGGCCTCGGGAGAGGGCGGCAAGCGCCAGCGCCGTCGTCGTGTAGGACGCTGTCTCGGAGTCTATCGAGTTGACGAAGAAGGCTATGCGCATCGGATCTCCTACTCTGCGACCATGTCGAGCGGGGTTATTCCCCCACGCGCCCGGTCCAGCCGGGCACGTGCATGGGCGTCATCCAGAAAGATAGGGCGCACCGCCGGCGCACCCAGCAAGCCGCGCAAGCTCAACTCTTGCATGGCGGCAAAATGTGAGGCGGCGATCTTGCCCATCCAGAAGGGTTCAAGACTGCCGCCTGCGGCCAGATGGGCAAGCAGCTGAAGAAGCCCGCGCAGATAGATCGCGTCCTTCGCCAACCCGCCTCCGCGATAGATCCGCAGGACGATGTTGAAGGCGTCTGAAGGCTGAAACCGGTGCTGATCGACGAGCAGCCGATAGGTCTCCGGGAAAAGCGCACCGTTCAACATCGCCGCGCACGCAACCACACGGGCCGCGATGAGACGCAGGCGCGCCAGCGTCATGCCGCCGCTCAAATATTCGGCAAACACGGCAAGCCCTTCCTGCATGCCCTCATAGCCTGCGAGGCCTGAGCGGAAGAGCCGCAGCCCCTGCGCCGAGCCATTGAAGTAGGTCAGCAGGTGCACGCCGATTTCGTGATTGAGCAGGGCCTCGACGCGGCGCCGGCTCATGACAGTGCTGCGCGAAATCAACAGCTGGCTCCTCGACACCAGCAATCCGGCGGGAATGTCGTCGCGCAGCTCCACTGAGGCCGTGAAATCGGCATATTGCCGCTTATAGGCCGAAACCATCGTTTGCGCCCGGTTGCGAACGTAGTCGCAATCCACATTGTCAACCGCCGGTTTTTGTCCGGGCTTGCCGGTCCGCTTTTGTGTCTGCACCAGGATATCGGTGGCGACGTCGAGGAGTTTAGCCTCCACCGGACCATAGAGCGCCCGGCCGAATTCGACGAATGTGCGGCTCTCGCGGGCCGAGATCATCGAAAGCTGCAGGTCGAGCTCCTGTTGTTTCTGGCGATAGAGCGCGTAGAGCAACGGGTCCTCGAGATGCTCGAAGCTGATCGAAAAAAGCTTCTTCTTTGCGGCCTCGACTTCAAGTGTCAGCGGCCGATAGAGCAGCCGCGGACCGACTTCGTATCGGCTCGAAACAAACTCCGCCCAGGCCGCATCGGCGTTGATCGGCGTTACCGCCAGGAGGAAATCGAAACTTGAGGCAATCTCGTCTATGGCGCGGTCGGTGCGGGTCACGGTCTCGACGAAGGTTTTCCGCCCGAAGGCCCGATGCGTCGAAACGCGCGTGTCCGTCGCGCATTGGGTCGCTGCCGCCAGCGCCTTGAGACCGGCATCGAAAATGTTGGCAATCAGGCGTTCTCGCAGTTCCGGGTAGATCCGTCGCGTGCCCGGTTCGCGATAGATCGGCGCAAATCGCACGCTGATGTGGGGGAACGCCGTCAGCGTTTTGCCGTTGGCGTCTTGCGGCGGTGGCGACAGCAGGTTCATGTGGGCGGTGCGAAACTTGCCCTCGATCGTGCTGACGGAGCCGAGGAAGGCATTCGCGGCTGCCTCAGCAGCCGGGTCCTCGCCAGCGGTGACTTCGATCGTGAAAAGCGGCAGATAGGGCGCGTCCTTGGCGGGCGCCTCGTCCCGTTCGAGTTCGCCATATTCGAGCACGAAGAAAGCGCCGAGACGCTGTCGAAGCGCGCTTCCGACTGCCTCGATGACAGCGGCAGCCGCCGCGGCGTCGGGTGCCATCAGGTAGGAGGCGTTGGACTGGGTGATCTCGCGTGCCACGACGGCTTGCTTTGCCTCGGCGATAAAGACGCAGAGAAAGGGCAGCGGTCGGTCGATGTGCAGGCGCCCGCCCTCGGCAAATTCGCGCCGCACCGCCTTGCCGGCCTCAAGGCAGGCGATCACCTCGCCGAGCCACACATCATCTGGTGCCCGGTGCCCGGCTTCCTGATGATCCCGGGCGCTGTGATCCCTTGGCGTCGCTGCGCTCTTCATCGGCGCGCATCCAGCGTCTTGACGAGATCAGGCACGGTTGATGCCACTAGCGCGCGCAATGCCTCCAGCACCTCGAAATCCGGCTCGCCGGTCCATTCGTCCATGAAGAATTTCTTGAACTCGATGGCGATCGCGCAGCCCGTCTGCGGAAAGTACTCATGGATGAAACGCGTTTGTTCGCCGCGCCCCTGAAACGCGACATTCTCGCGAACGTCGAAACGCCTGCCCTGAAATTCGAAGCGGCGAAAGGTTTCGAGCAGTGTCGCGAGCACATCGGCCCAACGGTCGCGGTTCATCGAATGGGTGCCGATGTTGATCTCGGGCGCACCTTCGGGATCAGAGGGTGTGGCGGTCGACCCACCGCGCCGATGATTGTAGCTGTGCACATCCAGAACGACGAAGCTGCCATGCCGCCGCTCGATCGACAGCAGCATCGATCGCAGCATGCGATAATATTCGTCATGCAAGACGAGTGAGCCCTCGTGAAGTTCATGAGGAAGCGCGTCTCGCCAGACCGTAAGCCCCCAGGCCTGTAAGGGGTCGACATAAACCGCACCGTCGCGGGCACGGTTGAGATCAACCTCGAAGCGCGAGCGATGCACGATCACCCGGTTCACCAGATCCTGAATGATATAGGCCGTGTAGGGATCCTCCTCCCGCAGCCGTGCTTCATCGGCAAGGGCTATCAGCGACCGCAGATCGGCGCGCAGGCCGTGCCCGTCGTGTATCGCCGTAGCGACGACGGGACTGTCACCGCGATGCACGGTCCACCAGCTGTCTTCATCGAAGTCCTGTCGTTTATCACCTGTTCGATCAAGCATATTCGGGTCCCGTTCCTCCCTCGTCGATGGACCTGTGGTCTGGCTACAATTCGCGAGAGAACGGTTCGGTTCCAAACGCTGCGCAATTCGCATCGGGACGAGAGATGCAGGGAGCATGCCGATGGCGGTCACACTGGGACGGTCGCGGCTCGTTGCGTCTTGGCTGCTGCACGGGCGACGGAACCAATGCGCCTCCGCCGCATTTTCCCAACACGTTACAACGCACTAGGGAAGGTGGAGCCATGCTTGGAACCATTCTGCTTATCGTATTGATTCTGCTGCTGATCGGTGCGTTTCCGAGTTGGCCGCATTCGACCAATTGGGGCTATGGCCCATCGGGCATATTGGGCGTTCTGCTCGTCGTTCTCTTGGTCCTCCTGCTCATGGGACGGATCTGACGGTGGCGTAAACCTTGTTATCCGTGTCGATGGAACCCGACCTCATCTACGTCACCGACGCCGATCCGGGCATAAGGCGCTACCGGAAGGGAAAGCGCTTCAGCTATCGCCTTCCGGACGGCTCGACCCTCAAGGATCCGGACACCCGAGCGCGTATTGCAGCGCTCGGCCTGCCACCCGCCTATGAGCGTGTCTGGATCTGTCCCAAGCAGAACGGGCACCTGCAGGCGACCGGCTTCGATGCGCGCGGGCGAAAGCAGTACCGCTACCATGATGCCTGGCAGGAAATGCGCAATCACGCCAAGTTCGATCAGTTGATCGACTTCGCCACGGCCCTGCCGAAAATTCGCCGGACCCTTCGCCGCCATATGGATGGGCCGCTTGACGATGCTCGCACCGTGCTCGCCGCCATTTCGACACTGCTCGATCAGGCGAGCCTGCGCGTCGGCAACGCCGCCTATGTCGAGGAAAACGGCACCTATGGCGCAACGACGCTTTTGAAACGGCATCTCAAGCTGCGCGATGAGGGCATCGAGCTTCGCTTCATGGGCAAGGGCGGCAAGCGTGTCATTCGCCGGCTGCGTAGTCCGCGGCTGCAACGGTTGCTCGAAGATATTGCCGACCTGCCCGGACGCCAGCTTTTCGTCAGCAGGGACGCGAACGGTGATCTGCATCCGATCGATTCCGGTAGGCTCAATCGCTATCTCGCCGACATCTCCGGTGCACCGATCTCGGCCAAGACATTTCGCACCTGGGCGGGAAGCGTCGCCGCTTTTGCCGAGGCGCGGCTGACGCTGGCGGAGGGGCGGCGCCCCTCGGTCAAGCGGATGTGCGAGGCAGCAGCCGACGTGTTGCACAACACCCCGGCTGTCTGCCGCAAGAGCTATGTTCACCCAGATATCATCGCCCTTGCCGACAGCGAGAGCAAAATTAACCTGCGGCGGCTTGAGGCGCTGCCAAGGCAAAGCAGCCTGTTGCGTGCCGAGGAGGATCGCCTGCTGCGGTTCCTCCAATACGCCGCGCGCGCGAAGAGGCGTGCGACCTGAGTTGGGTCGGCATCATTTGCCGGCCAGCAGGCCCTCAACTGTGCGGATGAGGTCCCGGCTGTTGAACGGCTTGGAAAGGCGGGGAAGGTTGCGATACTGCTCGGGAAGGTCGGAGGCGGCGTAGCCGGTCAGCAACAGCACCGGAACGCCGCGGGCCAGCAGCTCGTCTGCCACGGGATAGACGAACTCACCGTTGAGATTGACATCGAGCGTCGCTGCCTGCGGTGTCTCCCGCTTTGCCGCGGCGATCGAGCTGCGCAGGCTGGTGAAGGGGCCGATAACATCGAAACCCGCGGCCTGCAGGTCGTCCTGGATCTGTATCGCCAGCAGATACTCGTCCTCGACAACAAAGACGCTCCGTTGTCCGCCATTCATCGTTCAGCACCTGCGGCGTAGGGCATGTGGATCGTGTACCTCAAACCGCTCTTTGCAAAATCCAGTTCGACGTCGGCGCCGAGGTCGGAGCCGACGACGCGTTCCAGCAGCAGCCGGCCAAAACCGTTTCTGGAAGGCGGGGCGACTACGGGACCACCGGTTTCACACCAGTCGATGTGAAGCGCCTTGTTGGCCCGATCCAGGCTCCAGCTGACGTCGACATGCCCGCTTTCCACCGAAAGCGCGCCATGCTTGGCGGCGTTGGTTGCGAGCTCATGGGCCGCCATGCCAAGGGCCAGAGCGTGCCGTGGCGAGAGCATGATCGCCGGTCCGCCGAAGGAGACGTTGCCGGCGTTTTCGTTCTTGTAGGGCGCAAGCTCATCGCAAAGGATCGTTTCCAGCGAAACGCCGGCCCAGGTTGCTTCCGCGAGCCGGGTATGCGTCTGGGCGAGAGCCCGGATGCGCGCATGAAACGACTGCTCGGCCTCCTTGCGGTCGGGGGTCATGGCGAAGGACTGGCGGGCGATCGAGGTGACGGTCGCGAGCGTGTTCTTGACACGGTGGCTGAGTTCGGCAACCAGCAGATTGCGCTGCGCCTCGGCGTCCTTGCGTTCGGTAATGTCCATGCAGACGCCGGCGAGGCGCAGCGAGGAGGGTCCTGCGCCTTGCAGAAAACGGCCGAACGCCTCCAGCCAGCGAATGGATCCATCGGGGCGGCGGATGCGATAGGATGTGTGGTAGTCCTCGCGCCTTTCGATGGCGGATTGGATCTCAAGCTCGACCATGGCGAGATCATCAGGGTGGATGTCCGCCTTGAAGTCGTCGAGCGTGCCGCCGAAACTGCCCGGCTCCAGCCCGTGAAGTGCTTCGAGGCCCGGCGACCAGATCACCTTGCCGGTGTCGAAGTTCCATTCCCAAGCCCCCATCCGGCCGGCTTCGAGCGCCATCTGCAGCCGCCGCTCGCCATCGCGCATCGCCTGTTCGGTCTCCTTGCGCTCGGTGATATCGACGAAAGCGGCAACTGCGCCTTGCGGTATGCCCCAGGCGTCGATCAGCGGCGTGGCATTGCCGAGCAGATGCCGGGACGTGCCGTCGTCAAAGCGGATCTCCTGTTCGAAGCTGCGCACCTCCTCGCCGCGCGCCGCCCGCTGGACCGGCAATTCGTCCGGCGAAAGCAACCTGTCTTGCGAATAGACCTTGAAGTGCGCGGGCCGTTCGCCGTGCGGTGCCGAGAGGGAGGGATTGCTCTCAGGCGGCAGCCGCAGCAGCTCGAACGAGCTTCTGTTGCCGCTGATGACCCGACAATCCGGGGTCCTGGCAATCCAGATCGGCGCCGGGACCGCTTCCATGAGCGCGAGCACCTCCGTCGCCCTGGCGCGTTCCTTTGCCTCGTTGTGCCGCAGCAGATCTTCGGCCCGCCGTCTCGCCTCTTCGGTCCGGATGCGCTGCACGCTGAAGCTCAGCTGGCGCGCGATGGTCTGAGCGAGGTCGACCTCGGAACCGGCGAAGTGATGCGTCGTGTCGTAGTAGGTCATGAACTTGCCGATCAGTCGGCCTGCCGAGACCAGCGGAATGAAGCCGAGAGCGCCGATGCCTTCGGTTCGAACGGCTGCGCGCAACTCATCCGAGATGTCGGCCAGGCCAATATCTTCGATGAAGATCGGGTTGGGATCCTGCGCCTCCGCGCTCCATGGCGTGTGGCCGTCGACGGCGAGGCGATAGCGTTCCGAAAGTCCGCGGGAGGCGACAAAACGCATGGTGCCGGTCTCGTCGATGAGCAGGATCGATGCCCGGCTGCAGCGCAGCGCCGATTGAATGGCGTCGAGCGCAGCCTCATAGACGGCAGCGATCGACCGCGCACGGTGCACTCGCTCGGTAAACTGATAGAGCGAGGCCTGCTCGCGCAGGCGCTCGGAAAGCACCAGCTCGGCTGCCTTGCGTTCGCTGATATCGCGGGCAATCTTCGAAGCGCCGACGACACGCCCCTCGTTATCGAGGATCGGCGATATCGTCAGCGATATGTC
Source organism: Ensifer sp. Root127 (assembly GCF_001425225.1). NCBI lineage: Bacteria > Pseudomonadati > Pseudomonadota > Alphaproteobacteria > Hyphomicrobiales > Rhizobiaceae > Ensifer > Ensifer sp. Root127. The sequence continues at coordinate 141,256 of NZ_LMDX01000003.1, forward strand.
GATGAGGGTGCCATCCTTGCGTTGCCGTCTCGTCTCATAGTGATCGACGCGTTCGCCTTTGCGGATCCGGTCTAGGATCTGCATTTCCTCGTCTTCATGGCCCTTCGGAATGAGGCGCATGATCGGGGTTCCCACCATCTCCTGCACGCTGTATCCGAACAGTGCCTCGGCGCCCCTGTTCCAGCTGGTGACGACGCCGTTCAGGTCCTTGCTGACAATGGCATCATCAGAGGATTCGACGATCGATGCGAGATGGCGGGCGGAAAGCTCGGCAATCCGGCGGCTTTCGCTTTGTTTTTGGCTGTCGGCAAGCAGTCGAGCGTTGTCGATGGCGATGGCCGCTTGGGCGGCGATGGCAACGACGATGTCCTCGGAGCCGCGGGTGAAGACACCCGGTGCGTCATGGCCGAAGAACAATCCCCCGAGCACGGCCCCGGAGCGGGCGATCACCGGAACGGCGAGGTAGCTGACAACGGGCAGATGCCCCGGCGGCATGCCGAGATGCGGCTCGCTCAACCCGTAGCGCGGGTCTTTGCGGATATCGTCGCTGCGCACGACCCTTTCGCCGTTGAAGGTCGGCGCGAACACTGCCGTCTTGCGCGGCGGGCCGAATTTTTCGAACGCTTCCCGCGGTGCGCCGGACAGGGTGAAGAGTTGAAAATGCTCACCGGTCTCGTCGACGACATTGTAGAAGAACGCACCGAATTTCGCGCCGCTGAGTTCCGTGGCGCTGTCGGTCACGGTCTGGACGATATGCTCGATATCGAGGTCGCTGGCTAAAAGCCTGGAGATGCGATCGAGCGCCTGAATGCGGTCGGTCTTGGCGCGCAGTTCCTCTTCCGCCGCCTTGTGCTTGCCGATGTCGATGAGGACATTGACGGCGCCGATCATCTCGCCTTCGGCATCGAAGATCGGTGTCGGGTAAGGAAGCACCGCCACCATTGTCCCATCGGGACGCGCGACGGTCAATTCCTCGCCACGAACGGCGCGCTTGCTGAGGAGCGCCTCGGCCATCGGGCATTGATCGGTCGGCAGCACCGTGCCGTCAGGTCGATGCAGGCGCCAACAGACGCACCAGCGGTCCGCATTGAGGCGTGGTTCGCGTCCCGCCAACTCCGCCGCAGCGCGATTGAAATAGGTGACGACCCCGGCCGCATCCGTGGTGTAGATCGCGATCGGAAGGCTGTCGAGGACAGCTCTCGATTCGATCGTCTGCGATCCCGCTGCTCCCGCCAGCGCTGCCGCCAATGCTTCTGCGCCGCTCATAATTCCCTCCGCAAGCGCTTGCTAACGCAGGGCAACGCGGCGCGATGCGATTTTGTTCCGCTTGCATCCTGTCCAACGCGGCTCGGTGATCACGCCCCAGCGTCAAATCCGGAGGCCTTTACCGGCTCGAAGTGGCGGCGCCGAGGATCAGCCGGTTGATGAAATCCAGCTTCTGGATAACCGGCTGCGACAGAACGAAGGGATAGCTGTCGGGCTGGCCCATCGACCGCTGGATGGCGTTGAGCGCAACGCTGAGCGGCACCCACGCCTCGACAAGCACGCCTGCGCTCGGCTCCCGATAGGGATCGAAGGGGATTTCGGCCTCGAGCGTATCATGCCCGATCGGATCGAGGACCATGCCGAAGGCGCGCCCGGTCTCCAAGGCGTCGACGATGTGGAAGAGATGGGCCCAGCACTCGGCGAAATCCTCTGACGGATGGGCACTCGCATAGGGGCTGATGAACCGTTCCTGCCAGTCGTCGGGAGGGCCTTGATAGTAGTGGCGTTGCAGTGCTGCCGCATAGTCCTGTGTCTCATCGCCGAACAGTGCGCGCGCCTCGATCCTTGTCGCCTCGTCAGCGACGAGTTTCTGCCAGTAGAAGTGACCGATCTCGTGGCGAAAGTGCCCGAGCAGCGAGCGGTAAGGCTCGTTCATCGATACTCGCACGCTTTCGCGAACGACGTCCTCCGCCTCGGAGGCGCGCAGACTGATCATTCCATTCTTGTGGCCCGTTCGGGCAGGTACGGTGTTGCCGTAGGTATCGACGGTGTCGGCGAGGAATTCGAACGCCAGCCCGTTCTGCGGATCCTGCTCGCGGGTGGGATGCGGCAGCCGCCAGCGCAACAACGAATAGAACAGATGACGCTGTGCCAGGCCTATTCTGCGCCAGCGCTCAAGGCCGACGCCGTCGATTGTCGGCACGATGGTGTTGTGACGACAGGCGACGCAGTAGCGATCGGGCTGATCGGCCGGCACCAGCCAATGGCAGACATCGATGACGGCATTGTCGCAGAAGCGAAAGGTCCGCGATCCGCCGCCGTGGACCTGCCACAGTCCGTCGTCGAGTGGCACCAGCGCGTGCATCGCCACATCGCCTGGATCGAACCCGAGGGTCGATCCACAGCGCATGCAGCTGCGGTTTTCAAAATGGATCGTCTGACCGCAGGCGCTACACTGGAAGAGCCGCATTCTTTCTCCTTGCAGGGGTTCTCCGGTCTTCGAAAGATGCTCTCATGTACAGCTTTTGCGTGCTTTCATGGCGGCATCCAGGGCCTGCCGCGACGGGCCATATTTCTCAAACAAGGGCCGGGCTTCGAGCGGCGGCAGATCATAGGCGCGGATGAATTCGGTCAGATCATAGATCTTGCTCCAGCCGTATACCACGTCTCTTTGAGCCACGGGCCGGTTCTCTTGCACGGGTCTTCCCATCGTTGTCGGATTTCTCCCTGGGGTCATGATGCGGCCACTGTTGCGGCCACGCCAACAACCCGGCTGGCCTGACAAAGTTCCATTTCCGTCGTGCTCTCAGAAAAAAACCCCGCCGGAGCGGGGTTTCTGAAATCGTTGAACGGTCAGAGCTGACGTCCATACCATTCGTCGATATCGCGGCGAGCGCGGTCCTTTTCGATGCCGTAGCGTTCCTGGATCTTGCCTTCGAGCTGATCCCGCTTGCCGGCGATCTGATCGAGGTCGTCGTCGGTGAGCTTGCCCCACTGTTCCTTGACCTTGCCCTTGAACTGCTTCCAGTTGCCTTCAACACGATTCCAATCCATCTGCGAATCTCCTGACGTTGTGGTTGCGCTGATAGGCAAACGCCTCGTGTCGGCTTTGGTTCATTCATGGCGGCAAAAAGTTCGGGACGGCGATGACGCCGCACGCGCCCGGGCCGCACTTCGCTCTCGCCTTTCTCATCCAGCGCTACAGATAGAAAACGAGCAACCGTCAGCGCCTCCCGGCGCCTTGTGGAGGAGTGTTCCCATGAATGAGCCGTTCGTGGCTTTCGATCTCGGCAGGATGATGATCGGCGACGAGCCGCCGCTTTTCCTGCTCGAGATCGCGCTGAGGACGCTGATCATCTACGCCTACACGCTGTTCCTGATCCGATGGATCGGCAGCCGGTCGATCGGCCAGCTCTCGCTGGTGGAGTTCCTGCTGGTGATCGCGCTTGGCTCTGCGGTTGGCGATGCGATGTTCTATCCCGACGTTCCGCTCGTCCATTGCATCGTCGTCATCACCGTGGTCGTGCTGCTGGACAAGTCGTTGAGCTACATCGTTGCTCGCAACCGAAAGCTCGAGGACGTGATCGAGGGCGTCAGCGTCGAGGTGGTGCGCGATGGCGCAATCCTCTGGAAGGCGCTGAAGCGGCTGAACGTTGGCCACGACGAGCTGTTCGAGCAGCTCCGCCTGAAGCAGGTGCGGCATCTCGGACAGGTGCGGGCCGCCTATTTCGAAACCAACGGGCTGCTGTCGGTTTTCACCTTCGATGAGCCGTCGACCAGGCAGGGGCTGTTGATCGAGCCGCCCTGGGACGTCAGCAAGCCGACGCAGTTCCGGTCCGGATCCGCCGTTCGTGAGAAACGCCGTCTTGCCTGCGTGCAGTGCGCCGAAGTCCTCAAGCTTTCTCCGGGCGAAATGGTGCCGCCTTGTCCACGCTGCGGGGCGGAGCTCTGGCACGAGATCCATTAGCGTGTGTTGCTTGTGCGGCGGCGGATGTGGCAGAAATTAGGATCGCCGAGCTTGAGGTTTGCTCGCAATCGGGAAGGACAAGTGCATTGAAGGTCATGGGACTTATCGGCGGCATGAGTTGGGAAAGCTCTGCCCAATACTATCGTATCGTCAATCAGGAAGTCCGGGCGCGCCTGGGCGGCGTGCACTCGGCCAAGAGCCTGATGTGGTCGATGGATTTCGGTGAGATCGAGCGGTTGCAGCATATTGGCGACTGGTCGGCCCTGACGGGCGAAATGACCGATGCGGCCCGCCGCCTTGAAGCCGGCGGCGCGGATTTCCTGGTGATCTGCACCAACACCATGCACCGGATGGCCGATGCCATATCCGCAGCCGTCTCCATTCCGCTCTTGCATATTGCCGACCCGACGGCGGAGAAGATCAAGGCGCTCGGCCTCAGCCGCGTCGGATTGCTCGGCACGGCCTTCACCATGGAGCAGGATTTCTACAAGGGGCGGCTGATCGAACGGCATGGGCTGGACGTTCTGGTGCCCGGCGAAGAGGACCGGAAAACCGTCCACGACATTATCTACAAGGAGCTCGTTGTCGGCCGTGTCGAGGACGCGTCGCGCGACGCCTACCGTCAGGTCATTCAGCGACTGGCGGAACGCGGCGCCCAGGCGATCATCATGGGCTGCACCGAGATCATGCTGTTGATCTCCCAAGCCGACAGCCCCGTTCCGGTTTTCGACACCACCGAACTCCATGCGCTTGCGGCGGTCGATCGCGCTCTCGCCTGAATTGATGTCCTCTTGTCCACGGCCGGACAGTCCTGCCCGGCCGTAGCGCTCGAAGCGGTGGGTCGAGATACCCGGCGGCCGGCGGAGATATCAGCCGTTGCGGAAGGTGTAGCCGTAGCCGTTGAGCGCTGGGGCGCCGCCGAGGTGGGCATAAAGAACCTTTGATCCCTCGGGAAAATAGCCCTTGCGAACGAGATCGATCATGCCCTGCATCGATTTGCCTTCATAGACGGGGTCGGTGATCATGCCCTCGAGGCGGGCGCAAAGCCGGATCGCCGCCTTGGTCTCGTCGGAGGGCACGCCGTAGACCGGATAGGCATAATCCTCGAGCAGCACCACGTCCTCTTCGGTGAGATCGGTGCCGAGCTCGACCAACTCGGCGGTCCCGCGAGCAATGTCGAGAACCTGTGCTTTTGTCTGCGCCGGGGTGAACGAGGCGTCGATGCCGATGACCTGCCGCTGGCGGCCGTCCTTGGCAAAGCCCACCAGCATGCCGGCATGGGTCGAGCCGGTGACGGTGCAGACGACGATGTAGTCGAACTTGAAGCCAAGCTCTTCCTCCTGCGCACGCACCTCCTCGGCAAAGCCGACATAGCCCAGCCCACCGAACTTGTGCACGGAGGCGCCGGCGGGGATGGCGTAGGGCTTGCCGCCACGCGCTTTCACGTCCTCGATCGCAGCCTCCCAGCTTTGGCGGATGCCGATGTCGAAACCTTCATCGACCATCTGGACCTCGGCGCCCATGATACGGCTGAGCATGATGTTGCCGACGCGGTCGTAGACGGCGTCCTCGTGCGGCACCCAGCTCTCCTGCACCAACCGGCATTTGAACCCGATCTTGGCGGCAACGGCGGCGATCATGCGCGTGTGGTTCGATTGAACGCCTCCGATCGACACCAGCGTATCGGCTCCGGAGCTGAGCGCATCCGGAATGATATATTCCAGCTTGCGCAGCTTGTTGCCGCCGAAGGCGAGGCCGGAATTGCAGTCGTCTCTCTTGGCGTAGATCTCGACCTGACCGCCCAGATGGCCCGAGAGCCGGTCGAGTTTCTCGATATGCGTCGGCCCGAAGGTGAGCGGGTAACGTTCGAATTTTTCCAGCATGTTGTTCCCTTCCTTCTGTTTTGAAAGTCAGGAAACGCTACCACCCATCACGTGGAAGGTGCTCTCTAATCTCATGCAAAGATTTTGCATTTGCCCCGGCGAATTGCATAAGATCACAGATTACATCCGCATATCACGACGAATAAGGAAGATTCTTCCATGCAAGGTGAACTCGATCGTATCGATCTCAAGATGCTGCGCCTGCTGCAGAAGAACGGCCGGCTGACCAATGCGGAGCTGGCGCAAATGGTCGATGTCAGTGCTGCGACATGCCACCGACGGACGCAGAGGCTGTTCGAGGAAGGTTACATCAGCAATGTGCGTGCGCTTGTGGCGCCGCAGAAGGTCGATCGCGGCGCGCTGGTCATGGTCGGCGTGGTGCTCGATCGCTCGACGCCGGAGAGTTTTCGCGAATTTGAAAAGGCGGTCGAGAAGCTGAAGTTCATCCTCGACTGTCATCTCGTTGCCGGCGACTTCGACTACTTCTTGAAAATTCGCGTGGGTGACATGACCGATTTCAATCGGATCCACGGGACGCAGCTGATCGCGCTGCCGGGCGTCCGCCAGACAAGGACGTTCTTCGTGATGAAGGAAGTGGTCGACAACGCCGCCCTCGATTTTTGAACGGTCGGCGCGATCGACCCCGGGCTAGGGGCTCCGCTCACCGTTTGTGTGCGACGACCCCGCTCGTCGTTTGTCATGCTGCCTCTATGTCTGTGCGCGAGAAATCGTCACCATTGAAGAGCAATGGCTCGTTGCGCGACTTGGCCAGCGCATAGGAAAAACAGTCCCCAAAATTCAGGCTCGCCGGGTGCCGGCCCTTGCCAAAGTTGCGCCAGGCACGTCTTGCAATAGCAATCTGTTCCGCGTCGACAGCGACGACTTCGACACCCGCTTTGTAGGGCCATAGATCGAGCTCGGCAGCGCCCGCCTCGCCGAGGCGAGCCTCGATCACGATGGACAGTTCAAGAATTGTCGCAGCTGAAATGAAACGCCGCGGAGCGTCGACTACTTTTTGCTCGTAGGTTTCTGCGTCCGGTTCGTTGAACGCGATCGCAACAATTGCTGATGTGTCGA
>NZ_LMDX01000004.1:0-1148 GCF_001425225.1 Ensifer sp. Root127
CTTCTGGCCTACATCCTGGTCTCCAAGTTCGACGACCATCTGCCACTGTATCGTCTGAACGAGATCTTCGCCCGCATGGGCGCCGATATCCCCGATAGCACRCTGGTCGATTGGTGYGGTCGTGCCATGCAGGTGCTCCAGCCGCTAATCGAGCGGATCGAAGCGGCGATCATGGGCAGTGACCTCCTCCATGCCGACGACACCCCGATCCGGGTGCTGGATCGTTCGCTACGAGACAAGGGATTGGGCAAAGGCGTGAAGAAAGGCAGGATCTGGACATATGTCCGAGATCAACGGCCATGGGCGGGTGCTGCCCCGCCTGGTGCGGTCTACTACTTCGCCCCGGACTGGAAGCAAGAACACGTCCATCGTCATCTCCGGCAGGCAAGCGGTATCCTTCAAGCCGACGGCTACAAAGGGTACGGAAAGCTCTATGAACCTGGAGCAGATGGCGCGCGCCGCTTTCGGGAAGCAGCGTGCTGGGCGCATTGGCGCCGCGACTTCCATGATATCTGGACATCGAACAAATCCGAGATCGCACGCGAGGCTCTCGACCGTATCGGCGCGCTTTACGACATCGAACGGGACATTGCCGGTCAACCTGCCGATATCCGCCTTGCCGCACGTCAGAAGCACAGCAAGTCAAGGGTGGACGCATTCCGCGTTTGGGCCGAAGCGCAACTGACCCATATTCCAGGCAAGGGCGATTTGGCTCAAGCCTTCCGGTATGGCCTGAGCAGGTGGTCCTCGTTCTGCCTGTTCCTGGACGACGGTCGTGTCGCCATCGACAACAATGCCGCTGAGCGCGCCCTGCGTCCGATTGGCGTGGGTAGGCGCAATTGGCTATTCGCCGGCGCCGACACCGGCGCGGAAACCCTGGCGCGAGCCATGACCATCATCGAGACGGCGAAGATGAACGGTATCGACCCGCAGGCCTATCTCGCCGATGTGCTCGACCGCATCCACGATCACAAGATCAATCGCCTCGACGAACTGCTTCCTTGGCATTGGTCACCTGTCGCCACCAGCCGCGCCGAGGCAGCCTAATGGCAACAATCACCTATGTCCGCACGCTCAAATATGTCGCCGAAATTCTCGGCGAGGATCCGGAGCTTCTCCGGGCAATCGTCTCCAACGATGATAACCTG